>JBBQDV010000009.1:0-30199 GCA_038320005.1 Cyanophyceae cyanobacterium
TGCTGCTGTTAATTCAGAGACTCGCTGTTGCAAACCTGGAAGTTGCTCATCAATAAATTTAACGCCTTCACCAATATTAGATATCCGCCTACTCAAACTATAATCTAAATACTCTTGAGCAATTATTTCACTGACAAATAATGCGGTTTGGGGATCACCATTTTGATAGCGAACTTCGATAATTTTACTTTGTTCATCGCGACCACTACCACCTAGCTGTCCAATATTTAGTCCTTGTCGCAGTACCTCCATCGAATAATTGGGATATTCTCGGCGAACTTCTTGGAGAATCTCCCTAAGCATCGCAGGACTTTGTAAAATCAAAATCTGTGTGGTATAGTCTAGAACAGTTGTATCCGCATTATTGCTAGTAAGAGCAGAAGGGGTGCTACTTCTTTCTTCCTCTGTGACTGGTTCAACTAATAGCTGAAACTGTGATTGATATACTGGTTGTTGATCAAGGGTAGAATACCAAGTTCCTAGTCCAGCAACTAATCCAGCAATACCTGCAATCAGAAAAATATTCCGCTTTGCAGTTCTAAATAAGGGACGAAAATTGATTCCTCTTGGTGCTTCTAGAGAAGAAATATTGTCTTCCATGATCAATCTTGTATTTAATTCGTCTGTCATCTCTATACTATATACTATTGGTAGTTATCTATATTTTTATGATCAGCAGCTACTAAAAACTTTGGCTATTGCACAGATTATAGCCAACTTGAAAGATTTTTATGAGATTAATAGAACAAGTTTATTTTTTATTCCTGGCTTCCCGAAGATACAAGCGGTTGCTCAACTTTATATTCAATTAATTGCTGGGAACGTTGAAAAATTAGATTAAGATAAAATTGGATTTGCCCTTGAAGTTGGGGAAATTTTCCGACAACACAAGCTAAAGCATAAATGATTGCTTCTTGGCGAGAATATTGTTGTTTTTGGGACTGATAGATGCGGTAAGACAAAATTAGGTAGCTATTGAATAGCAATAAACTCAGTCCTTGGGTAAATGGGGCTAATCCTAAACTAAAACAAGGAAAAATCAGCCCCCAGAGCCAAATACTTCGGCTTTCTTTTACCCAATGCTGTTCCGTCATTTTCCTATGTAACCAAGCTCCTTCTCCATAGGCATAACCAGCTCTACGAGAGCGTTTCCACCATTGGGAGAAGTGAAACATGCGGGCATCATGGAGGGTCATTTCCTCATCAATGCGTAAAATTTTCCATCCTTGCTGACGTATCCGCAAACATAGTTCTGGTTCTTCCCCAGCAATTAGAGTCGGGTTATAACCTCTAACTTGTTGAAAGGCTTTGACTCGCATCATTGCATCTCCTCCACAGGTTTTTGCTTCCCCAATCGGGGTATCCCACTCTAAATCACAGAGACGATTATAAATAGATTGCTTGGGGAAACGTTCCCGACGACGACCACAAACTACTGCGACATCAGGGTTATCTGCAAGGTTATGGTGAGCAGTTTTAAGCCAGCCCTTGACAAGTTTACAGTCTCCATCAACAAACTGAACAAATTGGGTATGAGGATAAATTTCTAATAGTCTTGATATACCAAGATTACGCGATCGCGCTGCGGTAAAAGGAACAGAATCATCAAGTTCGACAACCTCAATGCCGAGAGATTGCGCCCATTCCACACTTCCATCCGTTGAACCAGAATCAACATAAATAATGGCGGTGGTTTCGGTCAAGATTGACTCCAAACACTGGCGTAAACGTTCACCTTCATTCCGCGCGATCGCGACAACACCGATATCCTGCTCTAAATTTCGCTCATTCGGCATAATACACTTCCGCCAAGATTCATCTTTTCTTGCTAATCTTCTTCTGTTATAACAAAAAAACTCAGAAAATGTGTATTTCTACGCAGGAAAAATGCGTAAGCGTCGGTTCGGCTCATTGCCACAACTGTTGGAAATCAAGTGATAATGCTCGACCAACTCATGTTGCATTTTCCGAATTTTCGCGGATCGCGGAAGTAACTCTACGGGTTGACCTTTTGGGATCACAATTTGTTCAACCGCCAACCTCGCTTCCTCCAAAGCCTCCATTTCATCATCATTATTAATCCCATGGGTAAACAAACGCAGATCATTTGCTTCTGGCATTGTGGGATCATCCATATCAAGCAGTCGCCGTAACGCCTTCGTCACCTGGGGAATAGTGCTAGATTTAATCGCGTGAATAGGCACTTCTTGCTTTTTCGCAATCTGACGCAGTTTTGAGTGATTTTTGACCTGAGAACGCAGAGCTAAAACCACATCCGCACTCCCAAGATCTTTGGTAATCACTACAGGTAAATCCATAACCTGAATGACTTGCTCTAACTGACCACGAGCTACCCCATAAGGATAGATATATACAGGCCAATCCTCGCCATTTGGACCAGGAGTCCGTATTTTTTCACTACTTCCCTCCTCTTGCTGCCAAGAATTTGCCAGCATTTCCTCAAAATCAGGGTTTTCTTGACTAAGATTAGCTTCACTAGAGTTGACGGGGTTCATCCGTCCCGAGGCTCGCAGTCCTTCTGGTTGTACTGGCGTATAAGTTAATTTTCCCTTACGCCAAGAGCGAGGTTCAGGTGGGGGAGGAGCTTGTTCAGTTATTTCTACATCTCCGTCTTCATTGACACTTCTTACTTGCGGGTTTGGTTGCACTCCACGCAGTAAATTATCAATTGTTAAAGAGACATTTTCATGGACAAACCACTCTTGTCTTTGGTGCATTTCCACCGCAATCTCAAAAGTAGGAGGAGCTTTGCGCTCTAAGACAGTTTTTTGTGAACCCCGTCGGCGTGCTTCTTCATCCCCCAATGTCACCGCTTGTATGCCCCCAATTAAGTCAGAAAGGGTTGGGTTTTTCAATAAGTTCTCAATTTGATTCCCGTGGGCTGTTCCCACCAGTTGTACCCCTCTCTCTGCAATAGTCCGCGCAGCTAAGGCTTCTAGTTCTGTGCCAATCTCATCAATGATAATCACTTCGGGCATATGGTTCTCCACTGCCTCAATCATCACCTGATGTTGCAATTCAGGACGAGCAACTTGCATTCTACGGGCGCGACCAATCGCAGGGTGTGGGATATCACCATCTCCCGCAATTTCGTTGGAGGTATCAATAATCACCACTCGCTTTTGAAAATCATCTGCCAATACCCGCGCGATTTCTCGTAAGGCGGTAGTTTTGCCCACCCCAGGGCGACCCAGGAGAAGAATAGACTGCCCTGTTTCCACTAAATCTTGAATCATGGCAATTGTGCCAAAGATAGCCCGACCAATGCGACAGGTCAAGCCAATAATCTCTCCAGTACGGTTACGGATAGCACTGATGCGGTGGAGGGTGCGTTCAATACCAGCACGGTTATCACCACTAAACATTCCCACCCTATCTATAGAGAATTGTAAGTCTGCTCTGGTGATAGTTTGGTCACTAATATATTCTGCTCTATCGATAAAGCGAACTTCGGGTAAACGTCCTAAGTCCATTACTACTTCAATCAGTTTATCTTTTTGGGGATGTTGTTCTATTGCTTCACGAATTTCGGGGGGGATAATCAAGAATAATTCTTGTAGGTTATCTGTTATTTCTGTTTCTGTTTTCGGTCGAGAATTTTTATAAGTTGATTCTGATTGTTGCTGTTGATTATTATCTAAATTCACCATATTAATAGGGTTAATGATAATTAAAGGGTTTTAGTTAAGGGGTGGAAGTGACTGTTTTTATTTGACTGACAAGGGTATGGGCTTGAGATACTCCTTGCCAGAGAAGTTGGGGAAAGTCTTCTATTTTGACTTTTAGAGCTACAGGAGTTGGGGTATTTTCTAAATTTTGACTCAATTGGCTCTCAAGTTGTTGGAAAAGGGCAACAAGGCGCGATCGCGCATAACTGCCATAGGCGACTCCAGCAATACTTGCATCCGCTGTACCTCGATTGAGCAGTTTTAACTGTTTAAGTTTCATCACCGTATGTTGGTTTGTTCCGCCTGCGAGTTGCACATAGCCAGGTAAGTTAGCTTTGAGGACTTTTTGGGCTAACTTTACCGTAGCGTGAGTTGTGCCTTTGCCGATATCTCCACTCATGGGACGACCATCAGTTTGCCAAATAAGTAATCCCTGAAGAGGAGAAATAAGCTGAGAAAGTTGGGTTAAATAAGAAATGAGATTTGGATCATCAGGACAACTAATTGCTAAGATTTTTAGATCTGACTGTATCGGTTTAATTGTTTGCCATAATTTTTGAAAGGCGGAAAAATGACCGACTTGGGTATGAATCTCAATCGCATTGATTGTTCCCTGTTTAATTAAAGGCATAATTGTTTCCCCAGTTGCGACCCAAGAGAAAGTATCAATCAACTGTTGAGGACAGACAGGAAGACAACGCCCACAGCCATAGCAGCGATCTACCACCACTCCTTTACTATTGATTGCTTCCGCTGGACAAATGGCTTCACAGGGGCGAGGACAATCGGGAGGACAGCAGTTGGGGTCAAACTCTGCTTTACGAAAATGAGGATCTTCGCCATCATTGAGACTGACCATTAAGATAGGATTGCTTGGAGTAAATCCTTTTTTAATTGCGCGATCGCGCCACTCCTGAGCTATAGTTAATCCCTCTTGTACTGTAGCAATCACCGCTGGATCTGCTGCGACATCAAGACAATCTGCTCCTGCTAAAGTATAGACAATAGCAAGATTCCGAATACTGGGTAGGTGCTGGTAACTCGCTCCGCAAATTAGCTTGAACCAGTGACCTGTTTTAAGAGAATGGATGGCAGGATAATGCTTCACTCTTATATTATGATCCCTTCTCTACTAAATAGGAAAGGGGAATAGCCGAATTTTTTTGCGGTACAATAAGAAACTTGCACCATTAATTAAAGGAGATTTGGTTATGTCACGTAAATGTCAACTGACTGGCAAAAAAGCTAACAACGCTTATGCAGTTTCTCACTCCCACCGTCGGACGAAGAAGCTACAACACGCCAACCTACAAGATAAACGAGTTTGGTGGGCAGAAGGAAATCGTTGGGTAAAATTGCGCTTATCCACAAAAGCGATTAAAACCCTCGAAAAGAGGGGAGTACAAGCAATGGCGAAAGAAGCAGGACTTAATCTTAATAAGTTTTAATTTCCTCTCAATGGGTTCAGATTTGAGCATGAATCACGGTTTAATGTGCGGGCGGATCTAACTTCGCCCCTACCGTCGCCTATTTAATTATTTCCCTAAACTTCTCAGTAATACACTCCCCCTCTCCCTACCTCCCTAGCCAGCCTTTAATAGTCTCAACAACTGCATCTATGGCGATATCCTGGCGTTCTTGGGTTGCGCGTTGAACAACTTCAACTTTACCTTCTTTCAGGGATCTTCCTGTGACGATGCGATAGGGGATACCAATGAGATCCGCATCTTTGAATTTTACGCCCGCGCGTTCGTCTCTGTCGTCTAAGAGGGTTTCAATTCCAGCTGCGTTGAGTTGGTTATATAGGTTTTCAGCTACTTCTATTTGTTGTGGGTCAGATATGTTGGGGATGGATATAATTGCATGGTAGGGCGCGATCGCGTTATTCCAAATCATCCCATCTTTATCGTGAGATTGTTCAATCGCAGCTTGGGCGAGACGGGAGACTCCCACACCATAGCAACCCATTAAGAGGGGGTTTTCTTCTCCTGCTTCGTTGGTATAATTTGCACCCATCGCTTCGGAATATTTTGTCCCAAGTTGGAAGATATGACCGACTTCGATTCCTCTCGCACTTTTGAGGCTTTGGCTAGGATCATGGATAGCGCGATCGCGTTTCATCGCCATGCGAATATCTACTACCTTGGGTAAGGTAAACTCTTCCCCCCAGTTTGCACCAACAACATGATAGTTGACTTCGTTTGCGCCAGTAGCAAAGTTCTTGACATCAACTACGGTTTGATCGGCGATACGGAGGAATTTGGGTGCGACTTCTTTATCTGTTGCTAAATAATCATCTCCTAAATCTGGGGCGATATAACCGAGAGGTAAGGGTTTTGCTGCCCATTTTTTCTGGGCGGTTTCGTCTGGGACAGATAAGGAAAGGAGAGTTTTCCCATTATAATTTGGTGCTACTTTCACCAATTCATTTTGTAGCTTCACTTCATTAATTTCCTGATCTCCGCGAATGCTAACTAAGACGAGGACAGTGATGTTGTTATCAAATAAGGCTTCGTAGAGAACATTTTTGATTATATTTGTTGTTGAACAATCGACAACTTTAGCTAACTTTTTGATCGTATCTGTCCCAGGAGTTTCCCGTTTCTCATACTCACTAAAGGGTGAAGGTTTAGAACCACGAGGTACGGAAACCGCTTTTTCGGAATTGGCTGCATATTTCCCATCTTCCGTATAGAAAACCTCATCTTCTCCTGCGTCAGCGAGGATCATAAATTCCTGTGAACCAAGTCCCCCAATTGCACCAGAATCTGCTTCTACTGCTCGATATTCCAAGCCACAACGACTGATAATATTACGATAAGCCTGATCCATCTTGGCATAGGTTTCTTTCAGGCTGTCTTCTGTGGTATGGAAAGAATAGGCATCTTTCATAATAAATTCTCGTCCTCTCATTAAACCAAAACGAGGGCGAATCTCATCGCGAAATTTAGTTTGAATTTGATATAAATTTACGGGAAGTTGGCGATATGAACGGATCATTTCCCTAGCGATTAGGGTAATAACTTCTTCGTGGGTTGGACCTAAACCCCATTCTTGTTGTTTACGGTCACTCAACGCAAACATGATTCCTTCTGCTTTGGTGTAGGTTTCCCACCGTCCTGATTCTTGCCATAATTCCGCAGGATGGAGTTGGGGTAATAAGCATTCCATCGCCCCTGTTGCGTCCATTTCTTCACGGACAATTTGCGAGACTTTCTTTAAAACGCGCCACATCAGAGGTAGATAAGCATAAACACCACTACCGATTCGGCGAATGTAGCCCGCCCTTAATAGTAACTTATGGCTGGGAATCTCAGCCTCAGCAGGATCTTCCCGTAACGTAACAAATAACATCTGCGATAAGCGCATGATTTTCTTCCTCCGAGTAACAACTATTTTCTCAGTCTAGAATATAACTCAGAGCAAATTTTGACTGATTCCCTGCTATCATAGGTTACGGCGCAAATAAAAAGGGGAAGCGATAATGGCTGAAGTTGGTATTATCATGGGGAGTGATTCCGACTTACCAACAATGGCAAGCGCGATCGCGATTTGTGAAGAATTTGAGATTGCTCACGAAGTCGCTATTATTTCTGCCCACCGTACCCCAGAGCAAATGGTAGAATATGGTCAAAATGCTCATACTCGGGGTATTAAAGTTATTATCGCAGGGGCAGGAGGGGCTGCGCACTTACCAGGAATGATCGCAGCAATTACTCCCTTACCCGTTATTGGTGTTCCAGTCAAAACTAGCACCTTACAAGGGATTGATTCTCTTTATTCTATTGTGCAAATGCCTGGGGGCATCCCTGTCGCCACAGTCGCGATTGGAAATGCTAAAAATGCTGGACTACTAGCAATTCAAATTCTCGCTTCTCAACGTCCCCCCCTTCTTCAAAAAGTACAACAATATCGTCAAAACCTTGCCAAATCTGTCCTAGATAAGCAAAATAAACTTGAGGACATAGGCTATGAACAATATTTAGCCGAAATGAGTCCTTAAGATATAACAAGTAAGTAAACTAAATTCGAGTTAGGATCTACCTATAAGCGGATGCTCAATATTCAAGATTAATATTAGGAGATACTATTGTGGTTGGGGATAATCAAAGGATCATCGGCTACTTCATCGAAGAAGCAAAAGAACACTTAGAAACTATTGAAAAAGGCTTATTAGATCTCCGTACCGTTATCAACGATTCGGAAATGATGAATGAGTTATTTCGGGCAGCCCACTCCGTCAAAGGTGGAGCAGCTATGTTAGGCTTTACTAGCATTCAACAGACCAGCCACCGCCTAGAAGATGCTTTCAAAATCCTGAAGGAAAGCTCCAATTTAGTGATTGATCAGCAATTAGAATCTTTTTTCTTGAAAGTGTATGACGCTTTAAGTGATTTAGTTCAACTTCTTCAAGGACCTTTTGGACTCAGAGAAGAAGATGCTGAACAAGTTATGGCAGAAGCAGAGCCAAATTTCGAGAAGCTTTTAGCTTATCTTGGTGAGTTAACAGGGAAAGAAATTGCTGTTCCCAAATCCAAAGCTGCACGTCAAAAGCCCCTAGAAAGTAAACCACCTACCCCAGATATCGATAATCAAGCCAGAGAAATCTTGCAGATGATGTTGCAAGTATTTAGACAAAAGCCAAGCCCTGAAAGCCGTCGCAAACTGAAGATTCTCGGAGACAGATTAATTAAAATTGCCCCGCAGCAAAAGCCCTGGCAAATTTTAGTTAGAACTGCTCAAAAAGCGATGCTGAACCCCAAACATTCTTATCATATCCTTGCGCCAGTAGTGATTAAAGAGTTGAAACAGGGAAGCGATTTGTTACATCTTGAAAAAATAGACCAAATTGCTGCAACTCCCCAACTCAAAAGTCTTGCTGCTGCGAAAATTCCCCAAGTATTGATTCCAGTTGAACCCAAAGCTGCTGCGAAAGGATTACAACAAATTTTCAATAAGCAACAATTATCTCAAATTATCCAATTACTCCAAACAGTCCAATAATTTTGATTGCGTTATGAAATTAACCCTCTCTTTGCTAGTTGGTTTAGGAATTAGTTTTATTACTCCTGCTTTAGCCCAAAGCCCAGCCCCAAGTGAATCTCAGCAACAAGTTCCCAGTTTGAGGGCGGTTAGTTTTCCGCAAGGACTCGGTCTTGATCAACAGTTGTGGAGTCGTGGCGAGAAGTCAGGGGATTGGCTAACGCTATTACGTTCGATTGATAATAGTTTACGCTATCTTGATACCCCAAAAGCAGCCCAGGATTATGCTAATTATCCCATTGCTGGAATTAATCGCGATCGCGTTCGTCGGTCTTTAGTTCGTTTTCGTCAGCTAGTCCGCACCTCTCCCACTCCTGAAGCCCTACAAGCATCTGTGCAAAGGGAATTTAGCTTATACAAAGCAGCAGGACGCACAAATCAAGGAGATGTCCATTTTACCGGATATTTTGAACCGATTTATGATGCCAGTCCCGTCCGTACTGCTGAATTTCCCTATCCCCTATATCGCCAACCCAGTAACTTTAGCAGTTGGAAAAAACCCCACCCCACTCGCCTTGAATTAGAAGGGAAAGATGGTATGGGCAAAAATAGTCCTTTAGCAGGTTCAGAATTAGTTTGGTTGCGCGATCGTTTTGAAGGCTTTTTAGTTCATATTCAAGGTTCAGCCAAAATGCGCTTTCCTGATGGCAAAATGATCAGTATTGGCTATGCAGGAAAAACCGATTATCCCTACACTAGCGTTGGTAGTGAATTAGTCAAAGATAATGTCCTTCCCCTCGAAGGATTAACCCTACCTATCCTCATCGACTACTTTAAAGCTAATCCAGAAGCCTTAGATACCTATCTTCCGCGCAACCAAAGCTTTGTCTTCTTCCGCGAAACCAATGGCGCACCCCCAACAGGAAGTTTAGGCGTTCCCGTCCTTGCTGAACGTTCCATAGCTACAGATAAATCTATTATGCCACCAGGGGCTTTAGCTTTAATCCATACTGAGATTCCCTATACCAGTTCCACAGGAGAGTTGGAAAATCAGTTAGTTAGTCGTTACGTATTAGATCAAGATACGGGAAGTGCGATTAGAGGCGCAGGACGAGTTGATGTTTTCATGGGTACAGGGGTTGAAGCAGGCGATCGCGCTGGTATTATGAGTTCTCAGGGTGAATTATATTATCTGCTTTTGAAGTAAGTTTTTGCCCAATTTTGGGTTCTGTTCCCGCAAATAAACGTTTGATATTGGTGCGGTGTCGCCAAATTACATAAATTCCTGCACAACTGACAAAGATTTGATAGGGAATCGGTTGCTGAAATGACAGCATCAGGGCGTTGACGGTAATTGCGCCAACAATGGAACTGAGGGAAACTATGCGAGATAGTCCTAAACAGATTAGAAATGCTGCAATTGTACTCAAGGCGATAAACGGATTCATAACGAGAAGAATCCCGATGCTAATTGCTACAGATTTCCCCCCCATGAAATTGAGCCAAATTGAGCAACTATGACCCAAAACCGCTAATAATCCTGCTATTGTTAGTAACCAAGTTTGCCAGGAAATAGGTAGGGTGTTAACAGGGAGGGTGAGATAGGCGATATTGATTAAAGATACCGCTAATGCGCCTTTTAAGGCATCAAAGAGGAGAACCGCGATCGCGGCTCTTTTTCCCACCGTCCGCAATACATTCGTCGCCCCAATCGACCCTGAACCATGTTCACGAATATCAATCCCTTCTAACCAACGCGCAGCCAAAAAACCTGTGGGAATTGAACCTAATAAATAGGCTGTTAGCAACAGCAAACCACTAATACACAATGTAATCAACATAACAAAAATTAATAAACATAGCTAGAGATCTGCTGTGGATCGGGGATAAATGCTAACCAAAGGGGAAACTGAAGTAAACTCAGACTCACTTGTGCGTCCGTTGAATCAATCACAATCAAAGATAATTGTTCTTCTTTTTGTAACCTTTCTGCTTTTTGAGCCGTTGCTTCCGCCGTTTCAAATAAGACGACTCCTCGCTCTGGACCAAAATCAACGCGAGAGATCCCCAAACAATCCTGCAAACCTCTCCGCCATTCTCCCAGTCTTTCGGGACTATTGGCAAGTACCAAAGTGCGTAAACGATCCCCGTAAAGTTGGCGCGTAATCGAAATGACCGCAGAAGCCACTAAAATATTTTGTAAACGGCTACCCATAGATTCTAGTGCGCCCCGTCCACCTTGGGTAAAAAACCAAGATTCTACCTTTTCTGCATGAATTGGTTCAAAAGTACGGCGTAGTTGCCAAGGAGAACCATAATAGTCTGGTAGGGTGCGGTATTGGGTGATAATCTCGCGAATTTGGCGAGTCTGTTCTTGAAAAGCCCGTTTTGTGAATTGGGGTATGGGGGCTTTATCTGTTGCTTGTATTTGTGGTGATGCAGTGGTGGCTTCTGGGGTCTGATTGGCGTTTTCCCAAGCAGTATAGGTGGGAAGTTCTAGTTGTTCTGCGGAGGCTGCTAAGTCTTGTAAACTACCAACTAGGTAATCTTTGAAGCCTTGGACACGGATAGCTAGTTCTTGGGACGCACCAGCAAAGGTTGTGCGCATTTCTTGACGAACGCGATCGCGCCTTTTTTCTAATTGCTCTACATTAGCCTGTAAGGACTGTTGACGCTGCTGAAGGGTTTGCAGACCAGATTCTACCATTTGCCCCATATTACTCTGCATCTGGGCGATCTGCTGCGATATTTGCTCTTTACTCCCTTCTAGAGATTCTATTTCCGCAGTTAGAGATTGTTTAGCTGCTTCTAAATCATCAAGTTGTTGTCGAATAGTCTTAACTTCCGACTCCATTGCTGCTGTTTCTTGCGATATGACTTCCTCCTCTTCAGACGATTCTGGTGTTGCTTCAGCAGTTACAACTTCCTTATCTTCAACCTCTTCTGATGTCTCAGTATTAATTTCCGTTGCTTCTATCTCGGATGGCTCAGGGGAATTTTCTTGCTCTTGTTCGTAGTTATTTACTTCTTCAGGATTCATTAAAATTTTTTATTTACTATCTTATTTACGTAAAAACTAGCTTGATTATTTGTTTTAAATATACCTATTCCACATAGGGACAATACCTTTCTAAACAGGCTTTGAGAGTATGAGGATCAAAAATAATCGGTAAAAAATGAATACTTTTAACTTCTTTAAAATAGAACAAAATCGGGACATTATTCCAAAAGATACGCCAATTTTGCCATTCTGTATAGGGAAACTGACGAATTAACTTATCCGCACGGTAAATATCTAAAGCCGTTGGCGTAAACCGCAAGCGCAGAGTAGCAGTTTGAAACATCAGAAAAAAGCCGAATAGAGCCATCACACCCCCTAGCCATTTCGAGAGTAAAATTAGAGGAATTGCGAGAAATATAATTGCTAAAGGTAACTTATAACTTGGAGTTAGCTCTACGGTTTCTACTTCAGTCCTTAGAGATTGATTAGTCGTCATGCTCATTTTTCACAGAAGGGAATAACTATTATTTTATCGGGTTTGAGGCTTAAACCGTTAAAACCAACCTCTCCGCCACCTTAACCACCGTACTCTATTCTTCTTGCCTTTCCCAAACTCTTGCTCTTGCCAACTTTGAGCCGTTTGAGTGAAAATAGCCGAGAGTGTAGGAAAAGGATGATGTATTGCTACAATATCCTTTAATTTAAGACGATGCTTAATCGCTATAGCCATCTCCCCAATCAATTCCCCTGCATCCTTCCCCACCAGATGCGCCCCTAAAATTCTCCCATGAGGATGAGCAACTAATTTACATAAACCTGTAGTTGAGCTAGTCAGTTGAGCTTGAGCTAGATGCTTGTAGCTATGACTAATTACAATCACTTTATCCCCATATCTGCTTCTCGCTTGACTAGCACTCATTCCCACCCTCGCCACTTGGGGTTGGGTGAAAAGTACCCAAGGAATAGAGGCATAATCCACTTGACGAGTCGGTAAAAACAAAGCATTTTTAACCGCAACTTCTGCTTCATATTCCGCTACATGGGGAAGGTTATAACCTCCCACTACTGCCCCACAGCCATAGATACGCGAATTACTGGTTTGCAGCCTTTTATTGATATCTAATCTCCCGTTTGTTGCTTCTAAACCAATTCCTGCTAAATTTAAATTAGATAAGTTAGGCTGCCCCAATTCTGCCCAAATTATCTCATCTGTTTCTACTGCTTGATTCCCCACTTGTACCCAAGTCTGCTTTTCAATCTTCTTTACCTGGGTTACTTCGCTGTGGGTGAGAATGCGAATCCCCTCAGATTCTAGTTGTGCTTGCAGCAAGAAAGCGATGTCTGCATCTTCCCAAGGGAGGAGAGGATGATGTTTTGTGGCGAGGGTAACTTCTTTACCTAAACGTTGCAAATTTTGAGCGAGTTCAATACTTTGTAAGCTACTTCCCACAATCAGTAAGCGTTTAGGAAGAATAGAAAGCTTATCTTGTTGCCAAATTTGTTGCAGAGTCAGATAGCCAATATCTTCTAACCCGTCAACAACGAGATTTTTGCAGAGATGGGGTAAAGCGAGGAGATAGTGACTCGAACTTAGTCTTCTTTTCCCTACTGCAAATCCTAAATGGGGCAAACGGTAAAATTCCCCGACACCGTGAATAATATCAACCCCTAAACTAGCTAACCTCACTGGAGAATAGGCAGTTAAATTTTCCACCACCGCATTCGCCCAAATACTTGGACTGGTTACAGTTAAACGATTAGCGGTTTCTAAAGTACGGTTATAAACCCCCTCAAAGCTGCCATAAGTATCCATATCCACCAGGGCAACCCTAGCATTTAAAGATGCTGCCATTGCTGCGCCATAAATACCTGCGGAACTTGCCCCAATTACAATTAGATCATATTCCGCTGCCATAAAGTTAAAAAATAGAGGCTAAAGCTTGTAAAAGGTGTTGGTTATCGGTTTGGGTACGCACAGCAACCCGAAAATAGTTCTCTCCCAATTCGGGAAAACTCAAACAGTCTCGGATTAAAATTTGCTGTTCCTCAAGGAGTTGATACTGGAGTTGTGAACTTGTTTTGCTTGTCCCCACTAATAAAAAGTTAGCATGACTCGCCAGGGGATGTAATCCTTTTATTTTTTGCAATCCTTGGTAAAGTTGTTCACGGGCAGGAAGTAGCCAATTTCGGGTCTGCTGTTCCCATTTTTGATCATGAATTACCGCTTCTGCAACCTGGGCTGCAAGGCTATTAACTGCCCAAGGGTCACGCAATTCTTGCCACTTTTGCAAACGACTGGGATGAGAAATAGCATAGCCTAAACGTAATCCTGGTAAGCTATAAAACTTCGTTAAGGATCTCACTATCACTAGATTCGGATATTGAGCCACAAAAGGGATTAAACTTTGTTGCTGAGATAATGGTACGAAGTCCATAAACGCCTCATCTACCACCACCAGGTTAAATTGCTCTAAATAGGGCAAAATCTCCTTAATCGTAAATAACTTTCCAGTGGGGTTATGAGGGTTGTTGAGTAATAAGCCTGTTTTAGCACCGACAGCAGGGAGAGATAATCCCTCAATTGGTGGACAAAATTTATCAGGGGATGTCCCCAATAAACATTCCCGCACTTGCGCTTTAAACGCTCCTAAAGCCCTCCTGTAGTCCCCAAAGGCAGGAGTTAGCAAGTAAGTTATTTCTTGCTGTGCTAACTCCCACCCTGCCCAGGTTAGTAACTCTGCTGCTCCGTTCCCTGGCAAAATCCAATCAGGGGAAATATCATGCCACGCTCCCAAGGCTCGACGGAGTTGGGCATAGGTGGGGTCAGGATAGGCAACTAAATCAGGGATTCCAGCTTGAATCGCCCTTACCGCACTGGTTGGTAAACCTAGCGGATTGATGCTGGCGGAAAAATCCAAAATGGCAGAAGCAGGACAGCCAGCAATTTGGGCTGCCCAAACTAAATTCCCTCCATGCACAGGTCGTTTCAAGCTACGGTAGTCTGATTTATTTACTTCTTCTTGTTGGGTGCAACCTTTTCCTTAAACAACTTACCTGCGGAAAAAGCAGGAACTTTAGTTGCGGGAATCTCCATTTTATCGCCAGTTTTGGGGTTGCGTCCTTCCCGTGCTTTGCGATGACGGGATTCAAATGAGCCAAAACCAACTAGAGTCACTTTGTCGTCTTCAGATACTGCGTCCATGATGGTTTCGATGGCTGCGGTGAGGACGGCATCTGCCTGTTTCTTCGTTACACTAGCTCTTTGAGCGATTTGATCAACTAATTCACCTTTATTCATGAGTTATCTCCTTAGTTTGACGATTTTCGTCTGTTTATATCAACTTTGAATTGATTATTCAAGGTTAGTGAAACGCTCTCAAAAGTCACTTGATTTCTTAAAAGCCTGAAATCCTGATTCTCTCAATGTTTCACTGCATTATTCTAATCGCTCTTTGGGTAATCTGGATCGCTGAAACCTTTAATTTATGTTGATTTAACTTTTGTTTACGCAATTTTTCACAAAAAGCTTAAAATTTTAACGGAAGATGTTGCTAATACAAGTTCTTTGGGGTTTATCTTTCACAAATATTTACAATAAAGGTAGAAAAAAATTAAGAATTGTAACTCTATCTGCTGAAGCATCATGTTTATGAGCAAAGGAACTGTGAATAATTGTAAAGAATCTGTGATTGTCATTGGTGCTGGCATCGGCGGATTAACTGCTTCAGCCCTACTTGCTAAACGCGGTTATCAGGTTTTGGTTGTTGATCAAGGATTAGTTCCTGGGGGATGTGCTTCTACTTTCAAACGACGGGGATTTACCTTTGATGTGGGTGCGACTCAGGTGGCTGGTTTAGAAGTGGGTGGGATTCATCACCGCATTTTTGAGGAGTTGGAGATTCCTCTACCAGAAGCAAGCGGATGTGACCCCGCTTGTGCGGTATATTTGCCAGGAGAAACTGAACCGATTAATGTTTGGCGTAACCAAGAGAAATGGGTACAGGAGAGACAAAGGCAGTTTCCTGGGAGTGAACCCTTTTGGCGGTTGTTACAGGTGCTATTTAAGGCGAGTTGGCGATTTCAGGAACGAGATCCCGTTCTTCCCCCTCGTAGTTTTTGGGATCTCAAGGAGTTGGTGACGGCTTTGCGCCCTGATACTTTGGTGACTGTTCCTTTTACTTTAATGACGGTGGGGGATGCTTTGCGGTTATTCGGTTTAGGGGACAATAAACGCTTAAAAACTTTTCTCGATTTGCAGTTAAAGTTATATTCCCAGGTGGGAACAGAAGAAACCGCCTTACTCTACGCTGCAACAGCCTTAGCAGTGTCCCAAGACCCCCAAGGACTCTATCACCTCAAAGGGAGTATGCAAGTCCTGAGTGACCGCCTTGTGATGGCTTTAGAGAAATATGGCGGAAAGTTGCTGATGCGCCACACTGTGGAAAAGATTGAGGTTGCATCGGGACGGGCGAGAAGTGTGACAATTCGTGAGCAAAAAACAGGGAAGATTTGGACTCAGGAAGCGGATCAAGTGGTGGCAAATGTTACTGCTCATAATTTAGTAGATTTATTAGGGGAAGCTGTACCAAAGGGCTATAAACGGCGAGTGGAGGGTTTAGATTATCCTTCGGGGGCATTTGTTATTTACTTAGGGGTAGATGCGACTGCGATTCCTGAAGGTTGTCCACCTCATTTACAATTTCTCTACGATTACGATGGGGAAATTGGGGAAAATAATTCTTTGTTTGTTTCTGTTAGTCAACCTGGGGATGGACGCGCGGAAGATGGGAAAGCAACGATTATTGCTTCTTCTTTTGTGGATACTAAGCCTTGGTGGGAAGGCAGTAAGGAAGAGTATGAGCAGATGAAGGCAAAGTATGTGGAAAGCGCGATCGCGCATTTGAGCAATTATTTCAATCTTACCCCTGAAACCATTATCCATACTGAATCTGCGACCCCTCGCACCTTTGCCCGTTTTACCGCCCGTCAGCAAGGAATTGTGGGTGGATTAGGACAGCGAGTTTCTACTTTTGGTCCATTTGGTTTCGCAACCCGTACCCCAATTGATAATCTCTGGTTGGTGGGAGATTCTACCCATCCAGGGGAAGGTACGGCTGGGGTCAGTTTTTCTGCTTTAACGGTAGTAAGACAGATTGAGAATTTAAAAGTTAATTATAAAAAATTGCAAACTGAACTTCAAAACGACTGATTTTTTTTCGCTTTTTGGGATTCTGTCATTTTATTTTTTAACTTCGACTCTTCAAACAAAGCAATCGGAAGAAATATCCACCAAAAGGTAATGACTATAGTATCCCATTTCAGATTGCCTTTTTCTTGCCCAACCACTGATTAGTCTGCTGTCTCGCTTTTTCTGTTACTTCTGGAGTTAAATTTTTTAAGATAACAGGTAATGCCGTCATAAATACGGCTAAGTCATCTCCATAGCCAGCAACAGGAAGAATATCTAAAACATCATCAAACCAAGCAAGTTCAAGAAGATAAAAAATTAATTGCCACCGTAAATTATCATCCCAAAGAGGTAATTCTTTCAGGCAGTCTTCCAATGCTGGAGGCATGATTGAGTAGCACTGAAGTTGATTTTTTGTGGATCTGGAAAATGACTCTGCATCAACTAATTGAAGAATTAAAGCTGATTGTCCAGGCTCAACTAAGCCCTCAGCAGCAGCCATAGCAAAAAGCGCACCACAGAAAGCTAAACTCTGTGTTTCTGATAGGTCTTTTAGTTTATTTAGTTCCACAGTCTGAGTTGAACTGTTATTAGAATTTTTGGTAGATTCTTTCTCATCTTGCCCGAAAGGTAAACTTTGAGAAACTGTTTCTGAAACTTTGTTCTACCAAGAGGATTCTTTAGAGTTTGTCATAGATTTAAGAAAATAAGCAGAATTGGTTTATTAGAGATCAAAAGTAACAAGTTTAGAAGCAAAAGCGGAAAAAGAACCTACTCCCCCATCATTCCAGGCATCCCAAACCCTCGCTGGCAGATGACCAGGAGGCGCATCGTTAGAAAAAATAACCTTGTTCCAGGTGTCAACCTGTCCTTTCCCTTTCATCGCTCCACTATTGCATGGTTCCCAGGCTAAAGACTGTTTATCGTTTAGCTGGACAGAATAATGTAGAACTTTTTTGTTATCGCGATCGCGCTTATACAGCAGACGACCAAAATGCTTATTCTCTCGATTGACCTGAACTAAATCAAGAATTTGCTGTGAGTTCATTAATCTAAAACCCAGAAAATTAGCTTTCTTTTTGCTAAAATTCTTCTAATCTTATCATGACTTTTACCCAAAAAAACATATATTTTTACGCAGGTCAAAAATACTATTATTTAGGCTTTTTGCTGTTGTTCTCCAATAGCGCGATCGCGCATCAGTAAGGCAATGATCTTCTCTCAATTTGAAGATGAAATCTCTTTTAATATTTGCTGAATTACCAGTTTTAAAGGGGGAATGTCTTCCTGTACCGTTGTCCACACTACCTCGACATCAATGCCCCAATACTGATGCACTAAAGTATTTCGCATCCCTGCGATTGACCCCCAAGGAATATGGGAATATTGTTTCCGCAAGTCTTCAGGTATTTGCTGAACTGCTTCCCCCAAAATCTCCAAAAGTTTCACAATTGCTAATATTTTTTCTTTATTGTTTTGAAAAGCATTCAAATCTATATCTTTTGTGAATGATTCAAGATCATTAATCGCATCTAAGATATCTTGTAGAAAATTAGCAACCGTCCTTTTCATAAATAGATTACTTCTGCTAATACTTTTTCTCTTAACTTTGGCTTTAGACCATTTTTGGTTACAACATCTACTTTCATACCAGTCAAGCTAATTAAGTATTCACGGAACTCTACCAATTTTGTTAGGGTTGGTGCTTGGTTATAATGTACCAGGACATCAATATCACTTTCTGCTGTTTCTTCACCCCTCGCATAAGACCCAAAAATTCCTATCTCAGTAATACGGTAATCTTCTTTAAATAATGTCTTTTGTTGTTGTAATAATTGTTTTATTTCCTTTAATGTTTTCATGAGTTATAGATAAACAATTTATATTTTTACGATTCTGAGAATTAATCTTATTTTACCCTTTACTAAGACTTTTTATTTCTTGCCAAATTTTGGATTTTCCCGTTGAAGTTTTGCGTTGGGTGAAAATGCCGTAACGAGGACTAAAGAAGAAGGCGAGAAAAAATAAACCTGAAGTAACAAGAACGATCGCGGGACCCGAAGGCAAGTTATAAAAGTAACTAAGGTACATTCCGCTAATACTGGCTATTACCCCCAATATCGCCCCTAAAATCATGACGTGATGGAGTCGCTTCACCAGTAAGTAAGCAGTTGCGCCTGGGGTGATTAATAAGGCTAAAACAAGGATTACGCCTACAGCTTTGAGACTGGCGACAATGGTTAAGGCGATCAGTACCATTAAACCAAAGTTGAGGAGATTTACGGGTAATCCAGTTGCTTCTGCACCTAAAGGATCAAAGGTATAAAATAGTAGTTCTTTATATAGCAGGACAATTACTACCAGAACGAAGACGGTAATAATTGCGGTATCGCGAACTTCTGCTGCGGTTACTCCTAAAATATTACCAAATAGAAAATGATTGAGATCGATTTTATTATCTTTTTGAATAATCGTAATTAAAGTTATTCCTAAAGCGAAGAAAGCAGAAAATACGATTCCCATTGCTGCATCTTCTTTAATCGGCGATCGCGTTCTGATCCAAGTAATCACCATTGTACTGAGAACCCCTGCGATAAATGCACCAATATAGATATTTGCACCGATCACAAACGCGATCGCGAGTCCAGGTAAAACCGAATGGCTAATTGCATCCCCTAGTAAGGCTAACCGTTGTACCATGAGGTAACTACCCACCAGAGAACAGATAATCCCCACCAGTACCGCAATCAACAGCGAACGCTGCATAAAGCTATATTGCAAGGGGTCAATGAGGGTTTCTAGCATTTTCAATAAATTAATCGTTTATAAGGTATCCAAGGAGTTATCTAGGCTGCATCAGAGAAGAAAACAACCTTTCCCCCATAGGCGTTATATAAGTTAGCTTCGGTTAAAACTTCCTCTCTTTTCCCCGCAGCAACTAACTCCCGATTGAGTAAGATTAAATCATCAAAATGGGTAATAGATGCACCCAAATCATGATTAACTACTACTACACTTTTACCTGCGTCTGCTAATTCGTGAAAGATATCGAAAATAATGCTTTCCGTTTTCTGATCTACGCCTACAAAGGGTTCATCGAGGAAAAATATCTCTGTTTGTTGGGCTAAAGCGCGGGCTAAAAAGACTCGTTGCTGTTGTCCTCCTGAGAGTTCCCCAATAGCGCGATCGCGATATTCATTCATTCCCACTCTCTCTAATGCTGTTGTGGCGATATGACGGGAGTTAGCAGAAAAACGCCGAAACCAACCCCTTTGTTTAACTCGTCCCATTAACACCACATCCCACACCGTAGCAGGGTAATTCCAGTCAATTTGGGAACGTTGGGGAACATAAGCAACTCGCGATCGCGCTTCCTGAAGAACCTGACTACCTAAACAAACTTTTCCCCCTGTTGCGTCAACAAGTCCTAACATCGCCTTAATTAGAGTGCTTTTCCCTGCGCCATTCGGTCCAATAATCCCCGTCAGTCGTCCAGGTTGAATCATACAGTGGATATTAGTTAAGGCTTCCACACTGCGATAGTGAACGCTTAAATTTTCAATGGTAACTGTACTAGGGTGAAGTACCGCTAAGGGCTGAGTCACTGGTTGATGAGGTAAAGAAGAATGGGGATAGTTGCTAATCATAGGAGTTTAGTTAGGTGCATCTAGCTTTTATTTAATTATGAGAAGATTATGAAAACATCTATATAAAGTATTATACTTATTTATACCGCCAAATATGAGACAAATATGAAAAGAGGCGGAAAGTTGACGAAAATTAAAGGGTAAGCCAGTGAATATTCAAAAACTGAAGGGATCTTTCCTAGCTATTACAATTGCAATATTAGGAATAACTAGCTGTAATCCAGAAAATGGGGACACTATCACCGAAGATCAACCGAATGTAGTCACCACCAGTACAATCATCACCGACTGGACAACAGAAGTCGCCCAAGATGAGATTAACTTAACGGGTATCCTCCCCCCAGGGACAGATCCTCACGTTTATGAACCTGTTCCTCGCGATAGTGGTGCTTTTGAAGAAGCAGATCTAATTATTTATAACGGCTACAACTTAGAACCTGGCTTAATTCGGATTATGAACGCAGCAGGAGTTAATGCGGATAAGTTAGCGTTAGGAGAAGTGATTGAACCCCTTGATTTTGAAAAAAATGGCGCAACTGAACCCGATCCTCATGTTTGGGGAGATGTGGAAAACGCGATCGCGATGGTAAATACATTACGAGATAAACTGATAGAACTATCTCCTGAAAATGCGGAACAATTTACCCAAAATGCGGATAATTATATCGCACAACTGGAACAATTAGATACTTGGGTAGAGGCGCAAATTGCGACAATTCCCCAACAACAACGTCAACTGGTTTCAACTCATGATGCTTTCCAATATTATGGGGTTGCTTACGGTTTAGAGATTCCTGGGACATTAATCGGGATTAGTACGGAAGAACAACCTAGCGCGAGAACCGTACAGGAATTGATAGAAACGATTAGAAAGCGTCAGATTCCAGCTATTTTTGCCGAAACTACAATAAATCCTGCCCTAATTAGCACAGTCGCAGAAGAAGCTAATGTTAAACTCGCGGAAAGGGAACTATATGCAGATTCCATTGGCGCACCAGGGAGCGAAGGCGACTCTTATATTAAAATGACGGTTAGTAATACCCGTACGATTGTGGAAGCTTTGGGGGGTGAATATACGCCTTTTAATTAGCTGTTGCTAAGTCCCGTTTCGGTTTTGGTTGTTTTGTACTATAGTCAGCCTTTTGAATTTCTCTAATCATCGCATTTCCTGCGCGATCGCCCATATACTTTTCTTGCTCATATCCTAGCAGCAACTCCCATGCTTGTTGAGGATATTGTTTAATTAATGGTAAAGCGACATCTTCCAACATCCAACGCCCATGACGTTCATCTTCACGAATATGGATTTCCCAATAACTCATTGCTGCTTTAGATAAACCTAATCTTTGTCCAGCTTCCACATAGTTCTGATGAATAGCAGGAACAGCAAGTTCAAAATAGGTTAATCCGCCAATATAACGCAAGAAATGACGTTTGCGACGGATGAGAAAGAAGCCATGATTAATAGTCGCCAGAACTTCCCAAGGAATCAGATCAAAATATCCTTCTGGTTCTATATTCATCTCAAACTCGTTTAGCATTTGTACAAAAAAGGTAGAATGCTTACGATTTAAATGACCGCTACCATATTCTTCTAAAAATATCCGAGTTAAGACAGATTGGATCTCATTAGCAGCCCCAGCAAGAAGATAGGGAATGCGACTTCCTTCCACTAAACCATCCAGAGATAAAATAGCAAGGAGGCGTTGATAACCAGCTATAGTAATCTCATTGCGAAGATAATAATCCTGTTCTGAGAGAGGTGGATCAACATCAACCCTAGCCCTTTCTCTGATGGTATCTTCAGCATTTAAAGTTTGTAATTCTAAAACCTTTAGTTGTTCTAATTCCCACTTTTGCCAAGCAGATTCAATTAGTTTAAGAACTTTGTGTAAATATAGAGAATCATCATTATTGTAAGCTTTTAAATCACCGTACCAAAAGCAACTCAAACGATTGATTTTGTATAAGACTTCTTGTAGGAATTGGTGCGCAGATGGGTCTTCTTGGGAGGATTCATAAGAGGACGCGATCGCGCTTTTTAAACCTTCTTCAAACTTACTCACCAAAAGAGGATTCTTTTGTACTTTTGAATCTAACTCTGGTAACTCTAGCAAATCTAAAAACTGCTGTTTTGATGAACTATATTTCATGTTTATAAACTTGTTAGTACTTCCTGTAATCCTTTTGCCAAATTTGCTGTTGCTATATCTTTCTTCTTAAATAAAGCCCCTGCTAAAAGGTAGATATTCTCAGAACAGAAAGCCAATTTTTCAGCCTTCATTTTATAAATATGTCTCTTAACTTTTAACTCAGAACTATATTCACCAAAGGATAAAGGAGTAGCTAAGAAATTTTCCACCCAGTAACCTTGATTTAAAGCATAATCAATTATCCCCACTGGATTGGAGTAACTCGAAACCATGACCATAACCTGGGGATAGTGAAGAGAAAAAAGATCCTTAGTAATTTGTGAACCATCAACGCCTCCATATAAAAGAGGATTATAGATGTTATCATCTAAAGCTGGAATATAAGGCGGATTTGAAATTAAGTATTCTCCTTTGGGTCGAGGTGCAGAAAAAAAAGAACGCGGTTCAATAATATATTGTTGTGTTAAATAAGACTCCCAAATATTTTTTTGAGCAGTTTTAGCAGCAACTTCATCAGTTTCAAAACCATAGACTTTTCCTGGGAATGCTGTTCTTTTCAAAGCATCAATAACAGGAAAACCATGTCCTGAGCCAAATTCTAAAATAGTAGCAGTAGAGTCGAGAGACTGTTTAAAAACGAAATTTTCAATACAAGCAGAATAAAAGTTTGATTCTTCAGGACAGCAAAAAACACTGGGTTTTGAAGTCTGTAGAGAAAGAGAAATTGCCATATCAAAAAAGTAGATGCCAGTAACTATACAGAGTAGGAGCTAATTACAAAAAAAACCTCTATCCAGAGATCTAAGCCCAAAGGTATATTAATAAAAATTGTAATCTAGTCTGTGCAGTTAGACTTTGTTTGTCTAAAAGCTATTGCTGGCTAAGTTTATGCTTAGGTTAACCTTAATCTAAGTATGGCTTAGTAAAATGATCAACAGCTTTAGTCATTACAATCCTGATTATTCTATTTATAACTTCTCTTTTTAATCTTGGAGACTGTGGTGATGCAGCAGGAGAGTACAACTTTATTCAACATCTTATTAAACGTAGGATTTGCCTTGAAACACCATCACCTCGCCCTGTTGTGCCTTTTTCTATTATTCTTACACTGCGAGCAACTTATTATCTTTTTCATCTCATCCTCGTCAGTCTCATTATTTTCAGTAAGGCAGATAATTGATACAGTGGCAAAGGTCAGGATATTCTTACAGGTGGTTAACGAATCACTATATTTAAAAAGTAGATGCCACTAAAAAAATAGGATCTCATCTCAATAAAAACCTTTATCCAGAGTTCTAATCCTCACCCTATCTAATCTCCCCCTCACCCTATCTAATCTTCCCCCATTCCTCTGGTGTCAAAGCTTGTACCACCAACTCAACCTCAAAGCAATCAGCAGCAGATTCAGTCAAAGCTTGAATGATAGTCTCTTGAGGTAAATCTAAATTGAGAGAGGTTAAAGGCTGCTGAAATACCTTCTCATGGAGTTCAGTATGGGGATTTAAACGCATCGAACCATGTTGTAATACCGCATGACCCTTTTTAACCTGTGCGCTACCAATCAGCTTGTCTCCCTTAGCTGTAACTAAATCCGCCCCCGTTGCTGTCCCAAAACAATTAGGGTTACGCAGATAATCCCGTCCTGCTTGTCCATAATAGAGGTCAACCCCAAGGGAATGCCAACCTTGAATCAGAAATTGACAAATTTGCTGATAAACCTCAATCCGCTTTCCTGAAAAATCCGAGGTAATAACAGCGTAGGTTAAATCTCCCTGATGTAATACCCCTCGTCCCCCCGTCGGACGACGCACTAAATCTATTTCCCCTGCTTCCGCTAAATCATCCCAAAACCCAGGATAATGACGCTGATGATAGCCCAAAGAAATAGTCGGTTTAGTCCAGGTATAGAAACGTAAGACCGCAGGCTGCTTTCCTAACTGATGTTGTTGAAGTAGCCAACGGTCAATCGCCATCTGGGTGACTCCATCCGCTTCTAGTGGGGGAATCAGTCGCCAGGAAGTTAAGTTTGAGTCCATGACGAGAGTTGCTTAAGCTGCACCAAATTCCTCAACTAAAGACTGATTATTTTCATCTGCAATAGTTGCTACTAAGGTGATAGCGCGGGAAATTTCTGTGGGTGTTAGTCCTGCGAGAGTACGTTGAGTGAGAACAACAACTTGCTTGTCATTAATCCCAAAACAAGTTTCAAATGTCCCCGACCAATTCATTTCTAGCAGCTTCTGCATTAAACCTGAATCATTTTTGGTGGGTAAAGTTAACACGCAAGACCAGACGGTTAAAATATCATCTTCCTTATCTCCCGTCAATTGCACAAAAACTTCAACACTCCCATAGCAGAACTTCCAAAGATGTCCAGTGTCAGTTTTACTAACCATCGCACTATCATCTTCTTCTAGGCTAGAAATGACAGTTTCAATGACTTCGATATGATTCGTTTCCGCAGCATCTTCTACCAGTTCGTTGGTAATAGCTTCTTCACTAGAGAAGGTATCGGTGGAAATTTTTTGAGTCGTAGATTTTGATGCAGTCATGGTTTTCCTCTATATTAATTTTGATTTTAAACATGGTCAATATTTAGTATCCCCTGTTATAGGTTCTCTTGCTAGTTATTATATTTGCTAATCTAGAGGCGGTTTTGTGGCAATCCAGTATTTACTGACAAAGTGGTTCTCTGTCTTAATATTCTCAAACCCAGCTTGTTCTAAACGCGCAACTAAATCATCTTGAATATAATCCCGATAGTAGGGTTCGTGGAACAAATTCGGAAAATTATGAAACATGGGCGCAAATTCAGGAGTTTCTAAGATTTGCATTGAATCACAGATAATAAATACTCCTCCTGGCTTCACAACTCGAAAAGCTTCTGTCATTACATTCTGACGCACTTTCCCTGGGAGTTCATGAAAAAGAAAAACACTTGTTACACCTTGAAAATAGTTATCTTTGTAGGGTAATTCTTCCCCATTAGCTTGGTCAAGTTGAGGTAACTCTCCTGGTATTTCACTAAGGAGTTGCTTGGCTTTGCGTAAATAGGCAGGGGAAAGATCGACCCCAAATAAGCTAACTTGGGGTAAGGTAGTACGAATTCCTCGTAAAGTCCGACCTGTCCCACAGGCGATATCAAGAACTCGCTTCTGCTGAGAGGAAATATCCTGAAATTGCGCTAATCCAGCTTTGAGGGGTGCAAGAATTCGTCTCCGCATTGCATCGGCTAAACCATTAAAAAGTATTTCAACTTGGAGGTCGTAGAGTTCAGCAGAGTCTTCTCCTAAGTAACCGTCAGTTTGATAGTGGAAATTTTGCAGGTAGTAACTGGGATAGCCTTCGGTATTGATGTTGGGAGAGAAGTCTTGATATTTTTTTTCTTCAATTCGTTGCCAAACATTGGGCATATCTAGCCAAATATTAGGATAGTTACGAAAGAAATCTTCCCAGGGATTATCAAATAAAAGACTATGGGGATAAATCCCTTGTTCTGCGTCTTGCCAATCAGTTTCAATGATATCGTTGACTCTTTGCTGTAATTTCAGCAATATTTTTGGTGATAAGGGTTGCGTATTTCGTTGAAGCCCAGGCGCAAAGAGTTTCTTAGCCTGATTGCTGGCTAGTTTGTGGTTTAAACTAAAATAGGTTTTGCTTTGCTGAAAGCTTTGATAGGCAAGCTTTGGTAGGGATTCGAGTGGGTTTAATTTAAATAAAGATTCCATAGTTAATGGCAAAATAGCTTCGACTTTTATTTATTTTTGTGAAGATATCTTGATCTGATTATATCTAAGTTGGAGAAAGCCATATACCACTGGAGGTAACAAGGGAATTTGTGAGATGATGGTCTTGAAAGCTTCTTTTTTCCTGTGATATATGAGTCTTCCTGCTTTTGTCCTAGCTTCTGCGTCTACCGCAAGGAGTAAATTACTTCGCTTGGTGGGTATTGAACCGATTATTTGCCAGAGTGATTTTGATGAATCTCAGATACAATTAGAAAATCCCCAAGAACTGGTGGAAACTTTGGCGTTAAGAAAGGCTGAAACTGTTGCACCACAATTTACTGATAGTTTAATCTTGGGTTGTGATTCGGTGTTGATGGTGGGGGGGGAGATTTATGGTAAACCTGATTCTCCTGAAAACGCGATCGCGCGATGGCAGAAAATGCGAGGCAATCAAGGTGTATTATATACGGGTCATGCTTTATTAGATCAACGCCAAAACAAGCAAGTGATTCGTTGTGGAATTACCACCGTCTATTTCGCTGATATTCGCGATCGCGCCATTCAAGCCTACGTCGCCACAGGAGAACCCCTCCATTGTGCTGGAAGTTTTGCCCTGGAAGGACGGGGAGGGCTTTTTATTGATCGCCTAGAAGGCTGTCATAGTAATGTGATTGGCTTAAGTCTCCCCCTCTTACGCTCCATGTTAGCGGAATTAGATTATCAAGTCACCGATTTCTGGCAGTAATTACTTAGTGAAAATATTCATATGTTCTTTTCCAAAGAAACCCTCTTCGCCCTCTCCCTCTTCCCTTACTTAGGCTTCTTGTGGTTTATAACTCGTTCTCATACCTTTCCTCGTCTCGCCTTAATTGGATTTTATGTCTTACTGATCTTTGTCGCCGTCACCATTCCTGCTGGTATTTACGCAAAAGTCCATTACCAAGAAGAATTAGCCAATATCGACTGGTTACACGGTAGCGCAGAATTATTTCTCACCTTCTCCAACATCCTGGTAGTTTTAGGGTTTCGCCAAGCTGTCAAAGAAGCATCTGAATGAATTTAGACAAACCCTTTAACGACTAGATTAGCCTCGAATATCAGCTATGCGCATTTCCTCTGCCAAAATTTCCTGGTAAATACTAGGCAAATTTCCACTCATGGAATTAGTCTCGATGCCATAACCTAAGCTTGTCCAGGTCGGTGAAAGCATCTGCAACACTCCATTGACATTACCTGATTCTAAGCTTTGAGCAATATTAACGCCCCAAGCATTTGGATCACTGAGCCACTTGTAAAGAACTATATCTTGGTATTCTGGCTCAAAGCTATAAGACCCCCAGTTAGGAAATGTCTGGGGTGCAGGATGATAGTCTTCCGCTAAGGCACTCCAAGTGATATTGAGGAACTGGTAACGTCCAGCAGCAGTGGAACAATTGCCCCGATTCGGACCAACGGGGATAGTAACACAAATTTCAGGGTGGCGACTCAAATCAGAGATATGTTGTCCCCCATAGATGATATTGTAAGGATTATCGTCATAGGCTTCACTAGCGGAAATTGTCCGCATCAAAGCACGAATATGAGGATTACCCCCTTCCATGACCAGGGATTGAATTTGAAATCGATTAGTCACAGCGACTTTTTCTTTTTCTGAGCCAAAGTTATAACTTTCTAAAAATTGCGAAATTCTGCTAGTGCTAGTCCTGACCTCCTTCTCAATAAAATCCCCCAGATTAGGAACTAGGGCGCTAAGGGCGAAGAAAGAAATACCGACAAGACCCGCAGCAAAAAATCTCTTGGAAATGTTGCTATTTGATAAATTTGTGAGCTGGGAAGATACACGAAGCTTGAGTTCCTGGAGTGATGTAGAATTCAAATTGACAAATCCTAATACGACTAGTTAAAAATTTAAGTTTCTTTTTGTTTTAGACAAACGAACGACCTAACAATCTACGCTAGAGCGTTTTCAGTTACTCCTCACCACAATCTGAGCGCAAGATTTTCAGACTGCGCTATTACTAATTCTAATTGATTGATTTTTGTTTACAAGGTGCTGGCAAATAATTCTTGCCAGTTTTTTTCTGCTGCTTCTGGATTAGCCACGACTTCCACTATAGTATTTTTGGCTTGAGGTTGGTACAGAGACTCTACGCAAATCTGGGCAACTTTGGTACGGGGAATACTCCCTTCAAAGAGGGTATCAGCAGAAGACATGACGATATTATCAGTGTTATCTTCGTTTTTCAGTCCTCCAGGGCGCACAATCGTATAGGTAAGACCACTATTTTGGATATATGCTTCTGCTTGCTTTTTCCAGACTAAGATCAGCCAAAAAAGATTTAAAGGATGGAAAAATTTAGAAACACAGAGAGAAGAAACAAAGACAAAATGCTCAATTCCTTGGGCTTTGGCTGCATCTACTAAGTTTTTTGTGCCTTCGTAATCAATTTGGTAGGGTAGAAGGGGGTTGAAGCTTGGACTAGCCCCCGTTGCGCAGATTAAAACCGTACTATCCGCGATCGCGCTTGGCAAAGTTTCTGGTTGCAAAACATCCCCAATCACCAATTCCACAGCATCGGGTAAAACCTCTTGACCTTTTTCTAAACTTCTGGTCAAAGCTCGGACTGGAATATCACGGTTAACTAGTTCTTTGACTATTCTCCGTCCTGTTTCTCCTGTCGCCCCTGCTACAAATGCCTTCATAGTTTACTCCTATAATTAGGAAACTTTTTTCCTGTGAGTTCATTCTATCTATTGAGTTTAGTAAAGATAGGCGGATTTTTCCCTTGCATTATAAAAATAAGAGTAGAAATCAAGACGTAGTGGGAATAATATAGTTAGACTGATTGTCAAATTGTCAAAATCAAAGTTAGAAATATCTAGAAGCACAGACTATGCAAACTCCTTTTCTTTCTAGTCAACCTCTCGACTTCAATGAATTTGCCCCTGAGGAGCAAGTTGATAATCTTCCTGAACAGAAAGAAAAAACTCAGTTAGCTCGCTTCCATGCACAATATAGGGGCAACATGGAAATGAATAGCCCAATTCAAACCGTTGTTAAATACTTAGATGCTCATCAGGGTTGGTTTTGTCGTTGCGCTCACCCCATGGAAGCTGAACCTTTAGGCGAGAATGGCTATATTTTGACGATTGGGCGTTTTGGGGCTTTTGGCTATGAGGTAGAACCCAAAATTGCTGTTGAGTTACTTCCTGGGGAAAATCATCTTTATCCCATGAAGACTGTCCCTGTGCCTGAATATACTCCTCCTGGATATGAAGTTGATTATCAAGCCTATATGTCTCTAACTGAAATCCTCCCAAAGGAAGGTTCTCAGCAAGCGGAAACCACGACGCAGATTGAGTGGGATCTAAATTTAGATGTTATGGTCAGCTTCCCCTACTTTATCCACAAACTTCCTCAAGGGGTGGTACAAAAAACAGGAGACCGTCTTCTCGCCAAAATTATTCAGCAAGTATCCCGTCGCTTGACAAAGAAAGTGCAAGAAGATTTTCATCGTTGTTATGACCTTCCCCTACCTCCTAAGCAAAAAAGATAGCCAAGGAAGAAAGGGAGTTATCTCTAAGGACTCCCTCGTGATTAATTAGGCATTAGTGAGAATCTTCTGAACAATCTGTAATCCTGAAACAGCTTGCCAAGCAAATAAGCAGACGAGGATAATATTTAGAAAAATATGGGTATATCGCGCCCAATTATTTCCCGATTGCTTATACATAAAGGGAGACAAAGAAGCTGAAGCTGCAATTAGCCCTGTCATTCCTAGTCCTGCTAGGAGGTGAGGAGCAAAAAAG
>JBBQDV010000010.1:0-29722 GCA_038320005.1 Cyanophyceae cyanobacterium
CGACTCGTCAGTATGTGGAGAAGATTGCTGATTTACCAAGTCAGTTCGTTGATACACGCAAGACAACTCCAGGTTTAAGAGTATTGGAGAAGTATGCAACGCAAGTAGGAGGAGGGAAAAATCACCGCATGGGTTTAGATGATGCGGTAATGATTAAGGATAATCACATTGCGGTAGCTGGAGGAATTTCAAACGCGATCGCGCTAATAAAAGAGAGTATCCCTTATCCTCTCCGTATAGAAGTAGAGACGAGTAATCTCCGAGAGGTGGAAGAAGCTATAAGGGAGGGGGCGGATATTATCATGCTAGACAATATGACAATAGAGGAGATGACTACAGCAGTTGAGATGATTCGTCAGCAAAATGAGCGTATCTTAATAGAAGCGTCTGGTAATATCACTCTGGATACGATTCGGAGTGTTGCAAAAACGGGGGTGGACTATGTTTCTAGTAGTGCGCCTATTACTCGCTCGAATTGGTTGGACTTGAGTATGCGGTTTGATAATGGTTAGCATCGAAACGATTAGCTATTTTCTCAATCACTTTTTAGGAGTAGAACGTTTTAGGAAAGAAAAGGGGGGAATTTATCATCCCCTAGAGTCTCTAGTAAAACGTTTAGGTTTAGCCCTCGAACCTCAACCAGGATTAGAGGATTGGATTCGGGATAATAATCTGGATGCGATTTTTTTCCATCGTCCTTGGAAGTTAGATCTAGATACTCTACCTAATAATGTGGGGGTAATAACTTACCATTTAGCCTTTGATGAGGGCTTGACTCTGGGTTTTAACAGAAGGCTTGCGGAGGTACTGTTAATGCAGAATCTGCAAGTCTTTGGCAAGAAAGAAGGGCGACCTATCGGTATGATTGGTAATATTCCTGAGACTGACATCGGGGATTTTGTTAGTTATCTGCAACAAGTATTTGGTGATTTGGAGCAAGTAGAAGTTAAGAAAGACTGTCTGGTTAATAAAGTGGCTGTAGTAGGAGCGATGAATGAGGAATTAATTACTGAGGCTACTTTAGAAGGTGTACATCTTTATCTAACTGGACAAATGAGAAAAAGTGGGATAAGCAAACAGATGCATCTCAATATAGTAGCGGTTGGTCATCATCGCTGTGAGCAATGGGGGCTGAAATCATTAGCGGGATTATTGCGCGATCGCTTTTGGGGGTTGGAGGTGATTGTTTTTAAGGCAGGATAGTTAATATTAAATTCAGAATCCCCCAGTAATTTCGTACTGTACTGAGGGAAGATTTCACTTAGTCCATATAACCGACAAAATCTTCTTCGCTCTCAGTACCAGAGTAGTTAGGAGCAATAGGACGATTACCAATTATTTCAGTAATTTGTAGGGTGGTTGCAGATACAGGACGAATCCCAGAGGATGAGATGGTACTCACGATGTCCAAATCACTGATGCTCACAGGGCGTTGGCTACCAACCGCAGTATAAGTGCTAGATAATCTAAGGTGAGAAGGTTCAATCGGACGATTATTGGGTAAAGGAGCAAGGGCTATTTTAGACTGATGTACAGGTAAAACGGTTTCTTGGGCTGATTTACGCTCTTCTATTTTATTTCCGTTCGGTTGAGTATTTGTCGCCATTTTATTTTCTCCTTGGTTTACTTTCTTGTCTTCTGTGGCTGTTGCTTTTGTTTTGATCGCTTGTTTGGGCTGCGGGTCGGTAGTCATTTGCTGAAAGCTCTTATGCTTAGGGATTGGGCGTTAAATCTCTTATTAATATAAAGTTAAATGCTCAATCTTTGTTAACGTATTCTCATTATAAAACTAGAGGTCTCTTTAACACTAGAGATGTTACATTATGACTTGCAACTTTTAACCATTAGAAAAGGCAGCCTGTAAAGGCTACCTGGGTTTAATCAAAATATATGATGGGTGCAATTAATTATACTGACTTATTTGTGACCTCCAAGCCATTTAGCTGCGATCGCGCCAACGACTGCTCCTACAATAGGATTACCGAAAAACTTCATAATTGCAGGTTGCTCCGCCATCACATCTTGGAAAATATCAGGATGGTTGTGATAAGTATAGCTTGCTAACTTGGTGACATCATCTGCACTCATCCGCTTGGGGTTATAGGTGGAAAGACTAAGCTGTTTAGCGAGATCCTTATCCTTAAAGCCCCTTCCCTGCAATTGTTTGAACATTTCTTTGGCGACATCATCCCTTTCTTGGGGTTTGATTTTTTCAATCGCTTGGCGCAGTTCTGGTTCCATCTGGCTAGAAGGAATGCGGTCAGGATGGAGGGAACGTCCAAAAAGATGACGGCGTTCTTCTTTTGAGGAACGTTGGGCAAAATCATCAAAGTTACTATACTTTTGCTCAATTTCTTGGGAAGTTTCGTCTAAACTTTCTGTATTTCCTTGTGACAAATCTGCCATGATTTGACGTTTATATTCATTACTACTTGGCATTATTAGCTCTCCTTTGATTTAGAGTTATGCGGATTTATAAGTTATTTGATTAGACTGCTGATCATAATTTGCTGTTAAAATTAGCTCTTTGTCGGGAGCATAGACTAGGACAGTCAGATCTTGTCCAGGGAAACTATTATGAAATCCCTGCGCTAAAGACCGTGCTAGGTTACGAACTTCGCTTGGTTTAACTCTTGAAGAAATGACGACACCGAGCTTATTATTATCTCGAATATAAGCATCGTCAACTAGTCCTTTTGCAGTTTGGAGTACCCAGTCCCCATACTTTTGCCCTTCTACGGTACTTCCTCGTTCAAGAGCTGGATAAACCGAAGTCTCAGCACTTCTAGGTAATTCTCTTGTGGCATCAACTTGTGGGGAACTACAAGCTGTAACAACAGTTAGTAATAAGATGATTAAGACTGAACTAATGGCTTTATAACTTTTTTGGACAAATTTCACTTTACTTTTCCTCAAAACTCACAGAATCTCACAGAATTTTATTCTAGCAATTTGTTATAATTCAAAGCGAGATATAAATACTAAAATCTAAATTAAGATTTTTTCTAGTTACCACCTTATCAAGAAATGATAATATTCACTTCTCTCTCAAGGTAGAGCTTAATTCTTAGTTATTTAAAAAACAATAATTTTTTTTCGTGTTTTAAGTATTAATAGTTAATAACTAGCTTCAGAGAATATGGCAAACTTTGATCTGCACGCTCCCTTTACACCGATGGGAGATCAGCCTCGCGCGATCGCGCAATTGATCGACTCCCTGCAAGCAAAAAACCGTCTCCAAACCCTTCTCGGTGCGACAGGAACAGGCAAAACCTACACCCTCGCTAAGGTGATCGAAAAATTGGGAACACCGACCCTAGTTTTGGCACACAACAAAACCTTAGCTGCACAATTATGTAACGAACTACGAGGCTTTTTCCCTAACAATGCAGTGGAATACTTTGTTAGTTACTACGACTATTATCAACCAGAAGCCTATATTCCCGTCACCGATACTTACATTGAAAAAACCGCTTCCATTAATGACGAAATTGATATGTTGCGCCATTCCGCGACTCGATCATTATTTGAACGTAAAGATGTTATCGTAGTTGCTTCGATTAGCTGTATCTATGGCTTAGGAATCCCCTCAGAATATCTTAACGCTGCGGTGCGCTTGCAACTTTCCCAAGAAGTCAATCAACGTCAACTGCTACGAGACTTGGTTTCCATTCAGTACACCCGTAATGATATTGAATTAGGACGGGGTAAATTTCGTCTCAAGGGGGATGTATTAGAAATTGTCCCTGCTTATGAAGATCGAGTTATCCGCTTAGAATTTTTCGGGGATGAGATTGATGCGATTCGCTATGTTGATCCCGTCACAGGGGAAATCCTAAGTAGTCTTGATACGGTTAATATTTACCCAGCCCGCCACTTTGTTACCCCTGACGATAAACTTGAATCTGCTTGTCACGATATTGAAGCAGAACTAAATATACGTTTAGGGGAATTTGAAGCAGAGGGGAAACTTCTCGAAGCGCAACGTTTAGAACAACGGACTCGTTACGATTTAGAATTACTGCGAGAGGTGGGATATTGTAACGGGGTGGAAAATTATTCTCGTCACCTCGCTGGACGCTTTTGCGGACAACCTCCAGAATGCTTAATTGATTACTTCCCTGAAGACTGGTTACTCGTTGTCGATGAATCTCATGTCACTATTCCTCAAATTCGTGGGATGTACAATGGCGACCAAGCGAGAAAGAAAGTCTTAGTGGATCATGGCTTTCGTCTTCCTTCTGCTGCGGATAATCGTCCTTTAAAAGCAGAGGAGTTTTGGAATAAGGTAAATAGGGGAGTTTTTGTCTCTGCGACTCCTGGAAATTGGGAAATTGAGCAATCTCAAGGACAAGTAATTGAGCAAATTATTCGCCCGACTGGGGTATTAGACCCCGAAATTTTTGTGCGACCAACAGAGGGACAGGTGGATGACCTTTTGGGAGAAATTCATGAACGGGTTCTGCGTAAAGAACGGGTTTTAATTACCACGCTGACGAAACGCATGGCGGAAGATTTAACGGAATACTTCCAAGACCGAGGCGTGAAGGTGCGTTATTTACACTCGGAGATTAATTCAATTGAACGAATTGAAATTCTCCAGGATTTACGTGAGGGGGGTTTTGATGTCCTCATTGGGGTGAATTTACTCCGAGAAGGGTTAGACCTTCCAGAAGTGTCCTTAGTGGCGATTCTCGATGCAGATAAGGAGGGTTTCTTACGCACAGAACGCTCTATTATTCAAACTGTAGGACGGGCTGCGCGTCATGTGCGCGGACAGGCTATTCTGTATGGGGATAAGCTGACGGATAGTATGCTGAAAGCGATTGAGGAAACGGAACGAAGACGAGTTATCCAGATGGCTTATAACGAGAAGCATGGAATTACGCCTAAGTCGATTGTCAAAAAATCTAGTAATGCAATTTTGTCTTTCCTCGATATTTCCCGTCGTTTGAATAAGGAACAGTTGGAAGTGTTGTATGAACACTCTGATGATTTACCGTTAGAAAAAATACCAGAGTTGATTGGTCAATTAGAAACCCAAATGGGAGAAGCTGCTAAAAATCTAGAGTTTGAGTCCGCTGCAAAATTGCGCGATCGCGTCAAGAAATTGCGAGACAAACTACTAGGACATAAATGATAGTATTCGATGCTACTTTCCATTTCCTTGGGTAGAGGTTTTATCTCAATCCTTAGATAGCATACAGTGAATTTATACTCCCCTAGAAGGACTGATGATGGGGACTCGTTTTGGTTCTATTGATCCTGGAATATTGCTTAATTTCATGGCTGAGGGATCGGATGCAGAAGCCTTAAATAAGTTATTAAATGAGGAATCTGGCTTAAAGGGTCTTTCGGGTATTAGTGGTGATATGCGCTCAGTTTTCTCGGAAATTGAGGCTGGAAATGATCGCGCTAAACTCGCTTTTGAGGTCTTTATTCATTATCTTCGCTTTCATATCGGCGGAATGTTAGCGGATTTGGGGCGATTAGATGCTTTAGTTTTTACGGCTGGAATCGGGAAAAATCAAAGCCATGTTCGTCAAGCTGCTTGTCAGGATTGGGACTTTCTCAGTCTTGAGTTAGATGACGAGAAAAATATAAATGCTGGACTTGATACTGATATTTCGACTCCCTCATCTAAGGTACGAGTTTTAGTAATTAAGACGCAAGAAGAATACGCGATCGCGCAAGCATGTTGGAAACTGCTAAACGAAAAAGATAAACCAGGTTGAGAGAAAACGCGATCGCGCTTCTTGATCAAATACTGGATCTTTGCTAAATCAAAAAAGACGTGCTAAGATTAAGAGGATCTGGAATCATGCGGTTATAACGCCCAAACTTTGCCAGGACCGGAAGGTAGCAGCAATACGGGATGCTTGTGACTGGCGTGACTTCCGGATCTTTTAGTTTTTAGAGCCATTTTCAATCAGGACTCGGGGCGAATAGTTTCAACGCCTGGGGAAGACACTGAATTTCGATTGGGGTTTCTCTCACTAAATCACCATCAACTAAAACTTTTTGAGGTGGGTCTGTCGTAACTTTAACCCAAGCTGATCGCCCCGAAATAATGCTACTATTCTCACCAGCTTTACCTTGAATAGCAGCTTTAACTAAAGATAACCCAAAAGTATCACTAAACTTAAACCCAGCCAAACTAAAAAACAAGAACGCATTAACTGCAAAGCCTGATCTATCTTTTCGGGGGTAATCTCCTCTTCATCATCTCCAAGGAAGGGCTTCTCTTCTACCACTCCCCCATAGCTATTTTTTCCTCCTAACTGCACCTTTAAAACTGCTGCATATGCGCATTCACTCCAGCCTGAGTTGGGACTTGGATCTTGGTTAGCATCACGACGACAGAGGCGTATAACCTCCTGGAATTGACCAGAAAGTAAAGCCAGGGTGAAAACGGTGCAGCGACAGGGTAGCCAAGTAAGATAGTCTTCAAGTTGGGCGTTAAACCAACCAAGATCGCGATAGGGTTCTTTTTTGTAGCCAATCATCGAGTCTAGGGTACTCGCAGCTTTATAGGCGAAAGCGAGGGGGACGCTTCCTACCCCAGGAATGAATGCACCAATGGTCGCATAGAAGAGGGGGGCTGTAACTCCATCTGTGGTATTCTCTGCGACGGTTTCTAGAATTGCGCGTAATATTTCCTGACGGGATAAGTCTTTTGTATCTCTTCCTACATACTGACTAAGGCGTAAACGGGATTCTATTAAGTCTCCAGACTCTAAAGGTTGTAAGACATCTTGGGTAGCAAGACGTAAACTGCTTCCCGCAAAACAACTAGCTAACAAAATTGTCGCAGTAACTATTCCTAAAAGGGGATGCAACCAGTTAGTTAGCCAAATTATTAGCCAAGTCATTCCTCCACTAGCAATAATTAAGCCCAGTCCTAAAATTACTCCCGCAACTTTTCTCACTCTGGTATTTTTCCAAGTTGTTGTTACCCACTGGGTAAATTTAGTAATTAGCCAACCCATTATTTGGACAGGATGTAGCCATTCCCTCGGATCACCAATTAGATAATCTAATAGTGATCCAGATAAGAGAATAATAATAGGAATTATTTCACTCACTTTTACTAATTCTCAGTTTTTGCATATTTTCCGCCCAATTTGTGATCTCAAAGCATTCAACTAGACAATAAAACTAGTCTCTTCTCCTTGAGAGGCTTGTCGGCTACGAGCATCATAATATAAATCTGCCAGGGTAATACTATATAATGCAACCTTTAATTTTTGATGCAATTGTTTCCACAAACTAAATGTTACCCAATCTTCTGCTTGTTCTCCGTTGGGTTGATGATGGGGTAACGGTTCTATTGTTTCACCGACGGCTGCTAATATTTGCCCAAGAGTAATTTTAGCAGGAGATTCCGCTAGACGATAACCACCATGAGAACCTCGTACAGATTCTACTAATCCTTCCCTACGCATCTCAATTAAGAGCTTTTCTAGATAGGGCGCAGGTAAATTTTGTCGTTGCGCGATCGCGCTCACTGGTGTCGTTTTACCGCTCGGTTGTAAACTCAAATCAAGTAAGGCTTTAACACTATAATGTCCACGGGTTGTTAGCTTCATTAATTACTATGATATAGTTTTATGATAGTAGCTGTATATTTTGGCATAACTTGCTAAAGTATATATAAATAGGCAATCTGTAAACTAAAAACATTCATTTCTAATTAAATTAATGGGAAAGACTAAAAAGAACGAACCTTCACCTTTAAAGGGAGAAGCCTTAGTTGATAAAGTTAAAGAGCTAGAATCTCTCAGTAAAGAAGAAAAAGCAAGAGAATGTGGCTACTACACCATAACTAAAAATGGGGTAGAGCGCGTCAATATGATGAAATTCTTCAATGCTTTACTTGATGCTAAGGATATTGAGTTAGATAGCTCTGCAAATGGTGTAGGAAGAGGGGGACGTTCTGCAAGTTATAAAATTAGTGTTCAATCTAATGGTAATCTCTTGATTGGTTCTGCTTATACAACTAAAATGGGTCTTCATCCTGGAGATGAATTTGAGATTACTCTAGGAAGAAAGCATATTCACCTCAAACAACTAGGTGAGTCTGACGAAGAAGAATACGATGCAGAAATGTAGAGGATTAATCCTCATTGAGACGTGAGTAACCGCGTCTCTTTTTTAGTCAGTTTTAGCCACTTAGCTTAGAATTATTAGACAATAAGTTACTAAAAATCTGATTAAGCTCTCCACGAGAAAATTCTCTAGGAGCTATAATGCGTTTAGCATTTTCTAAATAGTGGTCAATGGTAAGCAGGAAAGGAGTCTTTTCGCGCGAAGGTCGTAAGGCTAGTCTTTGCGCACCCGCACTAACAACTTGTAACCACACATTAGTTGTGCTAGATATTTCTTTGGTAAAGCGTAACTGTAATGTCGGATCTGAGTCACTGGTTGGAGGAGAGAGAAACTGAGCATAGCCAGAAGATAAAAACGGTTGATACTTCTGTGCTTCAGGGGTTAGTTGTTGGACTAAGGATAAGCTAAAACCCCTAAGCCAATGGCGTAAAGGTTCAGTTTCTACTCCTAAACGTTCTTCTACTAAGGTATGGTATTTAGTATCTTGATTGAGATGAGCGAAGTCTGTAACGCTTAAATGAGTACCGCCAATTACACTGAGAAGATATTTTTCACCGCGAAGTTGGCGAAAAGGGCGTAGCTGATGATCTAAAGCTGGACTTATAGCATCATCACTACCACTCAAAATTGCAATTGGAATTTCAATTTGAGCTAAACCATTATTACCAAATAGTTTACCAATGACTGGATTAAGCGCGATCGCTTGAACAACGCGTTCATCCTGTAAGTTTACTTTATCCTCTGGTAAATCCGCTGCTGCACATTGTAACCAGTCCGCTGGAGAACGTCCAAGAGGGGTAAGATTGGCACAAAAACGCCGTAGTTCAGATAAATCTAATTCGCCCCCAGCTAATGCTAAAGCTGTGTAGCCTCCCAAAGAATGCCCAATTACCGTAACTTCTCTTGTACTGAACTTATCCTTGAGAAAATCTTGCTCCCGTCGTAAACGTTCTAATTCATTGAGAAGAAAGGTTATATCTCGAGGACGTTCAATAAATTCCGAAGGGGAAATAATATCTCCTGGCTTCAAACTTAAACTTACTTGCGCCAAAGATTGCACATTACTCCCTGGATGTTCTATGGAAGCGACACTAAAGCCATAAGAGGCTAGGTGTTCTGCTATATAAACTAAAAAGCGTCGATCTGATGCAAAGCCGTGGGAAAGGACGATGAGAGGGGCTTCAACTTCTGTCCCATAGTAAAAATCAACGGGAATGGTGCGACGACGATCGCGATCGCGCAAAATAAAAGTACGTTTGCTTACTGTCTGTTCCCCCTTTAATCCTGGATCAAACCCAGGAGAAAAAAACTGCTCTGAAGGAGACTTTAATTCTTCTTCTAAAACTGGAGAAAGGATACGGCTTTGCAGATAAGAACTATTAAATTGTAAAATTAAGCTGGCTGCTGCACTAGCATCAATCGTAATAGTCCTCCCAGGAAATGCTCTCAATATACTAATTGCATTTAAACCATCCCCCTGACGTAGGGCAAGATATAACACTGCTCTGAGTTCTTCAACCTGAACCTCTGGTAAAGCTAAACGCAAATGAGCAAGCAACTGTTTTCCATCACGAGAAGCTAATAACTCATCGAGAAACTTATCGCCTAGATCTGGATCGACCTGAAGTTTTTTATTTAAACTATCTCGAACTTGAGGAGTCAACAGAGGTGCATATAACCTTAAGGAACGAGGAACATCACCACTTTCCGCAAATTGTTCTAAGTCATTGACCTCTATAGAACGCTCAAAAGGACCAACGCGCAGGATAATACGTTCCGCAGATATTCCTGGTTCAGCCAAAACCGCCCCAAGAGTAATTGCTGTAGTTAGTAACCCCCCAAAGACCTTAGTAGAAAAATGCTGAAACCGCTTTAAAGTTGCTGTATGTTGAGGAAATGCTGGAATCATTTCAGTTACTTTATCTAAGGGGTGATACTTTGATTTCATGAGATTAATGTGTTGATCATGCCGAATATAAAGAACGAAAAACCATCTCGATTCAAATGGGATTTATTCCCTAATTATATCGAAGCTGATTACAGAGAAATCATTACTCCTCAAGGGAAAAGACGGCTCACTTACCCTAGAGTTCCCAATTTTAAGGATAGGATGATCAGTAAAAATCCCCCACCAGTCGGCAGGGGATTAATTTATTGACCTAAACTACAGATACAGATTAATGGCTAACCAAATTTACCCGCAGTCGAAGCAATGAGGAAGGCAGCATAAGTCAGGATGAACCCTACCGTAAAGTGGGCTAAACCAACTAAGCGACCTTGAACGATGGACATAGCAACGGGCTTGTCTTTCCAGCGAACTAAGTTCGCAAGAGGAGTACGCTCGTGCGCCCAAACAAGAGTCTCGATCAACTCTTGCCAATAACCACGCCAAGAGATGAGGAACATGAAACCAGTTGCCCAAACTAGATGTCCAAAGAGGAACATCCAAGCCCAAACAGAAAGGTTGTTCATCCCGTAGGGGTTATAACCGTTGATTAACTGAGCAGAGTTCAGCCAGAGGTAATCTCTGAGCCAACCCATCAGGTATGTAGAAGATTCGTTGAACTGAGCAACGTTACCTTGCCAAATACCCAGGTGTTTCCAATGCCAGTAGAAGGTTACCCAAGCAATAGTGTTGAGCATCCAGAACATAGCGAGGTAGAAGGAATCCCACGCGGAGATATCACAAGTACCACCCCGACCAGGACCATCGCAAGGGAAAGTGTAACCGAAGTCTTTTTTGTCCGGCATTAACTTAGAACCGCGAGCATCTAACGCACCCTTAACTAAAACTAAGGTAGTGGTGTGCAGACCGAGCGCGATCGCGTGGTGAACTAAGAAGTCACCAGGTCCAATGGTCAAGAAGAGAGAGTTAGTGCCACTATTAATCGCATCTAACCACCCAGGAAGCCAAGCTCCACCAGCATTAGAAGCAATACTATCGGCATTAGATAACAAAGTATCCATACCGTAGAGAGCTTTACCATGAGCAGCTTGAATGAACTGTGCAAAGACAGGTTCAATTAAGATCTGCTTCTCAGGAGTCCCAAACGCTACCACAACATCGTTGTGAACGTATAGTCCTAGAGTGTGAAAACCGAGGAAAAGGGAAACCCAACTCAGGTGAGAAATTATTGCTTCTTTGTGTTGAAGCACACGGTCAAGGACATTACCCTTGTTTTGCTCAGGATCGTAATCCCGAACTAAGAAGATCGCACCGTGAGCGAAAGCACCAACCATAATGAAACCAGCAATGTACTGGTGATGGGTATAAAGTGCTGCTTGGGTGGTGTAATCCCGCGCAATGAAGGCGTAAGGAGGCAAGGCGTACATGTGCTGTGCAACTAAGGAAGTTACAACTCCAAGAGCAGCTAGAGCCAACGCGAGTTGGAAGTGCAAAGAGTTATTCAGCGTGTCATATAAACCTTGGTGAGGTAGATTAAACTGTCCTTCTGTATCCTTACCAAAGAATTTCTTAGCATTGAGCATCTCTTTGATGCTGTGACCAATCCCAAAGTTGGTACGGTACATGTGACCCGCGATGATGAAAAGAACCGCGATCGCGAGGTGGTGGTGAGCCATATCCGTGAGCCAGAGGGACTCAGTTTGAGGATGGAAACCACCAAGGAAGGTCAAAATTGCTGTGCCTGCACCTTCGGAAGTACCGAAGATATGATTCGCAGTATCAGGATTTTGAGCATAAACCCCCCAGTTACCAGTAAAGAATGGTCCTAAACCGGCTGGGTGAGGTTTAACGGATAAGAAATTATCCCAACCCACATGCTGACCGCGAGACTCAGGAATCGCTACGTGAATCAAGTGACCAGCCCAAGCGAGAGAACTAACCCCAAACAAACCAGCTAAGTGGTGGTTGAGGCGGTGTTCAGCACTCTTAAACCAAGAGAGGCTAGGACGGAACTTAGGTTGTAGGTGCAACCAACCTGCGAACAGGAAGACAGCAGATAACAACAGTAAGAAAACTGCACCCATGTACAGGTCACTATTGTGAGTCATCCCAATGGTATAGAACCAGTGGTAAACCCCAGAGTAAGCGATGTTAACTGGATTAGAAGCACCACCTTGAGTGAAAGCATCAACTGCTGGTTCACCAAAGTGGGGATCCCAAATCGCGTGAGCGATGGGACGAACGTTGAGTGGATCTTTGATCCACTGCTCAAAGTTACCTTGCCAAGCGACATGGAACAGAGTACCAGAAGTCCACAGGAAGATGATCGCGATGTGACCGAAGTGGGAGGCAAAAATCTTTTGGTAGAGATTTTCCTCCGTCATGCCATCATGGCTTTCAAAGTCGTGGGCTGTGGCAATTCCGTACCAAATCCGTCTTGTGGTTGGATCTTGTGCCAAGTCTTGGCTAAATTTTGGAAATTTAGTTGCCATAGCTTTTAAGGAAATCCTCGTTGCTAAATAAATAAGCGTTTTGCTATTTCGAGCTTATTTTCTTTGCTCAAACCACTGAATGAATTATTTCAAGTGGTAGGTGTTTGTGATTGGAGATTGGGTTTAGAAATATCGTCGCCGAATCTCTATCCCCAGTCTCCCTAATAGTCAGGTCATCCAACCGCAATAATTCTTGCGAGGAAGAATGCCCAGGTGGTCACAATGCCACCTAAGAGGTAGTGTGCTACCCCAACCGCACGACCTTGAATAATACTCAAAGCGCGAGGCTGAATTGCTGGTGCAACTCTTAGTTTATTATGCGCCCAAACAATGGACTCAATCAATTCTTGCCAGTAACCACGGCCACTGAACAGGAACATTAAGCTAAATGCCCAAACAAAGTGAGCACCCAGGAACAGCAAACCATAGGCAGATAAAGCTGAACCGTAGGAAGTGATTACCTGGGAAGCTTGCGCCCACAGGAAGTCACGTAGCCAACCATTAATGGTAATGGCACTTTGGGCAAAGTTGCCTGCGGTAATGTGAGACACATTACCATCTGGGGAAACTGTACCCCAAACATCTGACTGCATTTTCCAACTAAAGTGGAAGATTACAATCGAGATTGAGTTGTACATCCAGAATAATCCGAGGAAAACGTGATCCCAACCAGAAACCTGGCAAGTACCACCACGACCTGGACCATCGCAAGGGAAGCGGAAACCTAAGTTTCCTTTATCTGGAACTAAACGAGAGCTACGAGCATATAAAACCCCTTTCAGGAGAATTAAAACCGTAACGTGAATGGTAAAGGCATGAATATGGTGAATCATGAAATCCGCCGTACCAAGAGTAATCGGCATCATTGCTACTTTACCGCCCACGGCAACAATACCACCGCCGAAAGCATAACTCGCAGTTTCAAGAGCGTTAGGAGCTGTTGAACCTGGTGCTAAGGTGTGAATATTTTGCACCCATTGAGCGAAAATCGGCTGAAGCTGAATCGCCGTATCACTAAACATATCTTGGGGACGACCCAACGCACGCATGGTGTCGTTGTGAACATAAAGTCCAAAGCTATGGAAGCCCAAGAAGATACAAACCCAGTTGAGGTGGGAAATGATTGCATCGCGGTGACGAAGGACTCGGTCAAGCAGGTTATTTACATTTCCAGCTGGATCGTAGTCTCGTACCATGAAGATAGCAGCGTGCGCTCCAGCACCGACAATTAAGAAAGCGCCAATCCACATATGGTGGGTAAACAGTGATAACTGCGTGGCGTAGTCGGTAGCCATGTATGGGTATGGAGGCATCGCATACATATGGTGCGCAATGATAATGGTCAAAGAACCGAGCATAGCTAAGTTAATTGACAATTGCGCGTGCCAAGATGTGGTGAGAATCTCATAAAGACCTTTATGTCCTTCACCAGTGAAGGGACCTTTATGATTTTCGAGAATGGTCTTCATGCTGTGACCAATTCCCCAGTTCGTGCGGTACATATGACCCGCAATAATGAACAACACCGCTAAGGCTAGGTGATGGTGGGCTGTATCAGAGAGCCACAAACCACCAGTTACGGGGTTTAATCCGCCTTTGAAGGTCAAGAAATCAGCATATACTCCCCAGTTCAAGGTAAAGAAGGGCTTTAGACCTTGAGCAAAACTAGGGTATAAGTCTGCCATTAAGCTTCGGTTCAAGATGAACTCGTGAGGAAGGGGGATATCCGCTGGATCAACCCCTGCATCAAGCAGCTTATTAATAGGTAGCGAAACATGGATCTGATGACCTGCCCAAGACAAACAACCTAGACCGAGCAAACCTGCTAGGTGGTGATTCATCATGGATTCCACATTCTGAAACCACTCGAGCTTAGGAGCGCGTTTGTGGTAGTGGAACCAACCAGCAAAAATCATCAAAGCAGCCATAACTAAACCACCAATGGCGGTGGCATAAAGCTGGGTGCTGTTAGTGATACCTGAAGCTCGCCACAAATAGAAGAATCCAGAAGTGATCTGAATTCCGTGGAACCCACCTCCGACATCAGCGTTAAGGATATCTTGACCAACAATAGGCCAGACAACCTGGGCGCTTGGTTTGATGCTTAGAGGGTCTCTTAACCAAGCTTCGTAGTTGGAAAAGCGAGCACCATGAAAGTACATACCGCTTAACCACACGAAGATCACGGATAAGTGACCAAAGTGGGCTGCAAAAATTTTGCGCGAAATATCTTCGAGGTCACTAGTCTGACTATCGAAATCGTGAGCATTGGCGTGAAGGTTCCAAATCCAAGTGGTGGTTTTGGGACCTCTCGCTAAAGTCCGGTCAAAATGACCGGGTTTGCCCCACTTCTCCAGGGAAGTGGGCACTGGATCTTTATCAACTGCAATTCGGACTTTCTGTGCCTCTTTTTCTGGAGGGCTGATTGTCATGAGGGTTCTCCTCCCTAGACAACAAACAATATATTCCTTTTTACGGGAAGTTAATCGTAGTTTTTTTGTTAATGAACAGCAAACGCTTTCGCGCTGGCTAGTGAGAAATCTTAATTGTTAGCAATTTACTTGCCACAAGAAAAATCCCTTACCTGTAGATGATAGAACTATCTCTTGGGTATTTTTTCAAAGAGTTAACAATAATTAAAGTTTCCGCAACAATTGTCACCGAAAGGTTTTGAGCTAGGAGCTTTGGCAAAAAGTCAAGGGCTAGTTAATTTTTCTTTACAAAACCCCAGAAAAAGAAAAAATGAGGAAAATAAAGACTAAGACTTTTCGGGATTCGTGAGATTTCGCTATAGTGCCATTAAAAGTCTATTTTGGTTATATGGGAGGGAACTGCGTGTTAGAACGGATGAATTGTTCAAAACTCACTAGAGTAATGGTTTCGTGTTTGCTAATTCTTTGTTTCAGTTGGGGGTTGACTAGTTGTCGCGATCGCGTTCAAGGAACAGAAATTACAAATCAGGTACAAATAAAGCCATCAGAGCGCATTACCGAAGTTGCTCCCCCTCCCGTACTACAAGAATTACGGCAAAAACTAGAGAAATATCAACCCCAAGTCAAGATCCTTAGCCCTCAAAGAGATCAACTCTTCTCCGATACCAAAGTTAAAGTTCAACTTGAACTGCAAGACTTACCCATATTTAAAAACGAAACCTTGGGGATGGGACCTCATCTTCATCTGATTGTCGATAATCAACCCTACCAAGCCATTTATGACATATCTAAACCCATTACCTTAGAAGATTTAGAGCCTGGAACACATACCCTACGGGTGTTTGCTTCCCGTCCTTGGCACGAAAGCTTTAAGAATGAGGGAGCATATGCCCAGACAACCTTTCATTTATTTACCAAAACGAACAAAAATAATCCTGATCCCAACTTACCCCTCCTAACCTACAGTCGTCCGAAAGGAGAGTATTTTGCCGAGCCAATTATGTTAGATTTCTATCTGACCAATGCTCCCTTACATCTAGTAGCCCAAGAAAGTCTCAAAGATCAGATCAACGATTGGCGAGTACAAGTGACTGTCAATAGTCAAAGCTTTACCCTGGAAAACTGGCAACCCATTTACCTCAAAGGCTTTAAAAAAGGAATAAATTGGGTGCAGTTAGCTTTTCTAGACGAACAGGGACAAGAAATAGAGAATGATTTTAACAACACTGTACGCTTAATTAACTATCAACCAGGGAAAGAAGACACACTTTCCAAGTTAGTACAAGGAAAATTATCAGCAGAAGCAGCCCTGGGAATTGTTAATCCCACAGTAACAACTATTCCAACTGAAGTAGAAGTTACAGAAAAAGCCACTCCTGTAGAACCAGAAAGAGAAGAAACCCCCGTTCAGGAAGAAGTAAAAACAATTCTTCAACCAGAAGTAACTGAAGAAACAGGGTTACCTGTTATTGAACCTTTTCATCCTGAATCTGAACAACAAGAAATTTACCCTAAAAAGGAGAGAACACCAACTAAGAAAGTAGAAAAAAGTAAAACTTCTCAACCCAAACCAGCAGAAAAAGAACCTGTAATCCCTCCCACAGAAATTTTTGAACCAGGATCAAAAACGTTTAACTCTGACTTACCACCGACTCTTCCTGAAATTATTGAAGATGTGCCAAAAGTAAAATCTGAATTGCAACAAGAAGTAGAAAAGAAAGTTTTGCCAGAACCAAAATTAGAAAATGAAATAGTAGAATAATATTATTTCTGCTCAACCCACTTCCAAACACTGCTACCAATTGCCAAACAGACTAATAAGGGTGTTAGCCAATTTCCCCAACGGACATAGGGGGTTTGCGTCTCTCTGCGGTAAATTGTCTCGCTGTGTAGCTGATACTGGTCAAGTTCAGAAAACCACAAGGTTCTCCCGTGGGGGTCAACAATAGCAGAATAGCCTGTATTTGTTGCTATCACCGCCCAGCGGTCAGTTTCTACCGCCCGTAGGATATCCTGAGCGTGGTGTTGACGAGGCATATCCGCGCTGTAATGCGCATTATTCGAGGCACTGAGGATAAATTGTCCTCCTTGGGCTGCTTGACGGCGAAATAGGTCAGGAAAGGGGGAGTCGTAACAAATGCCAGCAATCGCCAGACCGAAGGGAGTGTTAAAGGTCTGGTTTTCTCTTCCCGCTACGAGATGAGCATCTAAGGGAGATAATCGCTCAACAATACGCCCTAAAGTTTGTTCTAAGGGGATATATTCCCCTAAAGGAACGAGTTTTGTTTTATCGTAGCGACCAATAATTTCCCCTGTTGCGCTCATGGAAAAGAGGCTATTGGTAATGCTACTTCCTTGACTGCCAAATCCACCAATCCAGACGGGTATTTGTTTGGCTAAAACAGTATTGTAAAAATCCTGTTGTAAAGGGTTAAATCGAGAGACTGGTTGATCCCAAATAAAAGGTAAAGAGGTTTCCGGTGTTAATATGGCATCAACTCCTTGGGCGACTAAGGTTTCATAGCCTTCTTTATAGCCGATTAAGGCTTTTTGCCAACCTGTAGAAGAGAGTTTGATTTCGTTGGGGATATTACCTTGAATAATGCCAACTTTTATGGCTGTATCGGGGTTTTGGGCTAGGGGACGATAATAGAGTCCCCAACCGATGAGATGGGAAGTTATCAGTAAAGCTATAGCAGTGCCAAATAAGGGTATTTTCTTACCTTTGGTGAGGATAGCTTCAGCAATTAAACCATTGACTGCAACAATAAGAGCCGTAACGGTTAAGGGACCAGAAAGTTGCCCTAAGTGGATAATAATTAAGTTGTGAGGACTCTGGGTATAGGAAAGGGAAGTCCAATAGAGATTACCCTCCGCCCAAATCATCTCAAGGGTACACCACAGAGCGGAAGCAACGAGAATACTTAGCCAGGGGGGAGGTTGTAATTTTTGGATCAGGGCGGTCATCCCTAATGACCAAAGGGCAACATAGAGAATACCCCAAAAGGTAATAAATGCCCAACAAAAAATTGTAATCAAAAGACTGGGAAGCCAGGGAACGCCTAACCAGGTCATGGGATGGATGCCAGTGATCCAAGCTAGGGCTAATCCGTGATATCCTGCTCCCCAGGCTATGCTATAAGTAATTGCACGACGATAGGGCTGTTTTTCTTGGGGGGCTTGGCTGATGAGTAGCCATAAAGGAATTAGGGCGATCCAAGCGAGAAACCAAGCTTCTATTGGCGCAGGAGTTAAACCCATCAAGACTCCACCAAATAAAGCGAAGCTAGTTTTAAAGCTATAATGAGTTATTTTAATTGAGCGCATGCCATGCTAAATGGGCGCAGGCTATACGCCCCTACTATAATAATTTTGCTTTCGCTTTTTCTAATATTAGTTTAGAACGCTTCATGTCTTCGGGTATGGAAATGGGATAATCTCCTGTAAAGCAAGCGGAACAAAATTGCTCAGGGTTTTCGCCAGTGGTTTTGAGCATTCCTTCATGAGTTAAATAAGCTAAGGTGTCTGCCCCGACTTGTTCATTAATTTCGCTGGTTGATCTCGTCGCAGCAATCAACTGATCTTGATTATCGGTGTCAATCCCATAGAAGCAAGGGTGGGTGACGGGGGGAGAAGATACGCGCATATGGACTTCCTTTGCACCTGCATCTCTTAAGGCTTGCACGATTTTACGACTGGTTGTGCCTCGAACGATGGAGTCATCTACCATAATCACTCTTTTCCCCTGCAAGACATCTTTGAGGGGGTTGAGCTTCATTCTGATGCCTGCTTCCCTCATGCTTTGGGTGGGTTGAATGAAGGTGCGCCCGACATAGCGATTTTTAATTAAACCTTCTGCATAGGGGATACCAGATACTTCTGAAAAACCAATCGCAGCAGGGATACCAGAGTCGGGGACAGGAATAACGATATCTGCATCCACAGGAGATTCTTTCGCTAGTTGGCGACCTAAACGCAGTCGATAGCTGTAGAGGCTTTCCTCGTTCATGATGCTATCAGGGCGAGCAAAGTAGATCATTTCAAAAATGCAGAGTTTGCGCTCTGGTTTTTTTGCCCAATGGAAAGAAGCCATTCCTGCTTCGGTAATCCAGACTAATTCCCCAGGTTCAACATCCCGTAGGTATTCTGCACCAATGATATCTAAACCACAGGTTTCCGAGGCGAGGACGTAGCGTTGGGGGTTTGTGCCAATTGTGCCGATAACGAGGGGACGAATACCATTGGGGTCACGGATTCCCATAATTCCATCGGGAGTACCGATAACGAGGCTATATGCGCCTGTACACATTTGTAAGGCACTAATTGCTCCTTCTAGCCAACCTTTACCTTTTTTAATTTCTTGGGCGATCGCGATCGCGATCATCTCTGAATCAGTGGTAGTCTCGAAATGACAATTACTTTTTTCTAATTCTTTGCGCAGTTCAGCAGCATTAACTAAGTTCCCATTATGAGTTAGAGCCAAAGAACCTAAAGGAGTTTCCAATACCGCGGGTTGAGCGTTTATTCTACGACTAGATCCAGTGGTGGAATAACGAGTATGACCAACTGCTAATTTTCCAGGTAATTCTTGTAAATTATTTTCATTAAAGACTTGAGAAACTAATCCCATATCTTTACGTAAGTGTACTCTACTATCATCAAAAGTTGCTATTCCCGCCGATTCTTGTCCTCGGTGTTGGAGTGCGTATAATCCAAAGTAAGTGAGTTTAGCAACGTCTTGCTCAGGGGCATAAATGCCAAAAACTCCACAGGCTTCTTCGGGTTTATCAGAATGCTCAGAATGCTCATCACTACTACAGAAATTAGGAATCATTGTTACAGGCTTGCTCCTCAATGGGTTCAGCACGTTTTAATTTAGTTATTACTTTCTTTACTGAAAACTTAGGTGTTGTTAGAGGTTCAGGTAGATCAAAAATGTTATTCATTTAATAATCTCTTAACGCTTCTTTAATCATAATACTTTCCGACTTTGCTTCTACGCTGAATTTTGCTAGAGAGAAGAAAAAACCAGGGTAAGCTCTTGGTTTAGCGTAGCTATCGCGCGGGAAATTTGTTCACAATTTAGTCAACTTCCTGAATACTATCTCGAAATGGAAAAAGAGGACTCCCGTTAAAGTGGTACAGGTTTAACGGTGAGATGAATTTTTGCCAACAAAGAAATTGAGCGATAGCGAATCTCTTTTGAAATGGGTTGCGTGGAAACGAGATGTTTTTTCGCTGAAGTGGACAAAAATTATACTTCTCAAATCTGCCCCAATTGCAATACTCACACGGGTAAAAAGCCACTTTCCGAAAGAAAACACAATTGCCCTGAATGCGTTTATATAGCCCATCGTGACGTTGCAGCAGCACAAGTTACCAGGAATTGTGGTATTGAAAATGCGCTAGGGCATGGCGTATCAGAAAATGTCTGTGGAGAAGGTCTAGTGGGGGAAGTATGTCAATTCAGCTTCTTCTTAGAATTCACCCAAAAGTTTTACTTCTGGATTGAGAGTAAGAGACCAGTTTTTCTCTACTTGCTCTTGGACATGATAGATAAGGCGCAAAATATCACTGGCTTTAGCATTACCAAGATTAAGAATGAAATTAGCGTGACGTTTAGCAACTTGGGCTTCACCAATCTGATAACCTTTTAAGCCGACTGCTTCAATTAACCAAGCAGCAGCATGGGATTCAGGATTACGGAAGACACTCCCACAACTAGGTAAATGGTAGGGTTGGGAGGTTTTGCGCTGATTCATATTTGTGTTAGTCTGTGCCATAACATTTTCCCGTTGGAAGCCAGGTTGTAGCTGAAAGGTTGCTTCTAGAACTAAACGGTTATCCCCTTGAAGGTTAGAGGTGCGGTAAGCATAATCTAAGTCTTTTGCGGTAAGCTCTTCAATTGCTCCAGAGGGGGTCAAGACTTGAGCTTTGACAAGAATATCCGCGACACAACTTCGGTGCGCTCCAGCATTCATGGCTACTGCACCCCCCATAAAACCAGGAATACCCACTCCCCATTCCAGCCCTCGCCAACCCCTTTTGGCTGCTTTCCAGGCGAGACGGGCGATGGGTTCACCCGCTTTAGCAGTTAGTTGTCCAGTTTCTTCATCAAAAGTGCTACCCCGTAGCTGTCGTGTCCCAATGACCAGCCCAGGAATTCCGCGATCGCTAATTAGTAAGTTAGAACCTGCTCCGAGTAAGGTTATGGGAAGACTTTTTTGCTGCGCCCAAGCGAAACTGGCTTGCATTTGCTCAGGTGTGCAGGGGGTAACATACCATTCTGCTGGACCTCCGACTCGGAAGGTGGTTAAATCTCCCAAAGAGACCTGGGGTTCAATCTTACATTCTTGGTTTAGTAAATATATGGGGGAATGGCTGCAAGATTGACCACTAGGAGACATAGTGCTTTTGATATTAGGGGGATTACTCGTTAGTTTCATCAGATCAGGATAATAGAAATATAGGTTTAGAGGTAGAGATCTGGACTAAACTAATGATTTTTTGTTTATTATCAGCCAAAGATCTCAAGTAATATCTCATGGGTTCAGTTGATTAAGAATATATCTCTTTGCAGTTCTACTTACTCAACGAGGCGAGGATATCGGGAATCACTTGATTAAGATTTCCTGCACCAAGAAAGATAGTTAAGTCTCCTGGTTGTAGGAGCTTAGGTAGGTTAGATTTTAACTCACTTAAACTAGAGTCGTAGTGAACTTGGGGATGATATTGCGCGATCGCGCTTGCTACTTCTTCACCAGTAATTTCATTTATACTCGATTCTCCTGCACTGTAAATATCTGTCACCACCACCACATCTGCATCCTGGAAGGCTTTAGCGAACTCTTTTAGAAACACACGGGTGCGACTATAGCGATGGGGCTGAAAGACCGCAATTACCCGTTTGGAGGTAACAGAGGTGGAATCTTGTTTAATCTGAAGGCGAGCAGCAGCTAGGGTTGCCAGAATCTCACTCGGATGGTGAGCGTAATCGTCAACTAAAAGTATGCCATTAGCTTCCCCACGCTTCTCAAATCTTCGTTTTGCGCCTTCAAAGGTTGCCATAGCTTCAGCAATGACTGGAAATTCGACTCCCAATTTTCGCGCCACAGCTACCGCAGCAAGAGCATTACTAAGATTGTGTTGACCCAACAAATTAACCGACATTGTCCCAAGGGCTATACCTCGTTCCCAGACTTCAGCAGTTGTCTTGTCATTGGAATAATGAACTGCTCGAACTGTATAATCCGCGTGCAAACTCTCATCCAAGCTATAACTAATCTCTGGCTTGAAAATCTCTCGTACTGTCTTACAGTCAATACAACCGACAAGGCTTTTGCATTGATTAGCAAAGGTTTGAAAAATGCCAATTACTTCTGCTAGGTTCTGATAGTGGTCGGGATGGTCAAGTTCGATATTAGTAATAACACCCAAGTCTGCGGAAATTTTAACAAGAGAACCATCAGACTCATCTGCTTCAACAACTAGGTGGGAACTACTTCCCACTCTGGCATTACCACCCCAAGTGTTAACTTCTCCCCCAATAATAATAGTCGGGTCTAGCCCTGCTTGTAAAAGGACATAGCCAATTAAGCTACTGGTAGTCGTTTTACCATGAGTCCCAGCTACAGCAACGCTTTGATAGTCTTTAATTAAGGCAGCAAGCAAATCAGAACGATGAAAAATTAGGCATTCTCGCTCTAAGGCTGCTTTATATTCAGAGTTAGTTGGGCTAATCGCAGTTGAACAAATAACTTGAGGCAGTTCATGGAGTTTTTTATTCTCCTGAGAAACTAGAGATTTTGTCAATGCGGATTGGAAGAAGTCGAGATTAACTGCTTCTTGATTACAAAAAATATGCGCCCCAACTGATTGTAACCGTTGCGTAATATGGGTCGAACGCAGATCTGAACCTGCTACTGGCAATTCTCGTTTTGCTAAGACATATGCCAAAGCAGACATGCCGATTCCACCAATGCCGATAAAGTGAAACGGTTTACCGCCTAAATCAACAGTATTTGCCATTCAATCTCCTTGCAAACCACATAGGGCAATTATCTTAATGCTCTCGCGACATCATATCAAGAATTGATTTTTAATGATACATTCTTGCCAAATTTTTCTTTAGAATATAGCAGTTTGTCTTTATTTCCTAGAACTTTCGCTTTTCTTATTTTTCCAGGCAGATTAAAAAATTAGCAATTAAATTGTTCCCTCTTGGGGATTATTTGCGATATTTAAAATAGATACAGCAAGCAAAAGCATTTTGAGAGTGAATTCTCAAAAACTAGTTCATCTCTAGATAGTTGAGGATGAGTAGTTAGCGATTCAATGATAAAATCAATCACAGCATCAAGACAGAGGTATAAAATTAGTGATTAGAGTAGCAATTAACGGGTTCGGACGGATTGGACGTAATTTTCTGCGGTGTTGGATAGGAAGGGAGGATTCCCTGTTAGAAGTCGTTGCAATTAACGATACTTCTGATCCCCATACCAATGCTCATTTGCTTAAGTATGATTCGATGTTAGGCAGGTGTGACGCTGATATTCAGGCGGATGAAAGTTCTCTGATTATTAATGGTAAAACTATTAAATGTGTCTCAGACCGTAACCCTCTTAATTTACCATGGGGTGATTGGAATATTGACCTAGTAATTGAAGCAACTGGGGTATTTCGAGATAAGCCAGGTGCAGGAAAACATATTTCTGCTGGGGCGAAAAAGGTGTTAATCACCGCGCCTGGATCTGGAAGCGATATTGGTACGTATGTTGTTGGGGTTAATTCCGATGAATATACTCATGGTGGCTATGACATTATTAGTAATGCAAGTTGTACTACTAACTGTTTAGCTCCGATAGCTAAAGTTCTCGATGAAAAATTGGGGATTATTAAGGGTACAATGACGACGACCCATAGTTATACAGGGGATCAGCGTCTACTTGATGCGAGTCACCGTGACTTAAGAAGGGCGCGGGCTGCTGCTCTTAACATTGTACCAACTTCGACTGGCGCAGCTAAGGCAGTTGCTTTGGTCTTACCTGCTTTGAAGGGTAAGCTCAATGGTATTGCTTTGCGTGTTCCGACTCCTAATGTTTCTGTTGTGGATTTGGTCGTTCATGTCGAGAAAAACGCGATCGCGGAACAGGTTAATGATTTCTTTAAAGAAGCTGCTAATGGTTCTATGAAGGGAATCCTGGGTTACAACGAAGAACCTTTAGTTTCTTCTGATTACCGTAAGTCTGATGAGTCTTCTACTCTTGATGGCAGTCTGACGATGGTGATGGGAGGCGATATGGTTAAAGTTATCGCTTGGTACGACAATGAGTGGGGTTATTCTCAACGGGTTGTTGACTTAGCTGAAATCGTTGCCCAAAAGTGGGAAGCCTAAGTTAATTGGGTAATTGAATTTAGAATTAATTGGGGAGAGTGGGAGTCTCACTTTCCCTTTTTTTTTGCTGAAATAGTGCTGGGGTGATGGGGTGACTTATTACTGGTAAGGGATGTTTTACGACGGATGTTTTACTTTGCTGTTTTAGTATATCTTGGTCTGCAATAGATATACTTGCCTAAGTCATGCTGAAAGAACGAGAGAAGTTAGAAACTGTTGTTGTTAATGCTCAACAAATGAGCGAGATTGAAACACGGTTATTTGAGGCGGGTATGCCTATTCCTGCTTTGATGGAAAAGGTTGCAGGACTTATTACAGCTAGAATTGTGCAAGATTATCCTTGTTTACAGTTTCCGAAGGCTGGGGTGATTGTTGGACCTGGAAATAATGGCGGAGATGCTTTGGTTGTAGCGAGGGAGTTACATCTACAAGGTTATAATCTCGTTATTTATCGCCCGATTAAGAAACTTAAAGATTTGCCTTCTCAACACGCTAATTATGTTAGCAGTCTTGGTATTCCTTTCTTTACTGAGATTCAAGCCCTTAAGAGTTGTGATTTAATTATTGATGGCTTATTCGGCTTTGGGTTAACTCGTCCCATTGAGGGGAAAATTGCAATAGCAGTAAACCAATTGAATGAGTGGTCACAACCTGTCGTTAGTATTGATCTTCCTTCAGGGATTCATACGGATACAGGGGAAGTGTTGGGAACTGCGGTAAAAGCAACGCAGACATTTTGCTTGGGGCTATGGAAGCAAGCTTTTTTTCAAGACCAGGCTTTGGCTTATACGGGAGATGCGGAACGAATTGATTTTGGGATTCCACCAATGGATGTGTGGGCGATTATTTCTCAACCCCCTCAGCTACAGTGTGTTACTCAGAAGATGGTACGAGAGATATTACCTTTGAATCGTCCAAAGATGACCCATAAGTATAAGCAAGGACATTTGCTGCTGATTGGGGGTTCTCGTCGTTATACAGGGGGTGTTATCCTCACGGCTTTGGGGGCAAGGGCAACTGGAGTGGGAATGCTCTCTATTGCTGTGCCAGAGTCTTTAAAACCTTTGTTGGTGAGTGAGTTACCAGAAGCTTTAGTTATCGGTTGTCCAGAAACGGATGCGGGGGTGATAGCGGAGTTACCTGAACTTGCTTGTGATTGGGATCTTTATGACGCGATCGCGATCGGTCCTGGTATAACAACAGAAGCTAGTAATATTGTTCAAGCTGCCCTAAAAGCGCATAAAACTTTGGTACTAGATGCAGATGCTTTAAATATCTTAGCCGAGTTGGGAACTACAGAAACCCTAGCAAAAAGAAAATCTCCCACTATTCTCACTCCTCATCCTGGGGAATTTAAACGGCTTTTCCCTAATGTAGGGAGTCCGACTAAAAATCAAATAGAAGCCAGCCAGCTTGCAGCAGAAGCTTGCAAAAGCATTGTTGTTCTAAAAGGAGCAAGAAGTCTTATTGCTAGTCCTGATCGGGCTGTGTGGTTGATTTCTGAAAGTAGTCCTGCTTTAGCAAGAGGGGGGTCAGGGGATATCTTGACGGGATTGATTGGGGGTTTGGTTGCTCCGATTTCTCAGACTTCACAGGCTCTAGAAGGCTTAGTTGCTGCTGCGGTATGGTGGCACGCCCAAGCAGGGATTTTGGGGGCTTCTGAACGCACCGAGATGGGTCTGGATGCTTATACTTTGTCTCAATACCTTATTCCTGTTTTGCATAAGCTTAAGGGAAATTGAGAATTGAAAATGGAGAATTGAGAAAATTCATTAGTCGTCTTCACCCACTCCCCAACCTGCCCCTCAATATGTTTTAAACTGTGGTTAGTTTTGAAGCTTAATTACCGTATGTTAATTGCCCTTCCTGAACGTTACCGTAGTTTTTTACCACGTTTTTATAAACTTGCAGCGGTCAGTACCCTATCAAACATGATGGTCCCTTTAGCCGGGTTGTGTGATACGGCTTTTTTGGGACATTTGCAAGATATCCGCTATTTAGCTGGGGTAATTTTGGGGAGTATCCTTTTCGATTATCTCTATCGGGTACTGAAGTTTTTGCGGTCTGGGACAAATGCGATTACCGCCCAAGCCCAGGGGAATGGGGATATGGAGGGGGTTATTTTAGCAGGTTTAAGAAGTGGAATAATCGCGATCGCGATCTCTTTAATCATCCTTTTACTACAATACCCCATTGCTAAATTAGGCTTTGCGATTCTATCTGGTTCACCTGATATAGAAGCATCAGGACTAGCTTATTTTAACGCTCGTATCTGGGGCGCACCTGCCGTATTACTCAACTTTGTTTTAATTGGTTGGTTTTTAGGACGAGAGAAGAATTGGGTTGTTTTAATGATTTCTTTAGTAGGAAACTTTTCTAATGTTTTCCTAGATTACCTGATGATTTCCCGTTGGGGTTGGGGAAGTATGGGCGCAGGACTCGCCACCGCAGCTAGTCAATATCTCGCACTTTTGGTTGCTTTGGTTACGATTCTTTTCACTATTCCCTGGAAAGATATGCGTCCTCTCTTCCCACAGGTTTGGGACAAGGAAGCCCTGAAAACAACAGTTATTCTCAAAGGGAATCTTTTCATCAGGTTCGTGGCTTTAATTTCCGCCTATGCAATCTTTACCAACCTCAGCGCAGGTCTGGGAACAACGGTTTTGGCACAAAACGGCTTATTATTACAAATCGCCCTACTGAGTCAATTTACCGTGCAGGGGATAGGCATGACTAATCAAACTCTCACGGGTAACTTTAAAGGTAAAGGGGAGACTGAACAAATGATGCCTTTATTAACGGTTTCTATTATCACCAGTTTAGGGATTGCCTTAAGCTTTGCCTTAATTTCGGTTTTATTTCCTGAAACTGTTTTTGGTATCCTGACTAATCATGCTGAGATTAATGAAGGGATTAACCACTATATTATTTGGTTATTGCCTTTACTTATTTTAACCGCGATCGCGTTTATGTTGGAAGGGTATTTTATCGGTTTAAAAGAAAGTGAGAAATTACGCAATGGTGTCTTAGTTGCTTTTATTCTTGGCTTTTTACCCTTAGCTTTTAGTGGTTGGCATTTCCAAAGTAATCATCTCTTGTGGGCATCTTTAACAGCTTATATGGCTGTGTTGCTAATGACACTTACTAGCCAGCTTTTTATATTTACGCCCAAATTACAAACTTAATCACCCTTTAAGATTGAAGGGATAGTTAATATCAGTGAAATAGTAGAGTTTATCTGGGTTTTTGCTGCTGTATCGCGTCTCTCGGTTTAGGTTATGATGAGTCTAATAACTCCACTGTTTCCTTTCTGTACTTATCTACTAAGTTGTCTTGGTAAATCGCTTATGAATACAACTCAACTTCGCCACCAAACTAAAGAATTTATTGACCAGCTATCGCCAAAACGATTACAAGTTGCTGCTGATTTTTTAGCTTATCTCGCAGAACGAGAAAGTAACGAAGCCACTGAGGAGTTACTAAATATTCCTGGTTTCCTCGAATCGTTTGAAAGAAGTAAAAAAGATATCGCGGAAGAGAAAGTAACGAACTGGCGAGAAATACGTAACGATGTATAATGTTCAGTTATCTCCTGAAGCAGAGGCATTTTATCATTCTGCTGACCGACCGTTAGCAAAAAAACTAGCAAGATGCTTTGAACGTTTAGAACAAAGTCCTCATAATTACCCTAATATAAAACCTCTCAAGGGAAACTTAGCTGGTTACTAACGCGATCGCGTGGGTGATTATCGAGTAATTTACTATGTTAACGATGAACAAAAGCAAGTTATTGTCAATGCGATCGCGCATCGAAGGGAAGCTTACGAATAATAGCAGGCTTGATACCTGAAATTATCTATACTAGAGTGACATCAAATTAGTTCGGTTTTCCACGGTTGCGATTTTTAAGCGCGATCGCGTTTATATTGGAAGAGTATTTTATCGAGTTAAAAGAAGGCGAGAAGTTACACAGATGTAAACTTAATTTCCTGCTATAGTTAACCAAGCAAACAATAGCTCTAGTGAGGCGAGTTTGTAAGATACTATCTTCTCCTTGAGGCATTGGTTTCTGGTAAACTTCTCCATTGAAGTATTCTCTGGCTGGTTTAGTTTCTGACTGTTGAAGAAATTCCCCTAAAGTTAGTTTTTGGGAAACTGGATTAGTAGCTACCATATTTTTAATCTCCTTAGCTATTAATAAAGGCGACAATCCTAGCTTAAACTAATGTCGATGTATGACTTGCACTCTATCGGGATAGAATGTAACTGCTGTTCAATCAGAATAAGTTTTATGACTACTCACTTTATCGAAGCAGAAATCGACCTCCAAGCCACGCCAGTAGAGCTAAAAAAAGAAATTGAAGCTGAACTTGCAAAACGCGGTGAACCCTTACGTTGGGCGATTACAGAAGTAGATCAAGAAGAGGAAAAGGTGCGAGTTGAAGCGGTAGTCACTCAAGATTAATGCAGCCTGATTACACCGTTGTTTTAATTGTTCCCACAGGGATAGGTGCAGCGATTGGGGGCTATGCTGGGGATGCTTTACCTGTTGCTAAGGCGATTTCTCAGGTGAGTGATTGTTTGATTACTCATCCTAATGTCCTCAATGGCGCACAGTTGTATTGGAATCTCCCGAATACTTTATATGTGGAAGGCTATGGCTTAGATCAATTTGCTGCGGGTAATTGGGGGCTACAACCTGTTAACAGTAACCGCATTGGGCTGATTCTAGATCAGGGAATTGAGCCAGAGTTGCAGCTACGCCATATTCAGGCAGCAGAGGCAGCTAGGGCAACCTTGGGACTAGATATAACTGATTATGTGGTGACGGACGCGCCTTTGAATGTAGAACTGCGGACAGCGGATTCTGGGGCGAGTTGGGGGACCATTGGTAATTCAGGGAGTTTGTTACGGGCAGCGGAAAGGTTAATTGATACAGTAGAGGTTAACGCGATCGCGATCGTAACTCGTTTCCCTGATGATACTGATAGTGAAGCTTTACAAAACTATCGTCAAGGGGTAGGAGTAGATGCCCTCGCTGGGGCGGAAGCAGTGATTTCCCATCTTATTGTCCGTCATTTCGGTATTCCTTGCGCCCATGCCCCTGCATTACAACCTCTTCCCGTAGATCCCAGAGTTTCCCCTCGTTCAGCAGCGGAGGAGTTAGGCTATACTTTCTTACCCTGTGTTTTAGTGGGTTTGAGTCGCGCCCCTCAGTTTATTTCTAATTCCAGGAATTATACTCAAGATACCATTAAAGCAGAACAAGTAAATGCGTTAGTAATCCCTGCAACGGCTTGTGGAGGAAGTGCTATGCTCAGTTTTAGCCAATATGCTACTAAAATAATTACTGTTGCTAATAATACAACTACGTTACAAGTTTCTGCGG
>JBBQDV010000011.1:0-28376 GCA_038320005.1 Cyanophyceae cyanobacterium
ACAATGTACCTTAAGGTATAACCACAAAGTTATCTTTTCCCCTATAAAAGAGTGAGGCTAAATAGAGGTAGGTTGTGAATGACTTCAAACAAACTGGACTTTGAGAATATTGAGGAAGATGTCTTTATTTTTCCAGCCTCTTTTGCTCAACAACGTTTGTGGTTGATCGAACAACTACTTTCTGAGGAATCTTTATATATTATTCCACTTGTGTTTCGGCTTACAGGTTCTTTGGTGCAATCACAGCTCAAACAGAGTATTCAAACAATTGTTCGCCGTCACGAAATTCTCCGAACTACCTTTGACCTAGTAGATGGGCAATTAGTTCAGGTGGTTGCGCCTAAGTGGCAAGCACCGCTTAGATTTACTGACTTACGAGGATTACCTACTACTACTCTCAAAGACACTGCCCTTGCCCAGATCTGGCAGGAGATTGAGCAGCCTTTTCCTTTAGAGAAAGGACCCCTATTTCGAGTAAAGCTATGGCAACTCCAGGACAATGAACATTACTTGTTGATAGCATTGCATCACATAATTTTTGATGAATGGTCAAGCGGTGTTTTGATCCGAGAGTTGGGTGAAGTGTATACCGCTTTAGGAGAAGACAAGCCTGTGAGGTTGCCAGAATTACCCATTCAATATGCTGATTTTGCCCACTGGCAACGGGAGTGGTTGCAGGGAGAAGTCTTGAATACCCAGCTAAACTACTGGAAGCAGCAGTTAAAGGATGTATCTGTTCTAAATTTGCCTAGTATGGTTTCTCGTTCTTTGGTGCAGAGTCATCGGGGTGCGAGTCAACTACTGGAATTACCACAGTGCTTACTGGATGCCTTAGAAGAATTAAGTCAACAGATGGGGGTAACACTATTTATGACTTTACTTGCAGCTTTTCAGACGTTATTGCATCGTTACACTGGACAGACTGATATATCAATTGGTTCTCCCATTGCTAATCGTCATCAAAGCGAATTGGAGGGATTAATTGGATTTTTAGTTAACAGCTTAGTCTTGCGAACTAATCTAGCAGGTGATCCCAGCTTCCGTGAGTTATTAGACCAAGTACGGAATGTTACCGTAACCGCCTATGCTCACCAAGACCTACCGTTTGAGAAGCTTGTGGAGGAGTTACGACCTCTGCGTAGTCTTGGTCAAAATCCCCTATTTCAGGTTGTCTTTGCCTTGCAAAATACACCAATGGAGCAATTAGTATTACCTGGACTAATACTCAGTCCAGTGGAGTTGGAGGTAAAGACTTCACGCTTTGCTCTGGAGCTATATGTTTGGAAAGATGCGGATAATTTTAGAAATCTATGGGGTCAAGGCTGGCAGCAATCTGACGGGTTACGAGGCGTGATTGTCTATAACCCTGACCTATTTGATTCACGCATTATTACATCACTACGACATCATTTTCAAACTTTATTGGAGGGAATTGTTGCTAATCCTGATATTCATCTCCAGAAATTGCCCTTACTAACCTCTCAACAAAAACAGGAGTTATTACAGCATTGGGGGGGAAATCAATCTAGCTATCCAGCAGATATTTGTATCCATCGACTTTTTGAAGCACAGGTTAAAGAAAAACCAACCGCGATCGCGCTTTCATTTGGTAAGCAACAAATTAGCTACCAGGGGTTAAATCAGGGCAGCAATCAATTGGCGTGGTATTTGCAAAAGCTAGGAATCACTTCGCCAATGCCCGTCGGAATCTGTCTCGGGCAAAGTGTCGAGGCGATCGCGACCATGTTGGCAGTGCTAAAAGTAGGTGGTGCTTATCTTCCCCTCGATCCTACCTATCCTCCAGAAAGAATCCACTTCATGCTTAAGGATGCTGGAATTACAGTGGTGATAGCTCAGACAGAATGGCTAGATTTATTCCCCAGTAAGGGAATTACAGTTATTTGCTTGGAACAAGAATGGAGCGCGATCGCGAAAGAATCGGAAGAGAACCTATCCACTGTCAGCACAGCGGATCAGCTTGCCTACATCATTTATACCTCTGGCTCAACTGGAATACCGAAAGGGGTCATGGTAACGCACCGAGGCGTAAACCGACTGGTATGTGAGACTAACTATGTGCAGATAGAACCACAGGATCGCGTTGCCCAGGTAGCCAACCTCGCCTTTGATGCAGCAACCTTTGAAATTTGGGGTGCATTACTAAATGGTGCTCAATTAATCGGGATTGAGCGGGAAACAACGCTTTCACCAACAGATTTTGCCACCGAATTGCAACAGCAGCAAATTAGCATCCTGTTTCTGACAACGGCGTTATTCAATCAAACCATTAGCCAACTACCCTCCGCTTTTAGTTCCCTGAAATATCTCCTGTTTGGGGGCGAGATCGTAAATATCGAGCGTGTAAGAACGGTAATACAGCAGGGCAAGCCTCAACACCTGATTCACGTATATGGACCAACGGAAAATACCACATTTTCCACCTGGTACGAAATAGAAAATATCCCCAAAAACACGACAACGATTCCCATTGGTCAGGCAATTGCCAATACTCAGGTTTATCTATTGGACGCAAATCTAAATCCAGTTCCTGCTGGTATTAGCGGTGAGATTTATTTGGCTGGTGCTGGACTGGCACAGGGATATCTCCATCGTCCAGAGTTGACAGCAGAGCGGTTTATTAATTTTTTTCCTGAAGATTCCTTGCGAGGAGATCAGACTTTAATACTCTATAAAACAGGTGATCGTGCTTTTTATTGTCCAGATGGCAATTTTGTATTTTTGGGACGAACAGACCATCAAATTAAGATACGAGGGTTTCGGGTGGAGTTAGGTGAGATTGAAACAGTAATTACTCAACATCTAGCAGTACAAGCAGCAGTGGTGGTGGTGCGTGATCTGGAAAATGATTCTCGAACAGAGACAGGACAAGATCAACAGTTAATTGCTTATGTTGTTCCGAAATCCTCCGCCATAATGACTGAGCGAGATTTGCGCTTGTTTCTTAAAACGAAACTACCTGCCTATATGCTTCCTGCTACTATAGTTATCTTAGATACGCTCCCCCTCACTATTAATGGCAAGATCGACTATAAAGGACTGCCACCGCCTCAGCTAACTTCTGCTAGTGCAGCCATGCCTATTATCCCAGCAACCTCTCTAGAAGCGGAGCTAATCAAACTCTGGGCTGCCTTATTAGGACGAAAGGTAGAAATTGATGATAATTTCTTTGAACTAGGAGGACATTCTCTCCTAGCGACTCAGCTTGTTTCGCGCATTCGCGATCGCTTTGAGGTCGAACTACCCCTACGGATCATATTTGAAACTCCCACAATTGCCCAACTGGCGCAAAAAATTGCAGCCTTGGGATGGTCAGCACCGATAGAGACTGGTCATTTACTAAATTCTTCGCCAAAATTAGGTTCACAAAAACGTGAGGAGATAGAACTATGATGAACATGAATATCTCTGAATTTCTAGCCCATCTCAACAGCCTGGATGTACAGGTATTTATTGAGGGTGGCGAGGCTTCCTTAGACGAGATTCGTTTGCGCTGTAACGCTCCTGAAGGCACTCTGACAAAGGAATTGCGCCAAGAATTAGCTGAACGTAAAGAGGAACTTGTTTGTTATCTACATTCCCAACAATGCCAAACAGCAGATCGCTCCCAGGAAATGCAGTCAATTCAGCCCAGTCCAACGATTCAATCAACAATTGAGGGAACTGTCTTTCTGCCATCTTTTGCTCAACAGCGATTATGGTTTTTGTACCAACTCGCACCCAATAACCCTTTTTACAACGTGCCTGCTGCCATTCGCTTCACGGGAAAGCTAGATCGACAAGCATTAGAGCGAGCAATCCAGGAAATTGTCTGTCGTCATGCTGCTCTTCGCACTACATTTACAACCCTTGATGGAAAGCCTGTTCAGGTGATTGCGGATAATCTTAAAGTTGCCTTAGCAGTTATTGATTTGTCAGGTGTCCCAGGACGCGATCGCGATTGCCTTAGCCAGCAATTAGCCACAACAGAAGCACAACGTCCGTTTAACCTGACCACTGATCCGTTGTTAAGAGTAACTTTACTGCAATTTGATTCCTCTGAGGCAGTTCTATTACTGACGCTGCATCATATTATTGCTGACGGTTGGTCATTAGGAATACTGATCAAAGAAATAGCACATTTCTACACAGCCTTTGTTGCAGGAAAAACGGCTCTGTTACCACCATTACCAATTCAATATACTGATTTTGCCTATTGGCAGCGCAACTGGTTACAGGGAGAGGTTTTAGAAAAACAACTGAGTTATTGGCGATCGCGATTACAAGATTTGCCCGTACTGAATCTGCCTAGTGATCGTCCCCGTCCTGCTGTTCAGACCTACCGAGGCGCAACCTACCCACTGCAACTTTCTCCAACTCTCACCAGGGGTTTAGCAGACTTAAGCCAAGAAGCAGAAGTATCTTTGTTTATGGTATTGCTGGCAGCATTTCAAACCTTACTCCATCGCTATACAGATCAGACTGATATTGTTGTCGGCTCTCCCATTGCTAACCGTCAGCGCAGTGAACTAGAAGGGCTGATTGGCTTTTTTGTGAATAGTTTAGTGATGAGGGCAGATCTCTCAGGCAATCCCACATTTCGTCAATTACTAGGGCAGGTTCGCCATACTGCTTTGGAAGCCTATGAGCATCAAGACTTACCCTTTGAGAAACTAGTAGAAGAATTAGATCCAGAACGAGATCTGGGTCGAAATCCTCTGTTTCAGGTTGCCTTTGCCCTCCAAAATGCCCCAATGCAGCCTTTAGAACTGCCAGGATTAAGATTAGAACCTACCCCCTTAGACTCAGGCACTACTCGATTTGATCTGGAGGTTCACCTCTGGGAAGCTGATCATGGGCTGCGAAGCCTCTGGCAATCTCAGGAAGGATTGAGTGGCTTTATTTCCTATAGTACGGATCTATTTGACCGCGAGCGAATTGTCCGCCTTGTTGAACATTTTCAAACCTTACTGGCTGGGATTGTTGCTAATCCTGAAACTCCCCTGTCAGAATTACCGATACTTACTGAATTAGAGCGCGAGCAGATTCTGGGTGAATGGAATCAATCCCCTTTATTTAAAGGAAACTTGCTTGAAGTCCCACTGGTGAGGGGGAATTTAGAGATATCAATGCAGGAGTGCTGTTTTCATCATATCTTTGAGGCACAGGTACAAAATGATCCAAACGCGATCGCGATCGTGTCGGAACAAGGAAATCTTACCTATAAAGAACTTAATCAGCAAGCAAATCATCTAGGGCAAACCCTAAGACAAATGGGAGTCCAAACAGATTCTTTGGTTGGTTTGTGTCTTGAACGCTCTGCCCAGATGGTAATTGGAATTTTGGGAATTCTTAAAGCTGGGGGAGCTTATGTGCCAATCGATCCAGACTATCCCAGGGAAAGACTCCAGTTCATCTTGAGCGATACCCAGGTTTCAGTTCTGCTGACGCAATCGAGGTTAGTCGCATCCTTACCATCATGCCCAAGCAATATACTTTGTTTAGATCAGTTGGATTTGCCTGCGGAGGAAACCTTCCTTGATCAAAACAGGGGGAATGAAACAATCACTCCTGATCATCTTGCTTATGTAATCTACACCTCTGGTTCTACAGGCATCCCGAAAGGAGTCCTCCTATCTCATCGGAGTTTGTGTAATGTTGTTGAAGCACAGCAGCAGCTTTTGTCTCCCTCCCCCAACAGTCGCATTTTGCAATTCAGTTCTCTGAGCTTTGATGCTTCTATTTTCGAGATTGCCCTGGCATTAGGTTCTGGTAGCCAGCTATATATTCCACCCAAATCTGCTCAACTACCAGGAATGGCACTGGTGCATTTTCTTCAAGACAACAGTATTACCCATGCTTTACTAACTCCCGCAGTCTTGGCGGTTCTACCAGTTGCGGAACTACCTGCCCTCCAAGTCCTGATTACTGGCGGAGAAGCTTGCTCTAGCCAAGTGGTTGATCGCTGGGCAGCCAATCGTCGCTTCTTCAATGCCTATGGTCCCACAGAAACTACCATCTGGGCTACTATTGCGAACCTCCATTCTGGGGATAATCCCTTAATTATCGGTCATCCCCTCCCTAATACCCAAGTTTATATTCTAGATACCAACTTAAACCCTGTTCCTGTCGGTATTCCAGGAGAGTTATATATTGGTGGTGCAGGGTTAGCTCGTGGCTATCTCAATCGTCCAGAATTAACACTAGAGAGTTTTATTGATTATCCAGAGCGGTCTTCTCTGCTTCCCTTAAAAGGATCACAAACAGAAGGATCTAAGCGTCTTTATAAAACTGGCGATCGCGCTCGCTATCTTAATGACGGGAGAATTGAGTTTCTCGGCAGAGTTGATACTCAAATCAAAATTCGGGGGTTTCGGGTAGAGTTGGGGGAAATCGAAGCGAGATTACAACATCACCCTGCTATCTGTGATGCGGTTGTTATTGCCTCTGGGGAGACATCCACAGAAATGCGCCTAGTTACTTACTTTAGCCTCAATCGCCAGTATGATCAGCAAACTGTTTCAGGATTGCTGCAAAGCCAACAGATTCAATCTTGGCAAACCCTATACAACCAAACCTATCAATCCCCAATTCCTAATCCCCAATTCAATATTACAGGCTGGAATAGTAGCTATACTGGAGAACAGATTCCCGTTGAGCAGATGCAGGAGTGGGTGCGCGATCGCGTTTTGACAATTCTCGCCTTTAAACCGCAACGGGTGTTGGAAATTGGTTGTGGCACAGGATTATTGCTCTTTCAAATTGCCCCACAGACTCAAAAGTATGTAGGAACAGATTTCTCAACGGTTTCCTTACAATCTGTCCAGGAGCAATTAGATTCCCTAAATCTCCCTCAAGTTGAACTACTGCAACGGGTAGCAACTGACTTCGAGGGCATTGATCCAGGAGCTTTTGATCTAGTGATTTTGAATTCAATAGTGCAATATTTTCCCAGTGTAGATTACCTGATGCAGGTGCTAGAGGAAGCGATTGAAACCTTAGCAACCGGTGGCGTTCTGTTCCTTGGGGATGTGCGAAGTTTGCCCTTACTGACAGCATTTCATACCTGGGTGCAATTTTCTCAGGCAGATGGGGCTTTATCACGAAATCAGCTTCAGCAACGAGTAGCGCGATCGCGATTTGAAGAATCTGAATTGGCAATCGATCCAGCTTTCTTTTCTGCATTACGTCATCAATTTCCCCAAATTCGGCAGGTACAAATTCGTCTTTCACGGGGTCATGCTCAAAATGAAATGACGCAATTTCGCTATAACGTTTTGCTGCATATTGAAAAATCTCAGGCTGATAGTCCCTCAATTCCACCAGAACAGGCTTCTCCTTCAACTCAACAACATAACTGGAAACTCAATCCGATTACAATTGCAGAAATTCAAAAGCAGCTAATCGAGACTGAACCAGAAATATTAATAATCACGAATGTCAAAAATAGTCGCATTAATTTGGCTGTCAGGACTGCCCACTGGTTAGAAAATAAAGAAGTTCCAAAAACAGTAAAGCAAATGCGAGAAATCTTGCAAAATTCTCCTGAAAGGAGTCTTGATCCTCAAGATTGGTGGGATTTAGCAACAGTGCTACCCTACAATGTGGAAATTACCTGGTCAACCCCAACCCACACAGGGGACTACGATGTAATCCTGATCAGGCATGGTATTGAGGCGATGGTTGATTTTCCGATTGAGCAAAAAATTGATTCCTCTAGTTCTCATTACACCAACGATCCATTGCAATTTCAGTTTGCTCGCCAGCTTATTCCTGAACTCAATCAATTCTTGAGACAAGCCCTACCTGAGTACATGATTCCTTCCGCTTTTATCCCGTTAGAAATACTTCCTTTAACTGTTAATGGCAAAGTAGATCGCTGCGCCCTTCCAATTAGCGAAGATTTAAGCCACCGCTCAAAAACTCAAAACCCTAACCATTTTCCTGTACCATTAACGCCAACAGAAGCAAACCTGATTGAGATTTGGAAAGATCTCTTACAGATCCAGGAAATAAGTCCGCAGGATAACTTCTTTGAATTGGGTGGGCATTCTCTCCTCGCCACGCAAATGACTTCCCGTGTCCGTGATGTCTTCGAGCTAGAATTGCCTTTAAAAAGCGTGTTTGAAGCACCAACAATCGCCCAGTTAGCTCCGATCATTGAAACTTTGGGTGACACCCCCCTAGTCCCAAAACTGCCTCCATTAGTCCAGCTTGATCGAGCTACTTACCGTCACAAGCGATCAATGCTACCCAAGCGCAGTGTTCCAATTTTCACAAACCTCGCTCAAGAGTCTTCTTCACCCAATGCTGAAATTCTCGTTCCTGCTCAATCTCTGACAACTAGATCACCTCTAGTTCCGTTAACTTTGGGTGGAAAGAAAGAACCTTTTTTCTGTGTGCATCCCATGTTTGGCGTTGTCTTTCCCTATCTAGAATTAGCACAACATCTGGATCGCGATCGCAGTTTTTATGGACTCCAACCTTTAGGGCTAGATGGAAAATCATCTCCTCTCAATAGTATTAAAGCGATTGCAGCCCACTACATTCAAGCAATACAGACACTTCAACCCCAAGGTCCTTATTTTCTCGGTGGCTGGTCTTTTGGTGGGCTGGTTGCTTTCGAGATGGCGCAACAACTAACCCAAGTAGGACAAGAGATTGGTCTTCTGGCAATTATTGATACACCTGCGCCCTGCTATAAACCATCTTTAAGTCAAAGTGTTAAGTTTCTTCTGGGAACTGCCCTCTGGTCCACATTGCCTTTTGTTTTGGATTATGGCGCAATTGTCACAGATAGGTTTCAATCCTGGAACTCCTGGTTTTCCCGTTGGCAGTGGTCTAGGCTTTCCTCTGGGACTACTTTTGGAACAAATAGATCTTTAATACCCGAAGAGTCCCGATTAAGATTATTAGATGAATCTGCAATTTCACCCATGCTGCAAATTTTCTATGCGAACGCTCAAGCAGCCTATGGATATATACCTCAACCTTACCACGACTGCCTCACACTATTTAGAGTCGATGAACAAACTAATAAACAGGATTCTACCTTAGGCTGGAGTACGCTGACTAATAAGATTAATCTACATCAAGTACCAGGGAATCATTTATCTCTGTTGAAACAGCCCCATGTGCAAGTATTAGCTCAACAATTAGGTGAATATCTCTAATGATAGTTTAGTCGAAGAGCAAAGAGGTAATATATGTGATCCCTATTTATGGGAAAAGCGTCAAACTTTAATAAACTCCCCCCAGCACCCTATCACCCCCTCACCCCCTCTCCCTTTCCCTATCGGGCTGTTAACTGCGTATTTTCCTGATACTCTCCTGACTCAGAACTAAGCACAAAATCATCTATAGCTTTATTATGTAAAACCATTGTATTACTTTGGTTATATTCAAAGCCAATACGCTCATAGAAACTTTGTTTGTGGGTGGTGGTTAGGTAAACGCGCTCAACTCGATTTACATTGGGATGGGCGATGAGGGTTTCTACTAGCTTGCGTCCTAAGCCTACACCTCGATATTCTGGATGGATGACTACATCCCATATTGCAGCGCGATAAATGCCGTCGGAGGTGGCTCTTGCAAAACCAATGAGATTTTCCTGATTCCAAACTGTAATGACAGGATTACTATTCGCGATCGCGATCTCCATATCTTCCATTCTACGATCTTGCGCCCAAAATGCCCCTAAGCGAAATAAAGTTTGCAGTTGTTCTAAATCGATCTTGTCTTTACTGTCACAAAATTGGATATGGCTAGAATCCATAGCTTAATGAGAGTATATTTTCTTAACTTGAAGCTACCATGATAGCAAGACTATTGTATCCATCACTAGGAAAAAAGTGCATAAAGCCTTGTATCCCTAGTCATTACTGCCAAGTATGTCATGATTCCTGTACAGTTAACCCTCAAAAACTTCCTTAGCTATCAACAAGCCTCCCTCGATTTTGAGGGGCTACACACTGCTTGTATTTGTGGTGCAAATGGTGCTGGTAAATCTTCCCTCCTGGAGGCGATTACCTGGGCGATTTGGGGTCAAAGTCGGGCGAGTTCTGATGATGATGTCATTCATGGTGGTTCGGAGGATGTTCGGGTTGATTTTATCTTTGAGAGTAATGGGCAGATTTATCGTGTGATTCGTTCCCGTCGTCGCGGTAGGGGTTCGGGGTTGGATTTCCAGGTCAAAAGCGAAAATCAGTTCCGCAGTCTCTCAGGGAAGGGGATAAGGGCAACTCAGGAGCAAATTCATAGTCATTTGAAGTTGGATTACGATACTTTTGTTAATTCTTCCTATTTGCGTCAGGGTCGCGCGGATGAGTTTATGTTGCGCCGTCCTGCGGAACGTAAGCAGATTTTGGCGGATTTGTTGAAGTTAAACCAGTACGAAACTCTATCAACGAAAGCAAAGGATTATTCTAAACAGTTGAAAGGACAAATAGAACAACTTTCGCAAAGTTTAGCCCCGATTGAAGAACAATTAAAAGAAAGGGTTGAGATCAAGAAAGAAGAGAATGAAGTGATTGCGGATATTGAAAAAATTCAGATCATTCAAGATCGCGATCGCGCTTCTTTACAAAACCTGCAAAGCCTCGATTCTCAACGCCAAACTTGGCAGCAGCAAATGATTTTGAGACAAACCCAATATCAAGATCTTACGAAAGATTGTGATCTTTTGGCAAAAGATGTAGCGAAGGTTAAAGGGGATATTTCCCAATTAGAAGAATTGCTAAATCAAACGGAAGAAATTACTACAGGTTATAACGAATTAGTCCGTCTTCAGCAAGAACAAGAATCCTTTGCAACTAAGTTTCAAACCTATCAAGATAATCAACATAAAAAGCAGAAATTAGCACAGCAACTTGAACGAGAAATCAATAATATTAATCTCAAAATTCAGCAAACTAAAACTAATTTAGATAATTTACAACAACGAGAAGCAGAATTAGTAATTATTATCAATCAAGAAGAGGAAGTAAAAGCTTCAGTCGAAAAATTACGCAGTTATCGTCAACGCCTTGATCACCTCGACCAATTGCAACTAGAGGTTTCGCCTCTCTTTCAACGCCGTCAAAGTTTACAGGGAGAAATTGGACAAGCACAAGCAAGATTGAATGCTAAACTTGAACAAAATCAGCATAGTTCTGCCCAGTTTTCCACTCAACTAGCCCAAGTTCCTGAATTGCGCCAATCAGTTTTAAACGTAGATTCAAAAGTGCGGGAATTAGATAAAAAACGGGTAAGGAAACAATGTGTAGAAGAACAAGGTTCGGAAAGAAAAGAACTGAGAACTCGTATCGAAGCAGAGCAAAAAAATTATCAGCAGCAGATAGCAGAACTAGAACAAAAGTTAGCAATGTTGCAGACTCCTGACTCAGTTTGTCCTTTATGCGATCGCGAATTAGATGAACATCACCGCAATCATGTTATTGAAAAGACCCAAAATCAACAGCAAGAAATTGAACAACTATATTGGTTATTGCAAGAACAAATGTCTAGTTGTGAACGAGAATTACAAGAATTACGCTTAGAATATACGGAATTGAACCAATCCTTAGAAGCCTATGACAATCTTCTACAAAAACGGGGACAACTAGAAGCCCAACTAGAAAATACCTTCGATATCCATGAAAGAATGGCAGAAATTTCCGCAGAAAGTGAAAAAATCGAACAGTCTCTTACTGCTGGACATTACGCCCTTGACCTTCACGAGGAATTACACCAACTCGAAGCGAAATTAAAAACCCTTAGTTACGATGAACAAACCCATGCTTTAGTCCGTAGCGAGGTGAAAAATTTGCAATGGGCAGAACGAAAACAAGATAGGATTGATGATGCCATTAAAGAAAAACAGCGGTTAGGGGAAAAGAAACCACAACGGGAAGAGGAAATTGCAGCTTTAGAAAATAGTATTCTCCAACTACGCCAAAACTCACCACTACAACAAGAAATTGCAGCTTGTGAGCAAAGTATACAGGCATTGGGTTACGATCGCGATCGTCACAACCAAGTAATTTCCGCCCTCCGTAACGCCCAATCTTGGCAACTGCGTTATTCCCAATTACAAGCAGCCCAACAGCAACAACCCCAACTAGAAAGCCACCTCCAAGAGCGTCAGAACGCCCTACAAGAACGCCTCAAGACCAGAGATGAAAGAAAAGGGGAAATTGAAAAACTCACCGCTGAAATGGAAAATATGAGCGATTATAGCGGTGATATTAAGCTATTAGAGGCACAGATTCGCCAGCAAAGGCAAGAACTAGATGGAAAGATTCGCGAACAAGCCAGATTAGGGGAAAAGCTAACCCAACTGAAAGCTTTAGAACAACAAAATACAGAGAACCGCAAACAATTACAATATCTGCAAAAGCAACAGCGCGTTTATACCGAACTGACTCAAGCCTTTGGAAAAAATGGCATTCAGGCTTTGATGATTGAGAATATGTTACCTCAACTCGAAGCCCAAACTAATCTAATTCTCGCCCGTTTAACTAATAACCAATTGCACGTTCAATTTCTTACCCAAAAGGTAGGGAAAAGCAGTTCCAAGAAGAATACTAAGTTAATCGATACCCTGGAAATTGTCATTGCAGATGCCCAAGGGACACGCGCCTATGAGACTTATTCAGGGGGGGAATCCTTTCGGATCAACTTTGCCATTCGTCTCGCCTTAGCCCAACTTCTCGCCCAACGGGCAGGGACTTCCTTACAAATGCTCATCATCGATGAGGGCTTTGGGACTCAGGATGCACAAGGATGTGATCGTCTCATTGCTGCCATAAACGCGATCGCGCCCGACTTTTCCTGCATTCTCGCTGTCACCCATATGCCCCAATTCAAAGAAGCCTTTCAAAACCGCATCGAAGTCCACAAAACCACTAACGGTTCAGAACTAAGCCTTGTCAGCTAGACAACCCCCGTACCAGTGACCGGAGACGCGCCAGGGGCAGGGCTTGAATAAACATTCCAGTCCCGAATGCCTCGACTATGTAAAATCGCTTCAGCTTGGCGAATTTCCGCTTGCGCACCTTCCATCATAATCAGATACTCCCCCGCAGCAACTCGTTCATCATAGTAGCTTGCCTGGTCTTCAGGAATACCCCAACCCACAAGCGCACCGACTAAACCACCCCCGACAGCACCAAAAGCACCACCTAAGAGAGTATTCGCTAGGACAATTCCCACTTCTGCTGCGACACCCACACCAGGGATTGCCAGGACACCTAAGCCACCAATTAAGCCCATGATACCTCCTGTAGCACCTCCTGCGGTTGCTCCTGCTGCTGTACCCCCTTTAACTTGCTCACTCTTACTTTTATTAAGGTCTGCGCCAGCCATTTCGCCATCTTGTTCAGCGTGTCTAGCGATGACTGAAACCTTGTTCATATCAAAGCCCGCATCTCTAATTTCATTCAATGCGATTTCAGCTTCTCCACGAGTAGAAAAAACGCCGATTGCCCGTTGTGTTTGTGCAATTACCATATTGCTCCGAATAATTCTTCATTTACCGTTATAGGAAAAAGTGAGGAATCATTTATATAACTAAAGTCGTATTTAATTGCTGGCGAGAATATTTGATAATCTTTCTGTATCTAGGTTAGGAGAAAGGAAGGAAAATAGATGTTTGTAGCGTAATTTGCCTTCAGTATCGAGGATAAATTGGGCAGGAAGGGGTGCGCCCAAAGCTTGTCCAACTTGATAGAGGCGAAAAATATCACAACTGGGATTACTTAAAAAGGGCATTTTTAGCCCCAAATCATGAACAACTTGGCGACTTTGGCGAGTATCAGTGCTAGAAATCATTAATACTTCTATTCCTTGGGCAACTAACCGCTCATATTGTTGGTTCAATTCGATAATGTGAGGATAGCAGAGGGGACAGTAATGCTTATCGGTGAATATTCTTGTAAACGCAAGAACAACAGGCTTTTGACCCCGATAGCGAGAAAGTTGAATAGTGCTTTGATTCGTTATATCTGGTAGAAGAAAATCGGGGGTTTGCTGTCCGAAGGGAAATCTATTGGTTGCAGGGATGGGGAGGAAGTTACGGAGAAAACGCTCGTTGAGGAGATAACTAAAGTTTTTGGGAATGAGCATAACTTTAGTGGCTTTAAGATGATTTTTAATTAAGATAAATTTTTTATTTAGCCCGCACAGGCGGACTTTGCTTGTCTAGTCTTAAGCTTGAACCGCAGAAAAGTAAACCTTGGATTTAGTAGGGTCAGGAATCATGGTTTTCTCACCAGGTTGCCAATCTACTGGACAAACTTCACCAGGGTTGGTTTGAACGTATTGAATTGCTTTGAGAGTACGCAAAACTTCATCCACACTGCGACCAAAGGAAAGGTTGTTAACAGTGGAATGTTGAATCACGCCTTCTTTATCAATAATGAAAAGTCCCCGTAAGGCGACTCCTGCTTCTGGGTCAAGAACGTTATAGGCGTTACAGATTTCTTTTTTGATATCCGATACGAGGGGATAGTTGAGATCTCCCACCCCACCTTCTTTACGTTCAGTTTGAATCCAAGCTAAATGAGAGAATTCACTATCAACAGAAACTCCGAGAATTTCTGTACCGATTTCGCTAAATTCCGCAAAGGCGTTACTAAAAGCAACTATTTCCGTGGGACAAACAAAAGTAAAATCTAAAGGATAGAAGAAAAGAACAACATATTTACCCCGATAGTCAGATAGTTTTATCGTTTTAAACTCTTGATCTACAACTGCTGTTGCGGTAAAGTTAGGAGCAGTTTGACCAACCTTTAAACAATCATTCATTATTAATTTTTCCTAATTAATGTCTATACTTGAAAAGAAAAGGCGTTAAGTAAATAAGTTTATTTAAAACACTATTTTAACAAACTGTTACAACTATACCATATTTGTGATTATTTTGGGTATGATAGTGAACCGCTAGAATTCTTGCTCCTAAAATTACGTCTGCCTACTGCACGCATGAATGATCTTGATCAACGAGAATGGCTACTCACTAATGGTTTAGGGGGTTTTGCTAGTGGGACGGTGGCTGATGCTCGGACTCGTAAATATCATGGTTGGTTAATCGCTGCTCTTAATCCGCCAGGAGAAAGAACGCTATTATTGTCTCATCTTGATGCGGTGGTCGAGGTACGGGGGGAAATGATTCGTCTTGGTACTAATTTTTGGGGGGACGGCGCGATCGCGCCATTAGGTTACAAGTTATTACATTCATTTGACATTGAGCCAGTTCCGACTTGGGTTTGGCAAGGGGAGGGTTGGCGGTTAACTCGTCGCCTAATTATGCCCCAGGATGCAGACTGGTATAATCGGCTTTTGATTCAATATGAGTATATAGGGATAGAAGCGATTACCCTGAAACTTTGCCCACTAATTGCCGATCGCGATTTCCATCAAGAACAAATTGGGGGATCAGGATTAACCTTTGGACAACAGACTCGACCCCAATCAGTGATCTTCCAAGCCCAATTACCGCAAGGGGAAGGGACTCCTTGGCAATTACGCTGGAGTCGGGGTAATTATATTTCTACGGGACAATGGTATTGGAATTATTTTCACCCAGAGGAATCTTTTCGGGGGGTGCGCGATCGCGAAGATTTATTTAATCCAGGTTGTTTAACTGTTATGCTTCAACCTGGGGAAAAGGTGACTTTATCTGCGAGTTTAGAGATCGAAAGGTTATTCCCTTTACAGGATCAGGAGTTTCAACAGGTTCAAGAAAGGGAAGAAACGCGGTTACAACAACTATTCCAGGGTATTTCTCCTCAAGACAAAATTGTCCAAACCTTACTCAAAGCTAGTGAACAGTTTATTGTTTATCGGGCTTCGACAGATAGCCCTAGCGCGATCGCGGGTTATCCTTGGTTTAGTGATTGGGGACGAGATACCCTCATCGCCATTCCTGGGTTAGCCTTAGCAACGAAGCGATACGATTTAGCGAAAGGACTGCTAGCTACTTTTGGTTCATATTGTCGCCATGGGATTATCCCCAACACCTTCCCAGATCGCGAAGGAGAACCAATTTATAATAGTATTGATGCTTCTTTGTGGTGGATCGAAACATTAGGACTATATCTCGAAGCTACCCAAGATTGGGACTTTTTAGCATCTCAAGATCACGTTGTTCAGGAAATCTACCAAGGTTTTAGTCAAGGGACAGATTACGGTATCCATGTTGATCCTGATGATGGCTTAGTTACCTGGGATTTCCCAGAAGTCGCCCTAACCTGGATGGATGCAGTAGTAGAAAATAATGTTATGACTGCACGACAGGGGAAAGATATTGAAATTAATGGTTTGTGGTATTCTGCCTTATGTTGGCTGATCAAGTGGGAAAAAGATCCAGATCAGGCTAAAAAGCTACAACAGCAAGCAGATCAGGTGAAAGAGTCCTTACAAAAATTCTGGAATCCCGATTTAAATTACTTTTGCGATCGCATTGCCCCTGATGGTACAGTTTACCCCGAAATTCGTCCTAACGCTATCCTCGCCTTAGCTTTATACCATTGCGGTTTTCCAGAGGAACAGAGTCAGAAAGCTCTCCAGGTAGCACAAGAAAGGCTTCTGACCCCCTATGGATTGCGTAGCCTCGATCCGAGTCATCCTGACTATATTGGGGTGTATCAAGGAGATCGATGGGAACGCGATCGCGCTTATCATCAAGGCACAGTTTGGAGTTGGCTAATTGGTGCATTTATCCGCGCTTGGGAGCGTTTTTACCCTGATGAACCAGTCCCTTTTGATTGGCAACCCTTAATTAATCATGTTATGCAAGAAGGTTGTATCGGTTCAGTTTCTGAAATCTTCGATGGGGACTTCCCCCACCATCCCAAGGGGGCTTATGCACAAGTTTGGTCTGTCGCTGAGATGATTCGCTGTTTTTTACGGTAATTGATTATCTTTTTTTATGGAACTAGCGCGATCGCATTGCTGATAAAACTCTGTATATTCCCTATGTCCCCCAGGGAAGACAACATTAAGGATTAGAGGATCATTTAGATCAGTGGGGCTTTCTGATACTTGTAGTTTTCCATTAACTTCTTCTAGCTTTACTGGAATGCGATTTTTCACCTCACCTCCTGAACTATCAATATAGACAACGATATTCGGTTTATTTAATTCTTTACCAAGATCTTGGATCAACTGGAGAAAGTTGCGATCGCTTCCCCCTCGTCTTACTATTTCTTGTCCTTTCTCTATCCCTACTTGACTGCTAACCGTATCTCCCACACCAATGAGAATCGGTAAATGATCTTGGTTAAAATTATCTTTTACTAACTGAACTAACTCGCGCTGATCTTTAGGGGCTTGTCTGGCGTTGAAATCTCTACCCAGGGGGTATTTACCCGTTCTCAAAAAGTAATAATGATTGAGTAGCGCGATTACTCCTGCTTCTTTAACCGCCCCTCGTAGCATAAACTGAAAGTCTGTCGTTCCTGAAGCGTTTCCTTGACTAGGTTGAATTATTTCCTTTCCTTGTTCATCCCGTCCTAAATTTGGGGCAAGATGGAGAAAGAAAGAATTATCTAAACCTTTCTCTGTTGCTTCTGTGAGAAGATTATTCATAAGTTTATGTATATCTGCTTGTAATACTCCGTAGAGGGAAGTATTGCTATGAGTCTGTAACATCTCATAAACTGTATTCAAGTTAGCAGTAGGAGAAGCGACATTATCTAAGACAGAGGATTCAAGTACAATTTCCTGTTCCTCTTGACTTAAACCATGATCATGTTGGCGGAAAAATGTTTGTAACTGTTCCTTGATACGTTGGGGGACAGCATGAAGAAAATCTAACTCCGCATCACTGACCCCAGGATGAGAAACATTGCCATAACGGTCTTGCCATTGTACCCCTCCCGCTGCTAAACCTGGTAGATAATAGCCTTTCTGTTTGGGAAGATCACGATCATCAAATGCCCGTTCAATAATACCATTGATCCCCCGTTCACCAATATGTTCCCCATTAGTGAGAACATAGAAATGTCCTTCAAAAGCTTGAGTCGCTTGGACATATTCTAAAGCGATGACACGGGTGAGAGGGTCTTTTACTAGCCCCATACAGACCCCATCGAGATCTTGAATTATTAGGAGATTATCAACAGTGGTAAAGATTGTCCCTAAGGCTTCATGGTCAATGGATAAGGATTCTTGGTGTAGCTGAATATTAGCAGAAGTCATAGTTATTTATCTGTTCGCTTTTTCCAAGATAACTATAGTTGATAGCCCATCCCCTCATCACCTCAATTCTCAATTCCCCCCCACCCTGATATATTGAAGAGAAATTTGGCTATTTTAAAATGTTCAATCTTTCCTTTAATCCAATCAAACCGTTAGGTGTCTTGCTGTTATCTCTACAATTAATTACCCCAGTGAGAGGGGAAGAAGTTCAAGCAGAGGAAACCCTTTGTTTAGCTGACTTACCTGCTGCTATTGATAATATAAAAGATCGCGAAGAATGGGCGCGATCGCGTTTTGGGATTTCCGTCCAAACCCTCGATGGAACGCAAAACCTTTACAGCCATAACTCAGACCAATATTTCATCCCCGCATCCACCGCAAAATTACTCACCACCGCAGCAATTTTATCCCAATTAGGGGGAGACTATAACATTATCACCCCCATCTATACAGTTGGTGAAGCCCCCACCCTAGAAACCCTACACATTGTCGGTAAAGGCGACCCTAGCCTCACCACAGAAGATTTTACCATCCTCGCCAAAGAACTAAAAGCCCAAGGAATCACCGAAATAGCAGAACTAATCGTAGAAGATGCTTATTTCCCCAACCCAGCAATTAGCCCTTCCTGGGAATGGTCAGATCTATATTATTATTATGGTGTCGCCGTCAATAGTGCCATTCTCAACGAAAATGCCTTTGTCCTTACTCTTACACCCCAAAACGAAGCTGAACCCGTGCGAACCACCTGGACTGACACCGTAGCAGCGAGACAGTGGCGCATTGAAAACACCGCCATAACCACTGCTTCTGAAAATCCTGCTTCCCTTACCCTTCAGGGAGAATTTGGAGAACCAGTTTTGAAAATAGCAGGGGAATTAGCCGTAAATGCAGGGGAAAATGTGCGCGGATTAGCAGTGCGAGATCCAGGTACTTATTTCCTAGAAACCTTGCGCCGTAGCCTTCTACTAGAAGGAATTACAGTTAATCTTAGTAATCTTACCACCACCGCGACACCTTCGGGTGAAGAAACAACAATAATTAGGTCTCCTAATCTCACAGATTTAATAAAGAAGACGAATAGCGAAAGTAACAATCTCTATGCAGAAGCCCTATTCCGAACATTAGGAAAAGAGTCAAACCTTGACCCAGCAGAAGCAATGAAGACTAGACTCACAACCTTAAATATCGATCCTAATAGCTATATGCTTAGAGACGGTTCAGGCTTATCTCGTCATAACTTAGTCACCCCTAACGCCCTCGTTCAAACCCTACAAGCCATGTCCGCTAGTCCTCAAGCAGAAACCTTCCGTAACTCTCTCCCTGTTGCTGGAGTCAGTGGAACACTACAACGCCGTTTTCAAGATACTGTTGGAGAAGGACGAGTTACCGCAAAAACAGGCACAATGACAGGGGCTTCTGGTTTAGCTGGCTATATTGAACCCCTTAATTATGAGCCATTAGTTTTTACTATTTTAGTAAATCAATCGGAACATTGGGCATCTATGCAGCGAGAAGCCACTGACGAAATCGTTAATCTCTTAGCACGAGTGGAAGAATGTGAAAATTAATTTTCAGGATTCAAACTTCTCGTAAGCAGCGACAATCTTTTGTACGAGGGGATGGCGTACTACATCCGCTTGGGTGAGTTGACAGAAGCCAATTCCTTCTACCCCTTTTAAGATGTTTTGTGCTACCACTAATCCAGAATCTTGCTTTGAAGGTAAGTCTGTTTGAGTGATATCCCCCGTCACCACCATGCGCGACTGAAAGCCTAGACGGGTTAAAACCATCTTTAATTGCGCAGGAGTAGTATTTTGTGCCTCATCCACAATCACAAAAGCATTGCTGAGGGTGCGTCCTCGCATATAGGCTAAAGGCGCAACTTCTATCTTACCTCGCTCCATTAAATCAGGAATCTTTAGAGGGTCAATAAATTCATAGAGAGCATCATAGAGAGGGCGTAGAAAGGGGTTAACCTTCTCTTGTAAGTCTCCAGGCAAAAAGCCCAATTTCTCCCCTGCTTCCACCGCAGGACGGGTGAGAATCAGACGTTCACACTGATCATTGAGTAACGCTTGTACTGCGAGAACCGCAGCAAGAAATGTTTTTCCTGTTCCAGCCGGTCCAATACAGAAAGTGATATCATGTTTTTGAATCGCTTTAATATACTGACGTTGGCGAAAGGTTTTGGCTCGAATCCCTTCCCCACGACGGGTATAAGCGAGAACATTATTTTGTAAATCTCGGTATTCGTCTGCTTTGCCCGTATCAAGGGCTTGAAAGGCAGTCTGAATATCAGGTTGGGCAATGGGTAGGGCTGATTTCCATAAGGGTTCGAGGGCATGAATAACCTGGACACAGCGTTCTACGGCTTTCTCTTTACCATAAATCAGCAGGTCTTGTCCGCGCAATACTAATTGGGCGGAGGTATGACGGGCGAGAAACTTGAGATTTTCTTCATTAGATCCCGCGATCGCGATCGCGCTTTCGATGCTAGGAAGTTGAATGGTTCTGGATGCTTCACTCATCCGTGCTTTAAGTAATCCTTAATTTATTAATAACAGAAAAATATTCGACACCATTACATCTATTGTATAGTGCCGAATAAATATTGTTTCACTCAGAACGAGATTTTAGGGATGGTTTTGGCTTAGGCTTACTATTAACCGAACGTTGCTCATCATTCCCTGTAGAATGCTCTGAACCACGACGAGATCCACTACTCGAAGTGTTTCGGCTACTACCGTAAATATCTAAATGAATAGACTGATTCCTTTGTTGGGCAGCGACTTGTAAAATAGTACGTATTGACTGAATATTACGTCCACCGCGACCAAAGACTTTGCCTTTATCCTCATCTGCAAATGCGACCCGAAGCCAGATTCGCTGATTCTCATTGAGGGATTCAAGATCTACACTCAAACTCTCTGGAGTCTCTAGAGATGGTTCTAGCAGAAACTTGACGAGTTCGAGGTAATCTGCAATCCCAGTATCATTTTCAACTTGAGGGGAATTAGGAGACATTAACTTGTTCAAATACTTGAGCTTTTCTAAGCAGACTTCTTACGGTTTCGCTAGGTTGCGCACCATCTTTGAGTCGCTCAACAATTTTGGGAACATTGAGTCGAGTTTCTTTGGTTCTAGGGTTATAAAAACCTAACTCTTCAATAGGACGACCATCACGGCGAGAACGACTATCAATAGCAATGAGTCGATAACTAGGTTGCTTTTTCTTACCGAATCTTTTTAAACGTAGTTTGACCATACTAGCTCACGAATTCTAAATTTTTTCAATATTAACTTGCTTGGCTCTTTTTCACAAAAGGCACAATTATCTATTGTACACAAAATTTACAAAGTACCAAAACCTTTTTTCTTCTTCTTACTCTTCTTCTTCTTACCCCCAGGTTGACCGCGATAGCCAGGAGGAACATTACCACCCATACCGCCACCGCCAAACATATCTCCTAGACCTCCCATTCCAGGCATACTAGGCATATTTCCCTGTCCCATTTGCTGCATCATGCCTCGCATTCTGGTAAAGTCAGTGATAAGTTTTGAAACATCCCGTTCCCCGTGACCTGAACCACTTGCAATACGACGGCGACGGCTAGGAGATTTTGCGAGAACATCAGGATTGAGACGTTCCTCCTTTGTCATCGAGTTAATCATTGCTTCAGTACGTTTGAGTTGTTCTTCCCCTTTTTCTATATCTGCACCACTCAGCTTATTCCCTAAACCTGGGATTAACTTCATCACACTGCCAAATGACCCCATATTCTTCAACAAGCGCATTTGCTTGAGGAAATCATTAAAATCAAATTGGGCAGACATGATTTTCTCCTGCATCGCAGCAGCATCAGACAAATCAATCTCTTCCTGGGCTTTTTCTACCAGAGTAACTACGTCACCCATATTGAGGATACGGGATGCCATCCGTTCAGGATAGAAAGGTTGTAGGGCTTCTACTTTTTCCCCAACCCCGACAAACTTAATTGGCTGACCAGAGATTTGTCGCACCGAAAGCGCAGCCCCTCCGCGACTATCCCCATCTAACTTAGTGAGAATCGCCCCTGTAATTCCAATTTGTTCATGGAAGGTACGGGTAAGGTTTGCAGCCTCTTGTCCTGTCATTGCGTCAACAACCAGGAGGGTTTCATGGGGTTGGACAGTTTCTTTAATCTGAACCAACTCCGCCATCATTTGGGCATCAATTTGTAACCGTCCTGCGGTATCAATAATGACCGTATCAACCCCTAATTCTTTGGCTTTGGCAATTCCTTGACGGGCAATATCAACGGGATTGGTTTCTGTACCTAGTTCAAAGACGGGGACATCAATTTGTTGTCCCAGGGTGAGGAGTTGGTCAATTGCAGCAGGGCGATAAATATCTGTCGCCACCATTAAGGTACTGCGGTTTTGTTTGCGCAGGTGGAGGGCAAGTTTAGCTGTAGCAGTGGTTTTACCAGTACCCTGTAGTCCTGCCATCAGGATAACTGTGGGGGCGGTATCAGCTTGGGCTAAGGGAACATTCGTTTCCCCCATCACCTCGACTAATTCATCATAAACAACTTTAATAAATTGTTGCCCTGGATTTACCCCTGAGATGACTTCTCCACCAAGGGCTTTTTCCGCAACATCAGCAATGAATTTCTGGACAACTTGGAGGTTAACATCAGCAGAAAGAAGGGCGCGACGGACATCTTGTAGGGCAGCTTCGATGTTACTTGTAGATATTTTGCCTTGACCCCGTAGTTTTTTCCAAGAGTCTTCTAATTTTTCTGCGAGGGCTTCAAACATATAACAATAATATAATCTTTTCTAGTAGGCTATCTTCTCTAGAATAGCGTTTTTGGGTAATGCCTCGAACTGTAGAAGCAGCAATAGCAATCAGGTAAGCCTCCAGTACGGGGTACTGACTATTAGCCATTGTTTAGCACAGCTATGTTAACATTAGGTTAAGAAAGAAATTGCTTTTGGTTAAATTAGAGACATTTTCAGACTTAAGATAGAGATATATTAGAACTTCAGCACCTAGACTTAGGTTTGACCAAAACAGCCAGAATTTGACTAATTGCTCTGCTGCAAACTGCTTTTCTTTATTTTGATTGACAAGAGCAGCCAACAGGATAAGCTTTTGTTTGGCAATATCTATGACAATACTTATTCTTATTAAGCAAGTAGCAAGCAAGTTAATATATAGACAAAGGGAGTTTTCTAAATGCATATGACAGATTACGAACGTAACGAAAAAAATAAATTCTTATTTCCCCACACCTCTTACCGTGGTGAGGTGCAACCAGAGAATTTAGTATTTAATGCTAACCTACAAGAGTTTGCTCAAAAAATAAGCTATATCTGTAATCTAGAAACTGGCGGAAAAATAACTTCTTTAGAAGCTTATAAACGCATTAAAACTTTGTGGAAACAGTTAAAAACTGCCAAAAAAGAGCTTCAAATTGGCGAAAATCCTTTTCAATCTCCCGAAAATACTGTTCAACCTCCCGAAAACGAATAGAACCTTGAGAGTGGGAGGAAATGCGCAGGTGTTCCGACTATTCCCAGTATAGCCCTAAATCTTTGGCAACCTCTTTTACAGGAATATGGGGATGAGGAGTTTTTTCTTTGACTACTTCGGATTCTGCAAACGTATCAGGATTAATAGCTTCAGGTTCGACAATTCTGGTTTCTGTGACTAAAATCTCTTGCTGATTAGAGTCTTGAGAAACCCGCTGATTTAAAAAATCAGTCATTGTTTGAGTGACAACTTGACGAATTAACGATTGTAGCTCTTTGGTTGTTAAATCTTTGACTCGAATCTGGTCAATATCCATCTAATTATTATTAGCTTCTAGTACTTTATTACTCTGGAAGTAAGTTTACTTATTACCGTAACGGAAATAAATTCAGTTCTCTTCTCTCTAAAGAAGCAACTTATCAATTGATTTTGTTTTTCTGGGCAGTATAATTACAAAAGCGTTGTGGAATTTGGGGATATTCTCCCCAGTGAAGGTGAAGATAGGAAGCATGAAGCTGGTTTAGTTGCCAACCTTCTGAGGTAGTAGCACTATTAGGTCGATAGCTTCGCATCTGGTATAAGGGGGAAATAGAATCATGGGTTAACTTGGAACGGTGAAACTCGTGTCCCCAAACTATTTCACCTTTAAGAAAAGGGTTGTCTTGGCGAGGGATTCCTTGACGATAGCCGAGGGTGAGTCTTTTCTCCATCACCGCTTGGGTTGGTAATACTCCCACCATATCCCATATATCCCCTGCAAAGTCCCTAATTTGTTCACAGAGATACATTAAACCCCCACATTCTGCATAGGTAGGTATTCCGCTTGCTATGGCTGCTTTGACTGCTGCTTTTACGGGTTGATTGGCTGCTAGTTCTGAGGCGAATACTTCTGGGAATCCACCCCCAAAATAAAGTCCTTGGATATCGGGGGGTAAGGTGGTGTCGTTGAGGGGACTCCAGGGTAGTAATTCTGCACCAGATCTTTCCAGTAAATCAAGGTTATCTTGATAATAGAAACTAAAGGCGCGATCGCGCGCAATGGCAATTCTCACTTTTTGCTGAATTGGTGAGAAGATAGAATTATTAGGTAAATTAGTTGGTCTTACCTCTAACAAAGAGAGTAATTGTTCCCAATCAAAACAATCTTGGGCTAACTGCGCTAACTGCTGAAAGATATCCTCAATTTGTGGTAATTCCGCCGTTGGTACTAACCCCAGGTGACGGTCTGGAATGGCAATATCTGGTTGACGATACAAAACGCCCAAAATAGGCAAATGCAAAGGTTCTAAGGCTTCTCGCAATAATTCTAGGTGACGTTCACTACCGACTTTATTTAAAATAACGCCAGCAATATTTACTCTGGGATCAAAGTTGCAATATCCGAGCGCGATCGCGCCAATTGATCCCGATAAACGACTACAATCTAAAACTAAGAGGACTGGTATATCTAATAATCTCGCAATATGGGCAGTAGAAGCAAAATCTCTAACTTTCTCTTCCTGGGGATAAGGTTGAAAAGGAATCCCATCAAATAGACCCATTACCCCTTCTACTAGGCTATATTCTGCATCTTGGCTATGAAGATTAAAACAAGATTGGACATACTCAGGGGAAGTGAGAACAGGGTCTAAATTGCGACAAGGACGACCTGTCACCCAACTATGAAACATCGGGTCAATATAATCAGGTCCTGTTTTAAAAGCCTGTACCTTATTACTAAAACGAGATAAGAAAGCAAGTAAAGCTAAGGTAACAGTTGTCTTTCCGACACCACTCCTTTCTCCTGCAATGATTAATGTCATGATTTGGGGGTGATGGGGTGATGGGGTGAGAATAGTTCAACGAAACCTACCAATAGCATCTTCCCCTAAGCGAATCGTTAATCCGCTGTTAATTTCCCCCGTTGATGAAGCTTCTAACTCACCAAATCCTAAAAGTTTTTTCAGGCTAGTTGCTGCTTCTATATCGCCATTTTGAATAATAACTTCGGTTTGACGTAGTAACATGGGGGCATTGTCCACTACATAAGCATTCTGAAAGTCTTCTTGTGCCAAATAACGGGCGACATCGGTGGCTAAATCTGGTTCATTGGTTGCATTTTGAATTGCTATCTGAGTTTGATTGAGACGGCGACGTTCTCGAGGGTGAGGGGGAGATGTGTCTTTAGGATTTTGATCTAGATAATTCATCGTAACGCGATCGCGCCCTTGGGAATCAATAATCCAATAACTCGCCTGAAACTCATCAATACGACTAAAGCGACCTGGTAATAACACCATTCTAACAGCTTCTGTCTCCAATTCCTTCGTAAAATTAGTTAGAGCTAAAATTTCTTCTAGACTTAAGTTAGTATCAATATATTGCTGCATCATCCGCAGTAACATTGGTAACTTAGGCAACACTGTCGGACTTTGTAGACGTTCCCTTAGTGCTTTAATTAAGATTTGCTGCCGTTGAACGCGACCAATATCTCCCCCTCTTTTATTGCGAAAACGGGAAAAATGTTCTGCTTGTTCGCCGTTTAAAGTTTGCCACCCAGGTTCAAGGTCAATAAATAAGCCTTGTGTTACATCCTCGTAATGCATCGCTTCAGGGACAAACACTTCTATCCCCCCAACTAAATCTACCAATTCCTGCAAAGCATCAGTGGTCACGCGCACATAGCGGTCTATGGGAATATCATTAAGAGTTTCGCTAACAACCTTAGCGGAGAGGATAGCGCCCCCTTCCACATTGGCATCGTTAATTTTTGCTATACCCACCCCAGGAATATCAACTCGGCTATCTCTGGGGATTGAAACCATGCTTACTTTGTCGTTATTGGGATCAAAGCGTACCAAAATCATCGTATCAGTTCGACCCAATAAAGCCTTCTTTGACTTGCTTGAGACCCCAGGAACTCGATCAACACCCATCACTAAAATGTTAACGGGTCTTGACAAATCATATTGAAAGAGTGTCCCCAAGCCTAGTCTTTTTTCTGCTGCATTCTGAATAAAAGAACCCTCTGTCCCAGTAATTGGTTCAAGAAGCGAAGCTAAGGGACTAAAAACAACAAGTGTTGCCCCAATTGTCGCTGAAATCCCTGCGGTGAGGGCAAAGGCTATTCCCCATAATAAACCCTTCCTGAAGCAGAAATGCTCTTTTCCTGGAATTTTGGCTGTGGCTGAACCATGATCATTCGATGTCTCTTCAACGGCCTCTTGCTGGGGAATTTTTTGGAGTCGCTTTACTCTTTCTTTCACTTTAATCTCACCACAAGGGGTTCTAAGCTGTTCAGCATTGCGATTATCAAAATATATGGGGAGTCAGGGATTTAATCAGCTTAAGATCGTGATTTAAAACTTTACTAAGTCTACTTCTGGATGGATTATAACCTTAATTTACTTCCAGAAGACGCTATCTTAAGGAATATAGCAAAAACTAAGTATCTTCTCTGATAAAAATGACTAATATGTTGATTCCAATCATTTTAGCTGGAGGTAAAGGGGAACGGTTTTGGCCTTTGAGTCGCCGTCAATATCCCAAACAGTTTCTTTCTTTAGATGGAAGTGGGGTCAGCTTATTACAAGCTACGGCGGAAAGACTCTTGCCTGCATCGGGGGGATGGGATAAAATTTGGGTAATTACAAATAGCGCGATCGCGTCCACTATTCGTCAGCAACTACCCCACTTACCAGAAGCTAACCTATTAATCGAACCCGAAGGTAAAGATACTGCACCAGCATTAGCCTGGTCAACCCTAGAAGCCGTCAAACGTTACGGTAAAGATGCTATCCTTGGTTTCTTCCCTGCTGACCACGCCATCACCGAGATAGAAGCATTTGAGCAAACATTACAATCTGCTACCCAACTAGCAGCAGACCGAGAAGCTATAGTCACCTTGGGGATTCAACCAGATCGTCCTGCGATAGGCTACGGTTATATTGAACAAGGGGAAAAAGTTAAGGAATATCAGGGTTTAACTGCATACCGAGTTAACCGCTTCACAGAAAAACCAGATCAAGAAACCGCCATTAAGTTCCTCGCCACCCATCGATATAGCTGGAATAGTGGAATGTTCATTTTTCGCGCTGGTGTAGTGTTAAAGGAGCTAGAAACCTATGCTCCTGAGATTTTACAACCCCTGCAAGATAAAGGCAAAAATGCCTACGGGGAATTGGCAAAACAAAGTATTGACTACGCCCTCATGGAAAAAACCAAACTGGCTTATGTGATTCCAGCGGACTTTGGTTGGGATGATGTGGGAGACTGGAACGCCTTGTCACGCTTGCATCCAGCCCAAGATAGCAATGTCGAACTCGCCACCCATATTGGTCAAGATACGAATAATAGTATTATCTATAGCAGCAACGGGGATGATTTGGTTGTTACTATTGGTTTAGAAGATGTTGTTATTGTGCGCGATCGCGAAATTACCCTCATCGTCAAAAAAGATCGCACCCAAGATATCAAAAAAGTGCTAAAAAAACTTCAGAACCGTCCAGATTTAGAACAATTCCTGTAAAGTGATACTAAAATGTTCTCTTTAACTCAAAACACTTCCCGTCAGCGCGAAATCCTTGAAGTAGTCTTTCGTCATGGCTGGGATTATATGCGGGGTTTACTCACCAGTGGTAAAGCAGGAACACCCCAACTGCCAACTCCCGAAATTCTGCGAAATATTCTCATAGATTTAGGA
>JBBQDV010000012.1:0-28330 GCA_038320005.1 Cyanophyceae cyanobacterium
TTCACATCAGCGATAAACCGTCTCTCCCGTCCCGACAAAGCGATTAATCTTCGTTTTGCTGAACGGGTGTCTTTACGCTGTAGAGTTTTTCTAGCCTTCTGGTATTGGTTAGCTTTGTGTCGAGATGCCTTGCCAGAATAGAAAGCAGACTTATTACTTAGATCTGTTTCTACTGCCAAATACCTCATCCCAACGTCAACACCAGAGACTCTGGTTATGGTCATAGGATCGATTTCTGGTACTTCAATCTTAAGACTCACCATTAGATAGTAAGTCTTGGGCGAACGCTGGTAAACTATCTTAGCTGCTCCAATATTTTGACAGCTTTTGATTAGGTCTAGATGTTTATTCCATCCCTCGTAAGGAACAACGATTCGACCACTAAGCGTTCCAATACTTACGCATTGGTCAGCCTTAAATGAGTAGTCGCGCTGATAATTTAAGGTCACAGTCCGAGATACATATCGAGGAGCTTCATCAAGCCCTTTAAAACGCTTCTTAGTATGCCCTTTCTTTATCGCTTCATTGTTCTGCTTAACCTTTGTCTGCAATGATTTAAATGTTGCAGCCACTTGCCTGGGTACGTTACACGCCATCTGCGCACCTAACTTAAAGTCGGAGCGCAGATTGTTATAGACGAGTTTTTGCAACTTAGCACCATTGCTAGATTTGCCATTATCGAAAGCGACTGCCGAAGCATAGTTCAAGGCATCACGGTAAGCTAACGAAGTCTCACGCACCGCTGATTTTTGCTCAGGGGTGAGATTTAACTTCAGTTTTGCGGTGATAACTTGGCTCATATCTTCAACAAACTCTTCTGCTATTATAACTGTTGAAGATAAATTAAGTCAAGGGATTAAGCAAAGAATTTGTTCGCAAACTCACGTGCATTCCTCCCACCACCAACCGAAGCGTTATGGTGGGGGAATCCTGCTATTCTTTTTGAAAATTCAGTAGTTGTACTGAATGAGATCTTTAGGAAATCCAGTTAATATTGTGTCGTAGCTTACTATATTTTCAACAAAGTTCATGATCTGGCTTTGTCTTTCAAGTGAGCATTAATACTTAACTATGAAGCAAGATTTAGCAAATTCTGCTGTATTTTAACCGACGGCTAAACCAGTCTGTTCATCATGAATCAAGAACAAGCTCCTTCCCAACTTCCTGCCCCCTGTATCATTGATACAGGCATCATTGTCAACAAAGAAGATATGCGGAGATTACTTAGTCATTTGACGCGAGTAGAATATACCCACATATTAGAAGGTGAGGTGAAAAGTAAAGGCAAAGGGTGTGTTTTGGAAATTTTTAATGACCCAAATCAATCAACCCTAATTGCTAATCAAGCACTTTATCTTAATGTCCAAAGTTTTGACTATCTACAATTGAATTCTCAAGACCCTAATTGCTTTCAATTAATCCAAGATAATCGACAGTTAAATTTAATCCCTTTATCTAGTCCGATTCAAGAAGAAATTGCTACCCCTGACTTAGAAATTTCTCGTCTAGAAGCAATGGTCGTTCAAGTGCTTTCTGCAAAATGGGATGTCCAACTTGATGATGATGATTGCCCTTTTTAACCCTATAATTAATTAATTACCAGAGTGGATTTTTCCTTTCAATGCCAGGCTAAATGTAGCCACACCAAAGCCAGAGCAGGCGTATTTTATACCCCTCACGGAATCGTTGAAACCCCTAGATTTATGCCTGTTGGGACAGTAGCCACGGTGAAAGGTATTATGCCCAGCCAGCTAAAAGATGCCCAAGCACAGATGATCTTAGCTAATACTTATCATCTCCACATCCAACCAGGGGAAGATTTGATTAAACGGGCGGGAGGGTTACACCGCTTTATGGGTTGGGATCAACCGCTTCTCACTGATTCTGGTGGCTTCCAAGTATTTAGTCTTAGTCAGTTTCGGAAAATCTCGGAAGAGGGGGTTATTTTTCGCTCCCCCAGAGATGGAAGGGTGATTAATTTCACCCCAGAGCATTCCATGAAGGTGCAAAATGACTTAGGGGCGGATGTGATCATGGCGTTTGATGAATGTCCCCCCTATCCTGCTACCCGTGAGGAAGTAGAAATTGCTACCTCCCGTACTTACCGTTGGCTAAAAAGGTGCATAGAAGCTCATCAGCGTCCCACAGAGCAAGCTTTGTTTGGTATTATCCAAGGTGGGGTTTATCTGGATTTACGCCGTCAAGCAGCAAAGGATTTAGCAAGTCTTGATTTACCTGGTTATGCGATTGGTGGGGTGAGTGTGGGAGAACCCCCTGAGTTTATCCATGAGATTGTTCGGGCGACTGCACCTTTGTTACCAGAGGATAAGTTACGTTACTTGATGGGGATTGGTACTTATAAGGAAATGGCGATCGCGATCGCGTCTGGAATCGATGTCTTTGACTGCGTAATTCCCACCAGATTAGGGAGACATGGGAGTGCTTTAGTCCAAGGAGAACGTTGGAACTTAAAAAGCGCACGTTTCACAGACGACTTTTCCCCCCTGGATGAAACCTGTCCCTGTTATACCTGTCAGACTTTCAGCCGTGCTTATCTCAATCATTTAGTGCGATCGCGTGAAATGCTCGGTTATACCCTTATTTCTCAGCACAACATCACCGAGTTAATTCGTTTTACTCTCACAATTCGCGAGGCGATTCTTCAAGATACCTTTGCGGAAGATTTTGCAACTTGGCTGGAGTAGGGAGGGGGAGTGAGGGAGAAAAATTATTACCCCATCAATCTCAACTCACCCCCCAGCAACCGATCAACCCGTAGAAACCATAGCTGCAACTAACTGATCTGGAACAACCGCAAAGGGTAAATTATAAATATCAGAACCAGGATAACAGGCAATTTCTGCTGTTTGACGGAGTTGGGTTAAAGTCATATCTGCTAAACCTAAATCTTCGAGGGTTTTTGGTAAACCAATCTCACCATAGAACTTTAGCAACTGCTTACGAGCAGAATAAGCTAATTGGCTACCCTGTAACATTTCTTGTAAACGCAGTTGGGCAAGGATACCATAGGCGACCTTCTCCCCATGTAAGATATTGTGAGTTGCTTCTAGATGAGTTAAGCCGTTGTGGATGGCGTGGGCTGCAACTGTGCGACATTTTGCCCCTCCTAAGCCCCCAATAACCCCTGCGAGTAGAACCGTAGCATCAACAACTTCGCGCCAAGCTTCTCCCCCAGGATTTTCTAACGCAGTGACGGACTTTTGCAATAAAATATCTCGCAATACTCGCGCTTGTTGTACCGCAGCAATAATGAGAGTATCGGTAGAATCGCCACTACTAACATCGGCTTCATACCATTTCGCGATCGCGTCCCCAATTCCTGCTACTAAGGTACGTTTCGGCGCAGTGAGAATCAAATTATAATCGAGAATCAACAAGTCAGGACAGCGATTAAGAGGCACATCATACTGAAACGCCCCTTGATCAGAATAAATATTAGCAAGAGCCGTCCAGCCCGCACAAGTCGCAGCAGAAGTAGGAATCGTTACAACAGGAAGTTGACATTGATGGGCGAGGAGTTTAGCCGTATCAAGAGCTTTACCACCGCCAACCCCAATGATGAAGTCTGCGCTATGACCACTAACAGCTTCTTTGAGGCGAATCAAAGAGTTTTCCGAACAATCAGGACTGTACGCGGTTTGTTGAGCCTCTAAGGAATGCTGCTGCCAGACAGGTTTCAAATGGGGTTTAATTACCGCAAGGCTATGCTCTCCCCCCACCACTAAGGGACGTTTCCCCATAGCAGCAAGAGATTCACCAGCTTCAGCGATATTCCCCCGTATAATTTGGCTAGGGGAAACTAGGAGGGATTGTAAAGTTGTTGTTGTCAGGGTTTGAGTTAGGTTTGACACTTTAGAGCTATTTTTTACTGATGGTTAAGAGGCTGTTTCCTTAACAGGTGTAGTTGCAGGGATTTCGGCAAAACTTTCAGAAAAGACTTCCAATTCTACTTGCGGATCTTCTCGTTGAGCAAGGGAACGCTTAATTTGTCCTAAATAAAGAGGTTTGGAAACTCCAGGTTCAGGATGGATAATAGTTCTCGCCCGAATCAGCAACTGGTTGGTCGTTCCTCCTGATCTTCCCAAGGAAAATAAATCTGAACTTGCTTGTTCTAGGGTTGATTCTAAGCCCGACTCGGTGATCTCAGGAGATACAGCAATTACGGTTTGATTTCCACCGTTATCATAAACAACCGTATATTGGGATGAACCAGGAATAATAATTCGACTAAAAAACCCGAAGCCTAAAGCGAAAAGTCCAACGGTTAGGACTCCCATAAAACCAGTTATCCCCACAAGGCGAAAACGAGTTCCCCAGTTAAAGATAAAGGCAAGTACAACGGCTAGAAAGCAAACAACGGTTAAAATTCCTGACCACTTAGAAAAGGTTAAAAAATCGACAGGTAGTTGGGTGGGCATGGATAATAAGGTACGGGTAGGGACTATCTATTCTATCCTACCGAGAACCTGCTTTTTTTGATTCACAATCTTAAAACTATGCTAACCTTAGCTTTGATAAACTTCACCCCTACTGACTTAATGTGGTTTAAAAAGCTTAATCTAGAGCTAGAAAAGAGGAAAAAGTATTGAAATACCTCAAGAGAAGGAATAGATTTAAGGATAATGAATATTCAAGGGAGATTGGGGAATCAGTTGAATAAAAAGAGGCAACAAAATCGAGGCTTATTGCTACTTTTAGGGCTAGGTCTTTTTGGCGCGATCGCGATCTCAAATCCTGAATTAATTACTTCTATCCTTTCGAGTTTCACTTGGCAAGGTTGGCTAACCCTTATCGTAACAGTTACCGTATTTCTCACCAGTGCTTTAACCTCCTTGCGTCCAGAAGCAGTCTTCTTAGGCGGTTTTGCTATCCTTTACATCTTTAATATTTTAGACACGGAAACCGCCCTCGCAGGATTTAGTAACCCAGGGATGATTACTGTCGGTGTACTTTATATTGTGGTTACAGGGATTCAACAAACTGGTGGCTTAGTTTGGATATCTCAACATATTCTCGGGCGACCGAAAGGACAAAATCGGGCTTTGCTGCGCTTAGTTGTTTCCGTAATGGGACTAAGCACAGTCCTGAATAATACCCCCATTGTGGCGATGTTTGTGCCAGTGGTAAGTGATTGGTCGCGCAAATTGGGGATTAATCCCTCTAAGCTAATGATTCCTCTCAGTTATGCCTCTATCTTTGGGGGAATTTGCACCCTAATTGGAACTAGCACCAACTTAGTTGTGAATGGTTTACTTATCTCCCAGACTGGTCATCCAGGGTTAAATCTGCTTTCAATGACTTGGGTGGGTCTACCCTGTGCGATTGCTGGTACTTTATATCTCCTCCTCACTCACCGTTGGCTATTACCAGATCGTCCACCTGCTATTAGTCAAGTAGATGATGTCCGTCAATATACAGTAGAAATGGTGGTGGAGTTGGGAAGTCCTCTCGCAGGGAAATCTATTGAAAAAGCTGGACTTCGCCATTTACCTGGGTTGTTCCTAATTGAAATCGTTCGAGGCGAGCAAATTTTCCCCGCAGCAAGCCCCCAACGAGTATTACAGGAGAATGACCAACTGGTATTTGTGGGGATGGTGGATTCTATTGTTGATTTGCATAAACTCAGAGGACTTAAACCTGCGACTAATGAGGTATTTAAACTCAATGTTCCCAATAGCGATCGCCGTTTAATTGAAGCGGTTGTTTCCGATACTTGTTCAATGGTGGGGAAAAGTATTCGGGAAGGAAAGTTTCGTAGCCGTTATAATGCCGTTGTCCTCGCTGTCGCCCGTAATGGGGAACGAGTTGGTGGAAAAATTGGTGAAATTACCTTACGCATTGGCGATGTTCTACTCCTTGAAGCGCACCACTCTTTTCAGGATCAGTGGCGAGGTGCAAGAGACTTCTTTCTCATTAGTCCTATTCCTGATTCCGAACCCCTTCGTCACGAAAAAACGTCTATCGCCCTGGCAATTCTCCTAGTGATGGTAATTTTGGCAACTTTCGGCTGGATGAGTATGCTGCAAGCTGCTATTCTTGCTTCTGTCGCCATGATTGTTACTGGTTGCTGTTCTATAAATCGCGCCCTCCAAAATATTGAGTGGTCAATCTTATTAGTAATTGTTGCTGCATTAGGTATTGGTAATGCTTTAGATGTTACTGGGGTAGCAAAAATTCTTGCTGCATCTTTAATTGGCTTTTCAGGACAAAATCCTTGGCTGGCTTTGGCATTAGTTTATACAGTTACTGCGATTTTGACAGAGATGATTACTAATAATGCTGCGGTGGCTTTGGTCTTTCCCATTGGTTTAGCAGTTTCTCAAAATTTGAACGTAGATTTTATGCCTTTTGTGATTGCGATCATGATTGGGGGTTCAGCCAGTTTTGCTACCCCGATTGGCTATCAGACTAACTTAATGGTTTATAGTCCTGGGGGTTATAAGTTTAGCGATTTTACTAAGGTGGGACTACCTTTAGGCTTTATTTTTGCGATCATTACGATAACTCTGACTCCCTTGGTTTATCCTTTTTAGAAGAGTGAGAGGGTGATGGGGTGAGGGGGTGAAAATTCTGAACTCTGAATCCTAAACTCTGATTAAATGGGGATTAATTACAAGTTTTTTAGGGGAAAAGGCGAAATTATGGGAATTGCTACGGTAAATCCAACCACAGGCGAAACAATACAAGCTTTTACTGAGCTTACACCAGAGGAAATTAGTGCAAAGATTACTTTGGGGGAGTCTGCTTATCAAAGCTATCGCAAAACTTCTTTGGTGCAACGTCAGGAATGGTTGAATAATGCTGCGGATATTTTAAAACGGGATAAGGAACGGTTTGCTAAGATTATGACCCTAGAAATGGGGAAACCAATTAAAAGCGCGATCGCGGAAGTTAATAAATGTGCTTTGGTATGCCGTTACTATGCAGATAAAGGGGCAGAATTTCTCCAAGATATCCCTGTGGAGACAGACGCGAGTCATAGTTTTATCCGCTATCAACCCTTGGGGATTATTCTCGCGGTTATGCCCTGGAACTTCCCTTTCTGGCAGGTCTTTCGTTTTGCTGCTCCCAATTTGATGGGGGGAAATGTGGGTCTGTTGAAACACGCTTCTAATGTACCTCAGTGCGCTTTGGCGATTGAAGAAATCTTCACTGATTCGGGCTTCCCCAATGGTGTTTTTCAGACTCTTCTAATCGGTGCTGCGAAGGTGCAAATGGTGATTGAGGATGAGCGAGTTCAAGCTGCTACCCTAACGGGAAGTGAACCTGCGGGGGCTGCTTTGGCTGCGACTGCGGGAAAACTGATTAAGAAAACTGTTTTGGAGTTGGGGGGAAGTGATCCCTTTGTAATTCTCAAGAGTGCGGATTTGGAAAGCGCGATCGCGAGTGGAACACAATCGAGAATGCTCAATAATGGTCAGTCTTGTATTGCAGCAAAACGCTTTATTGTGGAAGAAAGTATCGCGGATGAGGTGGAGAGGCTTTTAGTTGAGAAGTTCAAGGCTTTAAAAGTGGGTGATCCGAGTCTAGAAGACATTGATATTGGTCCTTTGGCGACAGAACCTATTTTAAAAGATTTAGAGGGTCAGGTGGATGAGAGTGTAGCAAAAGGGACTAAGTTATTAATTGGGGGTAAACGTTTAGATTCTCCTGGTTATTTCTATCCTCCTACGATTCTTACTAATATCCCCAAAGATGCGCCAGCTTACGAGGAAGAGTTTTTTGGTCCTGTGGCGTTACTATTTCGAGTTAAAGATATTGATGAGGCGATTAAATTAGCGAATGCGAGTCCATTTGGTTTGGGTGCTAGTGCTTGGACAACGGATAATGGTGAACGCGATCGTTTAATTAATGAACTAGAAGCAGGTGCGGTATTTATTAATGGTTTAGTGAAGTCAGACCCCCGTTTACCTTTCGGGGGAATTAAACGCTCTGGTTATGGTCGCGAGTTAAGCCGTGAAGGAATGTATGAGTTTTTAAATCTCAAAACCGTCTGGGTTAAATAGAGAGATCATAGCTTTCTGGTTCAGGGTTTAGTTTTAATAACTATTCCCTGTTTCCTTCTAATAGAATACTGACAACTTCATCATAGTTATCTAAGATATCTGCTGGATCTTTGTAAATAGCAATACATCCTGCATCTCGGAGAACTTTTTCAGGAAAACCGCCAGACAGAACCCCAATAGTGCGAAGATTCATCTTACTGGCTGCTTGTGCATCATAGGGGCTATCTCCCACTACTATTGCATCTTCTACTGTTACCCCATCCAGTTTATTTAATGCAGCTTGGAAAATATCTGGTTCAGGTTTAGATTTCTCCACATCATCTTTAGAGGTTGCGCCATCTATCAAATTATCTATTTTTAGTAATTCTTGATAATATTCTAATGTCCCTTCTCTTGCAGAGCTAGCAAGGACAACTTTTATTCCGTCTCCTTGAAGGCGTTTAAAAAGTTCTGGCACTTTTTCAAAAGGGTGTACTTGGGAGAGAAGTTCTTTTTGATAATATTCTTTGCGATAATCAGCAATATTTTTCTCTTTCTTTTCGTATTCTTCAGAAGATATAAGTGCAGAAATAATATACTCACTTCCTTTACCAATCTGATTTCTCAACTGTTCTAAAGGAATATCATAGCCATATTCTTGAAATGCTTTTTTCCAGGCTTGGGCGTGTAAGTCAACGGAATCAACTAATGTTCCATCAACATCAAAGATAATTGCTTTTGTCATGAGATTTTAAATGGTGTCTTATATACTAGGATAATTATATTCACAATCTTCAGATTGCTTCAATATTTAAAATTTTAATGGCTAGGGATTTGGGACGGGAATTAATTTGCGCGATCGCGGAAGTTAATAAATATGACTGGGTATGTAGTCATTATGCCGAAAACAGATTTGGAAAACGCGATCGCGAGTGGTGCAAAATCGACAATCCTCAATAATTGAAGCAAGTGCGGTCTTTATTAATAGCTTAGTGAAGCCAGACCCCCGTTTACCTTTTGGAGGAATTAAACGGTCTGGTTATGGTCGCGAGTTAAGCCGTGAGGAGATGTACGAGTTTTTGAATCTCAAAACCGTCTGGGTTAAGTAGAGAGATCATCGCTTTCTGTTTCAGGGTTTAGCGTTAATAACTATTCCCTGTTTCCTTCTAACTGTTATCCTTATTTTCATAGGGTCCAAGAAATCTTTCCCCATTAAAATGAATCATGTGATCGGGTTGGTCTGCAACCCAAACTTCAGTTTCCCAAGAAACTTCAGCAAGATAACGAGTCATTTCTTGGCGATTGGGGAAAGCTGTAACAAAAACTAATCCTTTCTGACTGGACTGAAATAGTTGCTTTAATTCATTGTGACGTTTTAAGTTCACTGGACCGTGACTAGTTACAGCTTCTATCAAGATCAGCCAGTCTTGCTCCTCATAGTGAACTACAACATCAGGCATTTTACCATGAGGATCTAATTCAATCCCTAGTTCTCGGAAATTCTGAGTTTCGTTAATAATAAACTTATTAGCAGCATCACCTATATAGAGAACTAAACCTCCAGGTGTAAATCTAGGACAGAAGCTTTCTAAAATATCTTTTATCAGCACATTTTGTCCACCAGATGAGATTTGAATAGCTTGACCGTTAGGAAGGCTGATCGGAATCATCTGTAAGTTACGATTTCTATCCTGCAATAAATTTGTAACTGAAACAGCATAATTTTGGTGAACCTCTTCCCACCGTTCAGAGTGATAAGATGTAAGAAGTGAAAGTGCTTGTTGGTGAAGTTGGTAACACCATTTTGGGCTATTAATCGGTCGATCTGGTCGATCTGGATTCTCAACAATTATCCCCATCTGTACAAACTGGTGTATCGTCTGTCGTCGAACAGTTTCGCGTGTATTTGGCGCATATTGTTTACCGTAATAATCACGAAACCAATCCATCATTTCTGTGATTCTGCGTCTTGGTGCTGTCGCTTGACTCCAGGGGGTTTCAGGTCTAATATCTGCCAGTGCTAGTAAGCAAAGTGCTGATCTTTCATTTCGTTGTGCTTTTGGAGCAGAAAGATCTTTAAGAATTGCAAGTGCTTCCTGAATCTTTTTACTAGCCTCAACTGCATTTATTGCTTCGCTCATAATCTCCAAAGTTTTATGTATAACCCCATCAAGTTGATCCTGATCAAATTGAGAATCACCAATTTCGATTCCCAGACGGATTAAATCATCTCTGCAAGGATATTTGATTTTACGCAAATCTGTTGCATTAACTTGCGTGTGTCCACTAAATTGCCGAAAGTAGTTATCAAATAAGGTTGAATTTAAAAATGCTGCTAAACCTCTTACAAGGTCAGGATTCATACTCTTTCCCCTAGCATGATAATAGTTAAGGTGATTCTCTATACCTAGCACTGGTGCATCTACAGGAGAACATACCGCAGCAACGACACGACGCTTTTCTTCTTTAGCAGAAAACCGCTTTGTTAAAACGTACCAACCTGATTGGACTAACCATTTTTCAGTTTCTTGATTTTTTATAATTGCGATTGGCTTTCGAGGATTTCTTGGTGGAAAGAAAACCTTCCCTGCTTTTATTGCTTCTGGGTAAACTAATGGAACACTTTGCCCGTCTAGACAATTTCTCAAAGCTGATTTAAGACGAAAATCAACAACTGGACCCGTTGAAATTTCTAAACCAATTTCATCCAAGGTAAATGAAAATTTATCCATTTGCTTTCTCAGAGAATCTTCAAGAGAGTTTATGGGAATATGAATAAAATTCTCATAATCATTGGCTTGAATTACATTGTCATAATGAACAGTCCTTAATTCCAAAAAATCATCTAAATCGATTCCAGCATTTTTACTAATTTCTACATAGCTAGGATTATCTTTTGTTTTGGTAGCATGGAATATTATATTTTCTTGCAAAACTTTATCTTCAGCAAAGGGTAATGAACGACTTTCAAAAAGATGAAGTTTCTTGATTTTCATACTTTCTAAAAAAGCTTTACGAAAAGGGCGAAAATAAGTACCATTGCAAAAACTCCTGGGCGTAATGGCAACTAGTTCTCCGTGTTCGGTAAGTTGGGGTAAAGTAGACCAAATAAAGGCACTATATAGATTAACGGTTTCAATTCCAAGTTCTGAAAGTAGTTTTTTTTTCGTTGATTTACTACTTATTTTGCGATAAGGGGGATTCACAATTGCATGAGTAAAATCACTCGTCAAAGTAGTAAAAAGTGGTAAATGCTTATCAGCAAAAGCTTCGATAAAACATTGATTATGTAGGCAGTAGTTTGCTGTAATACCTCTTTTTTGTAAAGCCTTACAACATTCTATTAAGCATTTTTGTAAAGGCAGCAAGAAACGCGATTCAACTTCGTAAGCTGTTATAACAAAACTCTTAACTTCGTTAGCATTTGCCAACAGTTGCTCGACAAATGCAGCAGTTAATGCCCCAACTCCAGCCCCTGGATCTAGAAGATTAATATGACCTGATAAACTGTTAAATTGCCTCGCCATAAAACGAGCAACTGGGGCAGGAGTTAGAAATTGCCCTAATTCACTCCTTTGCTTTATATCTAGCTTTGAGGAAATATGAATCCTGGTGATGTCAGTGGAGTCTGTAAGTAATGTCATCATATTATCTGTATTTGTACATCAATAAACGCGATCGCGTTTTTCCTGAAAATAAGCAACAAAAACAGTTCTAAGTTTCCTCCACAGCTTTTAAAGCAGCTATAGCAGCTTGTTTTTCCGCTTCTTGCTTACGATTACCAATACCAATACCATACTTCTTACCCTTCACCTCTACTTGTGCGGTAAACTCCTTAGCGTGGTCAAGACCAGATTCCGCAATAATAATATAGGTAGGATTTTCACCGAAGTTTGCTAAAGCCCACCGCTGAAAGCGGTTTTTTGGATCAACTAAATCTTTTGGGGTAGTGGTTGCGCCAATCGCAATAATATTTTCCGCAACAGGTAAGAAAAGAGATTCTAAATAGGTACGTACTGCTTCAATTCCCGCATCAAGCAAATAAGCTGCAATCAAGGCTTCAAAGGTATCGCTGAGTAAGGAGGGTTTATCTTGTCCCCCATCTTGTTGTGTCCCTTTTCCTAACTTGATATGTTTTCCCACACCCACCATTCTCGCAATCTTAGCTAACTGAGATTCATCTACTAAGCTGGCTCGTAAACGAGTTAGTTCCGCTTCACTGAGTTGGGGGTAATGTTGAAATAGGAGAGACGCGATCGCGAAACCCAAAACCGAGTCTCCCAAAAACTCTAATCGCTCATTATCTTCTAAGGGTTGCGTAGATTCATTTGCATAAGAACGATGAGTAAGAGCTTGTTCTAATAACTTTTTATCTTTAATCGGTGGTAAATTATCTGCCATCAGAAATCTTCAATTTGATAGATCGTTTATAATTCCTATCAGGAATCATAGGCGAAAAAAGTGGCACGAGGCGATCAAATTTATGTAATGCGACAATTTGTGAATATCCAAGACATCTATGAGCATCATGGCATAGATTGTGGTGACGGTACTGTTATTCACTATCGCAAACCCCAAGGGATAGTAGAGCGAACCACCCGAGAAACTTTCAGATTGGGAGAAAAGGTTTATCTTAAATCTTACCCTGTTAGTTATATTCCTGATGTTGTTGTCCATCGCGCTGAACGGCGTTTAGGGGAAAATAAATATAATCTCCTTTTCAACAACTGCGAACATTTTGCTAACTGGTGTAAAACTGGCGTTAATGAAAGCCTACAAGTGAGGGATTTTCTCCCCTTACTTAAGCATCTTAAACTTGATAGCCTCTCGCAACCAGTACAAGAAGCTCTTATGTCAGTAAATGCTGATCAAAGTGCTAATTTACTCAATCAAGCCCTAGCGGATATTAAAATCGCCTGGGACAACATTCAGCCTCAATACGCCCACGCTGTCCAAGAAACCAAAGATTGGGATCAAGTCGCCCGAAAAGCCTTACAACAAAATCGTGAAGATTTAGCCCGCGCTGCGATTCAACGCAAACTGAAATACAGCAAACAAGCGCAAGAGTTAGAAAGTGAGTTAGCCAAATTGGCAGAAATGACAGAAACCTTGGTGAAAAAACGTCCTGAATGGGTATCTGTTCAACAGTTGTAGGGTTTTGTTTATTATAAAAAAACTCGCAAGTTGACATAAAACAACTGCGAGTAAAACTTAATTAATATTAAAGTGCGGTAGCAAGAATAATCTGACTACCGACTTTTCTGCTAATACCTGCTAAGGCATAGGATGGAACAAGAGATCTGGAAAATAGTAGTTAAACATAATCAAGATCACTGCAACGAAAGAAAGATGAGCAAACAAGAGTACAGGAGCTAAAGAAAGATATTTTAGCAAGTTGTCCATGGGTAGTTCTCCAAATGAATAACGAATGTATGCGGGATAATTAATTAGCGAGGGGAGACAGGAATTTCGGTTTCCTTAGCAGTCAATTCTCCAGAGAGAAATTCTTTAACTGCAACTAAAGGCCATGCGAAACCACCTAACATAATTGAAAATGCGAGAGGCACATCAATCATAATTTCTTTCATTTCAGCTTCTTTATCATCTCTGATCGCAATCAGGTAAGCGCGACCAACCCAGCCAATCCAGCCAGCGATATAAAGGAAGAGGATGCTAGGAATCAAGAAGTCTCCAGCGTGGGAGAGACGACCATCTACAACTAAGTGAGGTAGTCCTTCTGGTCCACAGAGGGCTTCAGAATAACGCTCAAACCGCTTTTGTCCTGATTGGGGGTCAGCGGTGGTGTTACGAGCACTTTTAGCCCGTTGTTGGAATGCAGGGGAGTCAGCACAAGGAGTTAGTCCAGAAACTCCATCCGCACTGGCAGAGGGAGCAAAGTTAAACCACATTGTGGCAACTAAGATCAAAGCAAGTAGTTTTCTCATAGGTGAAGTGTTTCCTTTTATTACGAAAAGCAAAGTTTTTTGTACAACAAAGTAAAAGGATTTTAGTTGTACATAAGGCAATATTACATGAAAGCAGTCAGAAAGCCCTTTTTTTGTATTTATATTAAATAGGGATGATTAACTCAAAGAGTTTTTTAAAGGGGGGTAGGATATGGGGACAATTTTAGCAATAGAAAGTAGTTGTGATGAAACTGCGGTGGCAATTGTAAATAATCGTAATGTTTGTAGTAATATTGTTGCCTCTCAGGTTTCTATTCATCGCAAATATGGCGGTGTTGTCCCAGAAGTTGCTTCTCGACAACATTTAGAAAGTGTAAATATTTGTATAGAATCAGCACTAGAAGAAGCGCAATTATGCTGGTCAGAAATAGATGCGATTGCTGGAACTTGCGCCCCTGGTTTAGTGGGGGCATTATTGGTGGGTTTATCTGCTGCAAAAAGTTTGGCGGTGGTAAAATCTAAGCCTTTTATTGGCGTACATCATCTAGAAGGGCATATCTATGCTAGTTATTTAAGTCAGCCAGAGTTGAAACCGCCTTTTATTTGTCTTCTGGTGTCTGGGGGGCATACTAGCTTAATTCAGGTCAAGGGTTGCGGAGTATATGAAACTTTGGGAGAAACCCGTGATGATGCTGCGGGGGAGGCGTTTGATAAGGTCGCTAGGTTGATGAAGCTTGGTTATCCTGGTGGTCCTGCGATTGACAAGAAAGCGAAGGAAGGGAATCCAAAAGCGTTTAAGTTACCTGAAGGTAAGATTTCTCTACCCCAGGGAGGTTATCATCCCTATGATTCTAGTTTTAGTGGTTTAAAAACAGCGGTAGGACGTTTGGTAAGCAAGTTAGAAGCAGAAAATCCTGTCTTACCTGTAGCAGATTTGGCTGCCAGCTTTCAGGAGACTGTAGCGCGATCTTTAACTCAGAGGGCGATACGCTGCGCTCTCGACCACAATTTAGACACAATTGCAGTCGGAGGAGGAGTTGCTGCGAACAGTGCCTTGAGGGCGCATCTAGAAGCATCCGCTCAAGAGCATAACCTCAAGGTTTATTTTCCCCCACTCAATCTATGTACAGACAATGCAGCGATGATTGCTTGTGCTGGGGCAGATCATTTTAACCAGGGACATACTTCGCCTTTGACGTTGGGGGTTTATTCCCGTTTATCGTTGAATCGCGTTATGGAACTTTACATAAAGTCAAGCCCTATTCCCCTCCCATCCAGGTAATAGGTAGAGTTGAGGTAGAGGGAAAGTGAGGGGTTTTCATTTTTGAGGTAATGAGATTACTAGTTTCTGCATCTAGCACTTTGCAAACTTGCTGATAAATTGCTTCTGCTTCCTCTAAAGAATTGCCAATACTGGTCAATCCCAGTTTACCAAATTCTGATAATGCTCCCATGAGGTGAAAGATTGTACCAGTGCGAGTTGTGCTATCGAAGTGAAGGCGATGATAGGCGATGATATCCATTAAATCACTAGGAAGCAATCCTTTATACTGTTCTTTTTGGAGGTTATCTGTGGCGATGTAATACTTCGCTTGTCCTTGTTGGGTATAAAATAAGCCATTTTCAGGATTATAATTCCCATTAGTGAGTAATTTGAGGGTCATGAAGGGATGAGTTGTACCGCCTTTGCGGAGGTTAATTTCAATCGCGTGTAATTCCCATCCTTCGGGGTGATGTACGGCAACGAAATCAACTCCATAGCGTTCTATTGACCCTTTCTTCGCCAGGGCTTCCCCAATTTTAAGTCCCATCTCCTGTAGCTGCAAACGATAGGCTTCATCGGCAGGGAAACGGCAACCGAGATAAATTTGCCCGTCAGGTCCGCCTAATATTTGGTCGTGGGTAGAGAGGATTTCCACGTTACCATTGGGGTCAATGTAGCCTTGGACACTCGGAGAACGTTTTTCTCCTTCAACAAAGGCTTCTACAATCGCGCCTAGTTCGGGGATACGGGTAGAAAAGTTTGCCCAGGTTTCGACTGGGGATTGGAAGCGCAAATGTTGAACGCGATCGCGCATTGCCTCAACCCGTTTATCATGGTCAGCAGAACCAGGTGCAACAGATTCAATGGGCTGCAATTCGAGCAAAGCATTTCCTTCCCCAGAAAAACCTTCGTTGAGTTTAACCACCATCCGTTTCAATTTTGGATTTCGTTCCCATAAACTTACCGCTTCGGTAACTAGTCCATCGACAGAAGTAATCCCGCCACTTCCATCAGGACAAGGAATACCACACTCATTAAAAATATCCCGACTACCAGTTTTTGAACCCCAGTGGAGTAAATCAGGACAAGGGGCGAGGAGAGGAATATTTAAGCGTAAAGATAGCTCCTGTTCCAACAGAGTTGAGTTATAACAAACCATATAAGACTTGTTCGGACGCAAAGAACGGCGAATCCGTTCAACCAAACGGGGACGTTCTAATAGCTTTTGGGTTAAGGGTTTGAGGGATGCGTCATAAGTCGAAAGGAGTAAAACGCGATCGCGCGCATGAGAAAAAGGAATACCCGATAATAACTGTAGGTAATAATCAATAATTACAGGTGAGAGAGGTTGCGCCGTCACATAAATCAAACGAGTGTGGGGGTTTCGCAAGCGCATCAAAGAAAATAATAATCGCTCTTCGTAATGCAGGAAACCAGTCACTTTTTGCCCTTCGCGCTGATCAATACTAAAAGAAGGAACAACTAAAATATCATAGTCATCTTGATCAAACAAATCGACACTATGGGAGTTATTTCGCAATTGATTCTGAAGTTGGCGAAAAGCCTCAGCATCTTTCGCAGCCTCACCAGATAAGCTTTCCATTCTATTTAGGGGTTGAATTTACGATTGATATACCTTTTCAAGATTACCCTATTACTGGATTTAGGGTTCAGGGTTCAGAGTTCAGAATTTTCCCCCTCACCCCCTCACCCTAGCTTTGCATCAACCCTGTTGCATCGCCTTAGCCAATTCCGCAGCAACTTCAGGACGAGAAAACTCAGGAGGCGGTAACTCACCATTACGTAGCATTTCCCTTACTTTCGTCCCAGAGAGATGAATACGGTCTTCCTTCGTACTAGGACTAGTCTTACTCGTCGCCATTTGCTTAGTCCGTTTGCAATAAAAAGCGTGTTCAAACTTCATCGGAATAATACCCATTTCCTCAACCGTAAACTGGTCAAAGATATGTTGCGCATCATACGTTCCGTAGTAATCACCGACCCCAGCATGGTCACGACCAACAATAAAGTGAGTGCAACCATAATTTTTGCGAACTAATGCATGAAAAATTGCCTCTCTCGGTCCTGCATAGCGCATTGCAGAAGGATTAATCGCCAAAATCACCCGATCTTGAGGAAAGTATGACTCCATCATGATTTCATAGCAACGCATCCGTACATCTGCTGGAATATCATCACTTTTGGTCGCACCAACGAGGGGATGCAGAAAGAGTCCATCAACGATTTCCAGGGCGCACTTCTGGATATATTCATGGGCGCGATGAATCGGGTTACGGGTTTGGAAACCAACAACAGTTTTCCAGCCTTTCTGGGCAAACATTTGCCGAGATTCCAGAGGATCAATTTGGTACTTTGGAAACAGAGGGTGGGGTTGGCGTTCGAGTAACCAAACTGGTCCAGCTAAATTAATCGCTCCCTGATCATAAACAACCTTGACCCCTGGATGTTTCGTTTCGTCCGTTCCATAGACATTGATGGCTTCGTGGGCTTTGTTATAGCGATACTTTTGACTGAGTTCTAGTACCCCAACAAATTCACCATGAGGATCATCTAAGCGAACCCAACCACCTTCTTTTAGAGGTTCTGCTTCCTCTTCTGTAACCGAGAGGGTGACTGGAATCGACCAAGGAAGCCCATTGGCGATCCGCATATCTGTAACGACCGATTCATAATCCTCTTGTCCCATGAAACCATGAAGAGGGCTAAAACCACCAATCGCGATCATTACGAGATCTGAAGTAGCCCGTTTATCCATTTGGATACGGGGTAATTTATCACCTTGGGCTAAAAATTCTTCCCGTTCTTTCGGGGAAGCAATGCGATTAATCAATTGTCCGCCATGAGGGGCGTTTCCTGCTACTTGCTGACTCAATTTTTTTCTTTATTTGCTTACGACTCTTATAATTTATATCATTACCCCCTTGTGAAGTATTTTCTGGATAGATGCTAAAGCGACTTCGTGATTTTTCTAGTTCAGAAAGTATTAGAGGCTTAATTTGGCTGAATGGAGAGATTGTCATCATCCCACCAGGGCGTTATTATTTAAAGTTGCTCAATAGTGTTGCGAAATATGTAAACTTGGCAACAAAGTCGCAAAAAAAGGCTGAAGTCGTGATAGCTTTAACAGGTATTCAGTTGATTATCGAAGTATTGAGAGGAAACTTTGAACGTGCAATCTCTACAAACTCAAAATGGTATCCGTGAAGACTTTAGCGAATATGTCGCTCAACTTCAGCTTCACATGGCTCTACAAGCCCGTAATCTTGTCCCGAACCTAACCCAAACGCCAGATAGTCGGCAGAAAATGTTACAAGAGACACAAGCAAATATTGAAAAGTTGGTTTCGCGCCAAACACTTGCCAGCTAGTTACATTTCTTAAAAAAAAGGTGGATAGTATCCACCCGATTCTAGATTAAGTTTTGATGCTGAAAATTTAACGACCAGACTTGTCGCGATTTCCCCATCTTTCTTGCGTATTTTGGTGGCGTTCTTGCATCATCGAGGCAAATTCTTCCCGTTGTTCAGGGGTGAGAACTTCTCTCATTGCGATCATACTCTCAAAACAAGCCGTAGCTATTTGTTCTTGCAACTGTTGTACTGTTCCATTTTGAGTACGGATTTCCCCTTCTGAAGCAGTTCCAGCCATCATTTCCATGAGTGCTTGGCGTTCAGTTTTTAAGGACTCTTGAATGGGAGGTATTTGACTTTGAGCATCAGAACGAATCGCTTGTAATTGACAATAAAGGCTTCTAGTTCAGCAGTTTAGGCTACAGGTCGAAATAAGCCACTGGTTCTAGGGTTTTAGACAAGGGGTGGATCAAAAAGGTTCAATGTTGAACTAAATTCTTCGAGAATTTCTCCTTTTTCCCCTAAAGAGGGATACGGTTTCCCTTGGTCTTGATAAAATTGAACTAGTTGAGGATATCCCCACTCAAAGATTAAACGCTGATAGGTTTGGGGGTCTAACCGTGGTTGTTGGTAATAACCAGCAGCGAGGCGTTGGCGTTGGGCTTCAAAGAGGATAACCGCATTGGCAACGGAAACGTTGAGAGATTGCACCATGCCCATCATGGGGATAATGATATGTTGATCTACACTGGCTGCGGTTGCTGCGCTAATTCCCCATTTTTCTGTCCCCAGGAGGATGGCGGTGGGTTGGGTATAGTCGGGGATACGATAATCTACGGCGGTGTCAGAGAGGTGGGCTGCATAGATATTGAAGTTTTGTTCTTTGAGGATCGCGATCGCGCTTTCAATATCCTCATGTACATTTAAGTTAACCCATTTCTGACTGCCCTGAGCCGTGGTATTAAAGGTGGGAATTTCCCCTTCGTCACTGACAGCATGGGCATTTAACACCCCCACAGCATCGCAAGTCCGCAAAATTGCTGATAAATTATGGGGCTTATGGACATTTTCCATCAACACCGTGAGATCTGGTTGGCGTTGATCTAGTACCTTTCTAATTTTGTGGTAACGTCTCGGTAACACGATAGGGATTAATAAGTTTAGGCAGATTCAGGTTTAGGTAAAGATGAAGGGTGAAGGATAAGTTCTGCTGTCGAACGTTTTTCTACCATTTCCTTAGTAATCATACAGACATGAACATCCTTGCGGGATGGTAACTCATACATAACCTCTAACATCAATTCTTCCACTATACCTCTTAATGCCCTTGCCCCAGTTTTGCGTCGATAGGCTTCCTGCGCGATCGCGCGCACCGCATCTGGCTGAAAATCTAATTCCACATTGTCCATCTTCAACAGCTTCTGATACTGCTTCACCAAAGCATTCCGAGGCGCAGTCAAAATTTGAATTAAAGCTTCCTCATCCAAAGGATTAATAATCGCAGCGACAGGAATCCGCCCCACAAACTCAGGAATCATCCCAAACTTGACTAAATCATCTGGTTGTGCATGGCGTAAAACATCCGCTGCCCGTTTTTCCTTAGACTGGGTTTCTCCTGGACGAATAAAGCCCATAGATTTCTTGCCAATCCGTTGTTCTACCACCTTATCTAAGCCGACGAACGCTCCACCACAGATAAATAGGATATTACTCGTATCAATCTTTATACAGTCCTGATAAGGGTGTTTGCGTCCTCCTTGAGGGGGAACATTCGCCACCGTCCCTTCGAGCATTTTCAGCAGGGCTTGTTGTACCCCTTCCCCAGAAACATCACGGGTAATTGAAGTATTTTCACTCTTACGGGCAATCTTATCAATTTCATCAATATAAATAATTCCCCGTTGCGCTTCCTCCACATCAAGGTTCGCCATTTGCAACAGACGCAGCAGAATATTTTCCACATCTTCCCCCACATAACCTGCTTCGGTCAAGGTTGTCGCATCTGCTACCGCAAAGGGAACATCTAATATTTTCGCTAGGGTTTGCGCGAGTAAAGTCTTACCACAGCCCGTTGGTCCAATTAAAAGAATATTTGATTTCTGTAACTCAATCGGATCATCCGCCTTATCTGATTGGTTCGCACTCAGGCGTTTGTAGTGGTTATACACCGCCACCGAGAGCATTTTCTTCGCCTCATCCTGACCAATAACGTGTTCGTCAAGATGATCTTTAATTTCCCTTGGTTTCGGAATCTGCTGAAGAGAGATTTTCTTGCCAGCAGGACGACGATTAGGTGCTACTTCTGCTTGAGTGGGGGTTGGATGAGGCGCACTAGAGTCCATCAACTCCTCATCTAAAATTTCATTGCATAATTCAACACATTCATCACAGATATATACTCCAGGTCCAGCAATTAATTTGCGAACCTGTTCTTGAGACTTTCCGCAGAATGAACATTTAAGATGGGAGTCGTATTTAGACATGATTCAGCGTAGTTCTTACTTCATGGAGGTTACTGGAACATCTGAGTCAGGAAGCTCAGATCTTAAAATTACTTGATCAATCAGTCCATATTCTTTGGCTTCAGCAGAGGACATAAAGAAATCTCTTTCCGTATCATTAGTGATTTTCTCTATGGGCTGACCAGTATGGCTTGCCATCAAATCGTTTAGAGTCTTTTTAATATAAAGAATTTCCCTAGCTTGAATTTCGATATCTACAGCTTGTCCTTGTGCGCCACCTAAAGGCTGGTGAATCATAATACGCGCACTCGGTAACGCCATCCGCTTACCTTTTGCACCTCCAGTAAGGAGGAACGCCCCCATACTTGCTGCTAGACCAAAACAGATGGTAACTACATCAGGACGAATCTGCTGCATTGTGTCATAGATTGCCATCCCCGCATAAACTGCTCCTCCAGGAGAGTTAATATACAGTTGGATATCTTTATCTGGGTCTTCTGATTCTAAGTATAACAACTGAGCAACAATTGAATCAGCTACTTGGTCATCAACTTGTGTTCCCAAAAAGACAATACGCTCACGCAAAAGTCGAGAGTAAATGTCAAAAGCTCTTTCCCCTGTGCCAGATTGTTCAACTACCATTGGAACAATATTAGTCACAGAGTGGATTTCGGGGCGATAAGAACTATTAGGAGAGTGTCGGGGATAGCGAGATTCAATCATATTATTATTAGTTTAGATAAATTTAGAATTAAGTAAATTTGCTATACAATATTTGTCAATTTAATGTTTTTGGATTCCCATAAGTACATTATGACGCAACTACTCCCAGACCGTCAGGGATATTTTTAGTTGATAGTAAAATCCCACGTACTTGAGTCGTGGGACAAGCCAGAGTTTTTTTCTTAATGGCTAATGACTGGAAAACTATTAACCATTAATCCTCAACGGTTTCTTCTGCTTCTACTTCTACCGTTGTTTCTCCCGCAGGAATTTCATCGGATTCTGGTGCTTCGGGTTCTAAACTACCTTCAGGAACAAGTTCAACCTGGGCTTGTTCTTGTAAGAGGTCGAGAGCTTTTTCTCGTTGTAAGTCCCCTTCTACCAGTTCTCGTAGTTTATCTGTATCAATTTTTCGCCCTTCTAGTTGCTTCACCGCTTCTTGAAAACGTTCTTCAACTTCTTCTGGGGTAGGGTTAAGAGATTCCCGTTTAGCTACTTCAGTTAAAGCCAGAGACTGTTCAAGACGTTCAATCGCTTCAGGGCGCGATCGCGTTTTCATATTATCCACCAGTTCCTGCGTTAGCATCTTATTAACATCCATGCCCATTTGACTTAACTGCATTACAGTCTGATTCAAAATCGTGTGGAGTTCTTGCTCAATCATGGTTTCAGGTAGATCAATTTTTGCCACCTTAACCAACTCCTCAACTAAAGCAGATTGGATATTATTTTTCGTATCCGCTTCTGACTTTTCCTGGAACTGCTTTTCTAAAGATTCCCGATATTCCGCCATTGTTTCAAACTCACTCACTTCTTGAGCAAAATCATCATCTAATTCAGGCAGTTCTTTCGCCTTGAGTTCTTTCAGAGTAATTGTAAAAATAACAGGCTTACCAGCTAACTCCTCTTTTGGATAATCTTCAGGAAACGTTACCGAAATATCTTTTGTTTCTTCTGGTTTCATCCCGACAATACCCTGAACAAAGCCTTCAATAAAGCGTCCTTCTTCGAGTTGAACTTGAAAGTCTGTACCTTCAACCCCTTCAATGACCTCAGCGTTTTCAGATTCCGCACTGCGCCCTTGATAATCTGTAATCGCCGTATCTCCCATTTGCGCTGGACGGTCTTCCACAGGAACAAGGGTAGATTGTTCAACACGACGTTCTTCTAAAAAGGCATCAACCTTATCGCCTTGGTAAACAATCTCTTCTGCTTTTACTTGTAAACCTTTGTAATCTCCCAGTTCTACTTCAGGAGGGACATCGACCGCAGCCTTAAAAGTCAAAGGTTCGCCTGGTGTATATGCCTGAATCAAATCCTCAAAAGAAGTTTTAAGCTGGTAATTTCCCAGAGAATCAAGAGACTCCTGTTCCACCGCTTGCTTAAGACAGTCATTAACCAACTCTTCAAGGGCTGCGGACTTAATTCGTTCTTGTCCGAGTCGCTGGAGGAGAATGGGGCGAGGTATTTTCCCGCGACGAAACCCAGGAATATTAACCGTGCGGGCAAGGTTTTGCACCACTCGTTCATAGGTCTTCTTACCCAACTCTGCTGGGATTTCTATTTCTAAACCGATTTGACTTGCAGGGAGCTTTTCCTGGGTAACTTTCATCAATACTTTATAACTTGGTAACAACTAGATTATTTAATATAAATTTCGAGGTTGGGAAGAAAATAAACTCACTTCTCCCGTCTCGTCATGCTATCCTGGTTTTACAACCTCCGGTGATTGATGCCGACAGTTGAGGTTAGCCTATTTGATGATAGTACAAAATTAAGTTGGTCTTGTCCTCTCTCCGAGAATAGATAAAATTTAGCAACGAATATCAACGAAATGTTGGGCTATTGTTTAACTGATCGCGATAGAACAATTCAGGCAACATCAGCCTTACTATACAAAATGCTGTAGGTCATTTATCCAGCCAGATATTATTGAAACAACTGTCACGAAAGCCTTTAAACAGTTCTTAACCTAGAGAGTAGAAATAGTCTAAGATTAAATTAATAAGCTAGGATTGGCTAAAAAGAAAGATTTTTTATTATTATCAAGACTTGTATTAATTAGTTAAATTTATTGAAAACAATAATTACTTGAGAAAATATGATTAGAGGAGGAAACACAAATTGACTGATGCCATTCGGATTGCTGTTTTGGGTGCTACTGGGGCAGTAGGGACAGAAATTATTGAACTGCTAGAAGAACGGAACTTTCCCCTTCAGAATTTGAAGTTACTCGCCTCTCCTCGTTCTGCTGGAAAAACTCTCCGTTTCCGAGGAAAAGAGATCTTAGTTGAAGCTGTCACAGAAGAATCTTTTGCCAATGTGGATATTGTTCTCGCCTCAGCGGGAGGAGACATCTCAAAAAAATGGGCGCAAACCATTGTTGCTTCTTCAGCCGTCTTAATTGATAATTCTAGTGCTTTTCGGATGGATGCAAAAGTCCCTCTGATTGTCCCCGAAATCAATCCTGAAGCTGCTGCTGACCATCAAGGGATTATTGCTAACCCAAACTGCACAACTATCTTACTTGGGGTTGCCATTTATCCTCTCCATCAGGTACAACCGATTAAAAGAATAATTGTTGCTACCTATCAGTCTGCTAGTGGGGCTGGGGCAAGGGCAATGGAGGAAGCTAAACTACAAGCACAAGCAATTTTAGATGGGAAAACTCCCAAAACAGAAGTTTTTCCTTACCCTATTGCTTTTAATTTGTTCACTCACAATTCAGATTTAGGGGAAAACGGTTATTGTGCTGAAGAGATGAAGATGGTGAACGAAACTCGTAAAATCTTTAATGCACCAGATTTGCGAGTTAGTGCAACTTGTGTACGAGTTCCCGTCTTACGCGCCCACTCGGAAGCGATTAACCTTGAGTTTGAGACTCCTTTTGCTGTGGAAAAAGCCAGGGAACTTATATCTAGTAGTCCTGGGGTAAAATTAGTAGAAGACTGGCAAGCTAACTATTTTCCGATGCCTGTGGATGCGACGGGAAAAGATGAAGTGCTAGTGGGGAGAATACGCCAGGATATTTCCCATCCCTGTGGTTTAGAATTGTGGTTGTGTGGCGACCAGATTCGCAAAGGTGCTGCCCTGAATGCGGTGCAAATAGCAGAACTATTAGTTGAGAAGAAGCTTCTCAAAACAAAGACTTCCGCCGTAACAGTCTAAAGGCTTTTGGCAAAGAATTTTTACAAACAAAGCGCGATCAATATGACCAATGACAAATGATAATTTAATGTTCGGGCGTGTTATTACCGCAATGGTGACACCCTTTGCCGAAGATGGTACGGTGAACTACGCAGTGGCAGAAAAATTAGCAGCCACACTAATAGAAAATGGTTCAGATAGTATCCTTGTCTGTGGGACAACAGGAGAATCTCCGACTCTCACCTGGGATGAAGAATATGAACTCTTTCAAGTAGTGCAAAAAGCTGTTGGCAAAAAAGCAAAAGTGATTGCTGGTACTGGCTCAAATTCAACCAAAGAAGCGATCGCGGCAACCCAAAAAGCTGCTAAAATAGGACTAGATGGAACATTACAAGTTGTCCCCTATTACAATAAACCGCCCCAAGCAGGGCTTTATCAGCATTTTGCAGCAATCGCTCAAGGCTGTCCCGACTTACCTGTAATGTTGTATAACGTCCCAGGGCGAACTGGACAAAATCTAGAGCCAGAAACTGTAGCAAAACTAGCAGCAATTGATAATATTGTTGCCATTAAAGAAGCAAGTGGTAGCTTAGAACAAGCCTGTCAGATTCAACTGCAAACCCCAGAAGACTTTGCCATTTATTCTGGCGATGACAATTTGACCTTACCTCTACTCAGTTTAGGTGGAGTTGGTGTAGTCAGCGTTGCCAGTCATCTTGTCGGTGAACAGCTACAGCAAATGATCAAAGCCTTTAGCGCAGGACAAACTAATCTTGCTAAAGATATTCACTTTAAACTATATCCTCTTTTTAAAGCTCTTTTTTGGACAGCGAATCCTATTCCTGTTAAAGCAGCATTACAACTTCAGGGCTGGAATCTTGGCAAGTCTCGTTTACCCCTCGGTGAGATGCCCCCAGATTTAAACAAAAAGTTAGAAGTTATTTTAAAAGATCTTTCCTTAATTTAAAAATAAACTAAATCGTAATTTACCCTTTATTCTGCCATGACTTGACAGCAAAAGATGTCCAATTATTAACTAAAATTCAACACCGATGCAAGTGTAACCCTAACGTTACGCCTATCTTTCCTTGAATCATTGTCCATATTAAAGTCGTTATTTCACCAAAACTAACCTTGAAAAAGAAAATCATTTTAAACCCAACCTCCGCCGATAAAGATAACCAAACTAATGAAAAGAAAATTATCACAATAAACAATGATAATTCCAGTCCTGCTATCAAAATCATTCCCCTGGGCGGACTCCACGAAATTGGTAAAAATACTTGCATCTTTGAGTATGAAGATGAAATAGTTCTCCTTGATGCTGGAATTGGTTTCCCTGACGATGATATGCACGGGATTAATATTGTCCTCCCCGATATGACCTATCTACGGGAAAACAGCCACAAAATTAAAGGAATGATTGTCACTCATGGTCATGAAGACCATATTGGTGGGATTCCCTATCACCTCAAGCAGTTTGATATTCCCATCATTCATGGACCTCGCCTAGCGATGGCACTGCTACAGAATAAACTCGAAGAAGCTGGGGTTGCTGACCGTACTAAACTCCATTCAGTGATGCCCAGGGATATTGTCCAAATTGGCAAGCATTTCTCTGTCGAATATATTCGCAACACCCACTCGATTGCTGATAGCTTCTCTGTGGCTATTCGTACCCCCTTGGGCGTAATTATCCACACTGGAGACTTTAAGATTGACCATACTCCTGTCGATGGAGAGTTCTTTGACCTCCAGAAACTTGCCGAATATGGTGAAAAAGGAGTTCTTTGTCTTCTCAGTGACTCCACAAATGCAGAAATACCAGGACATACACCTTCTGAACGTTCTGTTTATCCCAACTTAGACCGAGTCTTCTCCCAAGCGGATGGACGCTTAATTGTCACTACCTTTGCTTCTTCGGTGCATCGGGTCAATATGATTTTAGACTTGGCACAGAAGCATAATCGGGTTGTCTCCATTCTGGGACGTTCAATGGTGAATGTTATTGCCCATGCCCGTAATTTAGGCTATATCAATTGTCCCGATAGTCTTTTTGAACCGATTCATGCAATTCGTAGCTTTCCTGATGAAAAAGTTTTGATTCTTACCACTGGTTCTCAGGGAGAAACTTTTGCAGCGACAACTCGCATCGCTAATAATTCTCATCGCCAAGTCAGAGTTAAGAAGGGAGATACAGTTGTCTTCTCTGCTAACCCCATTCCAGGTAATACCATTGCAGTAGTCAATACTATTGACAAATTGATGATGCAGGGTGCAAATGTTATCTACGGTCGCCATCAAGGTATTCATGTCTCTGGTCATGGTTCTCAAGAAGACCATAAATTGATGTTAGGTTTGACCCGACCTAAATTCTTCCTCCCTGTTCATGGTGAACATAGAATGCTGGTAAAACACGCCAGTATGGCGCATGAGATGGGGATTCCGAAAGAAAATATGATTATTATTGACAATGGAGATGTTGTTCGGCTGACGGCTGATAGTATTGGGGTTTCTGGTCAAGTTCCTTCTGGTATTGAACTGGTAGACCGTTCTGGTGTTGTTCATGATAATGTCATGAAAGAACGTCAGCAGTTAGCGGAAGATGGTGTTCTCACAGTTGCTGCTGCGGTTAACTGGGATGGAAAACTAGCAGCTACCCCTGAAATTCACTTGCGAGGTGTAGTTAGTTCTGTTGAGAAGTCACTCCTCAAGCAGTTAATCATTCGTGCTTTAGAAAAGTCCCTGGATAGTGAAGTTGTGGAGATATCGAAGGCAGAAAGTTTTGATGATTATGATTGGGCTGGATTGCAAGGTAAGGTTGAGAATGATTTGGAACGTCTAACTCGTCGGGAGTTACAGAGTCGTCCTTTAGTGGTTGTCTTGTTACAAATTCCTGACCAACCTCCGAAGCGAGATAGTGTTCGTCGTCGTCGTCGTTCGACAGCAACGGTTAATTCTCTATAGTTAGTAGTAGGGTGGGCTATTCTCACCCTTTTTTGTGAATATCGGTAAAGATTCAACAGGGTTGTTACTATTTAGCTTTCCGCGGAGAAGAGGAGCACTCTACCCGATAGGGTGAGTGTCGTATGGGAGGAGCGGTCAATCGAGGGGTTAAATGCCCCGACAGTTGACACACCTTTCAACCTAATCAATAAGTCTGGTACAAATGTAGGGAGCTACTTGTCTTTCCCTAGAAACTATTCTACAATATCATTAACTGTAAATCAAAAGTTACATGATCAACTGGAATTACGAGTATCGAATTTATCCAAATTTGGAGCAACAAAAAACAATGTTGCTCTGGCTTAACATTTGCAAGAAAGTTTACAACTACGCTCTTGCAGAGAGAAAAGCCTGGATAAACTCTCGTAAATCGACCGTTAACTCATGCTCGATACGCTCAGAGTATATTGTCCCTGCCGATAGACCTTACCCTGATTACTACAAGC
>JBBQDV010000013.1:0-28084 GCA_038320005.1 Cyanophyceae cyanobacterium
GATACGGAAAGGATATTGAGGTAAGTCGAAAATATAGAAGCCTTTGAGGAAAAATAACCCCGAACTTCCAGCAACTAATCCAGTAAAAAGTGAACCACTCCAAAAAGGAAGATAGTTACGGAGGATGAACGCTAAGAGATAAGAACCAAATACCATTGCTAGTTTCGGTACTAGGGTAATTGTTCCCCCATCAATCCAGAAGCGAGGACTGAGATAGCCATTGTCTCGTAACCAGCGGAAGAAGTCAGTAAAGCTAATTTGACCCCGTAGAGCTAGTTTAACTGCTGCGCCTGCATCTAAATGTCCTGCCCCAAAATGGTTGAGAGGGTCTTCGGTTACTTTCCTTACTGACTGTTTAAGAACCTTGAGAACTTCTGCGGGTTCAGTCACTCCTGCGGATTTAATTAACGCTGATACCCCTGAGACGTGGGGGGCTGCCATACTTGTCCCCTGGAACTCAGCAAAGATAGCTTCTCCAGTTTGAGGGTTAATGGTATGTTGCAAAATTTTACCGCCTTCACCGCCCCCAGGAGCAGAGATATCAACTCCTGCGCCAAAGTTAGAGTAACCTGCTTTTACCCCAGCGGAATCGAGGGCTGCGACCCCAATGGCGTGAGGATAACGAGCTGGATAGGAAGCTGCATTTTGATTCGAGTTTCCTACTGCTGCTACTACTACAACGTCTTTGCTATAGGCGTAGTCAATCGCTTCTTGTAGTAATTTACTTTCCCCTGCTCCCCCTAAGCTAAGGTTAATCACATCTGCGCCATTATCCGCAGCATAGCGAATCGCTTCGGCAATATCCGCCACTGTTCCCCCACCTTGGGCGGAAAGAACCTTGAGGGGCATAATACTGGCTTCGTAGGCGATACCAGCGACACCGTAGGCGTTATTTGTGGATTGGGCAATTGTGCCAGCAACATGAGTACCGTGTCCGACATCATCGTTGGCTGCGATACGATTGTTAACGAAGTCGTAGCCTTTGACAAATTTGGTTTTTTCTAGGTCTTTGACTTGGGTCACACCTGTATCAATGACTGCAACGGTAACACCACTGCCTTTGCTATCAGTCCAAGCTTGTTCAATGTTGATACTCCGCAAGTTCCACTGTTTGGCATAATCAGGGTCGTTGGGAATATCGAAGCTGTGATAAATATAGTTGGGTTCAATATATTCGGTTTTTTTGCGTAGTGGTGATTTGCGCAGTTCTTTGATAAAGGCTTTATCTCCTTCAACTACGTAGATGTTATCGGTAATGGAAAAAATACTATTTAGTTGGGGTGTGGTATTGTATTTTTGCGCGATCGCGTTCACTTCTGCAATAATTCTAGTCTGGGGTATATCTTCCCGAAAGTCTAGCACCACCGAATCAAACTCTCCTTGATTCGCCAGACCTTGAAAGTTAAACAGAATTAGCCCTAAAGCTAATAGAGCTAGTAAAAATATCTTCTTCATCGCAACACTTCTCCTAAGCCAGCTTAATTACAACAATAACTGATTTTTCCCAGACCCATGGGATTAGTAAAAAAAAGAAACTATTGGGTACGGTTTCACGTGCAGAGAGTTCCCACATATATGCCATCATAAAAGGGTTGAGACTAGGTAAACGAGATGGATGGTAATAATTGGATTAAACAACTGTTAGTCGTCGGGATTGGTACAACTTCCTTAGTAGCAGAAAAATTAAAAGAAGTTACAGACCAGTGGGTTAGAGAGGGTAAACTTGACCCAGAACAGGCAAAAGTATTTGTTGATGAAATGCTAGACCGTCTGAAAGTTGATCAAGGCTCTTTTGAAGTGCAGATGGAGCGACAAATGCGTAATGTTATGCAAAATTTGGGCGTTCCCGCTCAATCAGAAATGGATGAGTTACGGGGAAGAATTGATCGTTTAGAACATCAAGTCCGTAGTTTGGAAAATAAACTTTGGCGTTAATTTATGAGTAATCTTAGGAGATTTTTAATGAAAGAGATTTTAGTTAGTGCTGGAATTTTTATATTTTTTAGTGGCTTATTTTTAGTTTCCGTCATTTTAGGTAATAATCAAGCCAGCAATGCTATCGCCTCTCCCTTAAGAGAAAATGCTGCGATTGTTGCCACGATAAACAATATGGAATCAGGAAAAGAAATGACTAGCGAAGACAATACCAATGAAAACTTGGTAACAACTCCCTCTGGCTTACAGTATGAGGAGATTAAAGAAGGGGTTGGTGAAACTCCGAAAACAGGACAAACCGTAAAGGTTCATTATACCGGAACTCTAACCGATGGGACTAAGTTTGATAGTTCGCGCGATCGCGATCGTCCCTTCTCTTTTAAAATTGGAGAAGGTAAAGTCATCCAAGGTTGGGATGAAGGTCTTTCGACAATGAAAGTAGGCGGTCGTCGTCGCCTAATTATCCCTTCTGAGTTAGGTTATGGCGCAAGAGGTGCAGGAGGTGTTATTCCTCCCAATGCAACCTTGATCTTTGATGTGGAATTGCTGAAAATCAGCTAGTTTTTTGTAACTAAAATCAGCTTTATAAGAATAGGTTGGGTTGCCCTACTTTTTAGCCCAACCTATTTTCATTTAATTCAAAAAGAAACATTTATCAGGTATTAGCATTGAAAAATATAAAAAGGAAGCATTTAAAACTCCGAAATCTCCTCAAAAAGAGAGATGAAAATTTATTTGATTACTTTTATAACCCTCCTGGAAGTGTACCTGGAACGCTTCGGATTGAGGCTGACGCAGCGCCTCCTGAGATTGAGTTGATCGACTACGATGTTGATAAAGTTGTTCGACTGGCAAATTTGACCCCCCAAGAATGCAAAAATCATTTAGAGACAGAATCCGTATCTTGGGTTGATGTTTCAGGATTAGGAAATAAAGAATTACTGCAAGAATTAGGTATAGTATTTAATTTACATCCTCTGATCTTAGAAGATATAGTCAACGTTCCTCAACGACCTAAAATTGAAACCTACCCCAATCAACTAGTTATCATTACTCAAATGGTTATGTTAAAAGAACAGGAAAAGGGTTTCCATCTAGAACAAGTGAGTTTAGTTTTAGGTAAAGAATTTTTGTTGTCAGTACAAGAAGAACCAGAATTAGATTGCTTAGATCCTGTTCGTAATCGTATTGAGTATAATAAAGGTAGGATTCGTCATAAAGATGCAGATTATTTAGCTTATGCTTTGTGGGACGCAATTGTTGATGGCTTTTTTCCAGTTTTAGAAGTCTATGGCGAGAGAATTGCTGATTTAGAAGACGAGTTAATATCAGATCCAACCAATGAAAGTTTAGGCGAAATTTATCAAATCAGGCGGGAATTACTTGCCTTGCGCCGTGCTATTTGGCCTCAAAGAGAAGCAATGAATATTCTCTTACGGGGTGAAAGTCCTTTATTTGGTGCGGATGCTCAAATTTATTTACGTGACTGTTACAGCCACACAATTCAGATTATCGATATTATTGAAACCTATCGCGAACTTGCTTCAGGTTTAATGGATGTTTATTTGTCGGCAGTTAGTAATAAAATGAATGAAATCATGAAGCTACTGACGATAATTTCGACTATTTTCATTCCCCTAACCTTTATTGTTGGTGTCTATGGCATGAACTTCAACCCTGAGACATCCGCTATGAATATGCCAGAGTTAAATTGGGCATGGGGATATCCAGTAGTTTGGTTAGTAATGATTTTAATTACAGTGGTGCTAGTTTACTTTTTCTGGCGACAGGGATGGTTTAAAAATATTGGGGCTTCTAAACGGATTTAATTAACTTTACTATTAGATAGGCAATATTCAAGTCTAAAAGGCCACAAAAAATCCCTAGATTGTTCTAGAGGTGTTGTCTAATTATTCATTAATTGCGCTGGCGCGATCGCGAAATCAACTAAAAATATTGCCAATACTTCCTACGCCCTAGTAAGCATCAACCTGAGAAATTACCGTATTGTTGTAGTAATGAGAGAGAATCCGTCGGTAATCATTACCCTGACGTGCCATATTATAAGCCCCCCATTGGCTCATCCCGACCCCATGTCCAAAGCCTTTACCAGAAATATTGAAAGATCCCCCATTTTGACTGACTTCAAACAAAGTGCTACGAAGTCCTAAGAGAGTGCGCAACTCGCTACCACTGAGTCGTTTTGTTCCCAAATCACCAACAACCTTCATCGTCACCACTCTCCCTCTGGGAGTTTTTCGTTCAGGAGTCATTTCCTTAACATTACCTACCCCTTGAATCAGACGAGCAAGTTCTTCTGGCGCAAAAGAGGCTCGCCACTGATAAGCAGGAGTCCCTTGATCATAATCTATTACCCCTCTTAGGTAAGGTAAAGCACTTGACCAAACATCTTCAGCATTTTCCGTATGACCTCCAGAAGCAGAATGAAAGACTGCCAGAATAACTTTGCCGTTGTAGGTTATCACCTGTCCATCAGTAGCATTTACCGCATTGTGGGTGCTTCTATATTCCGTATCTAGCCCCCGATAGACTTGAGTAGTTGTGGTGTTATCAAGGTCATATAAATTATTCTGTACCTCAGCCCGTTTGTGTAGCGCATAGGTACGGGCTGCCACCGCTTGGGCTTTAAGGACTTCTTCTGGCCAACTAGGGACTGCTTCTGCACCAACTACACTATAGAGATATTTTTCTAAATCCACATAGTTAATCGCGAGTAAGTTTCCCCCTTGGGGTAAAATCAGAGTGCGTCCGCGATACCAACGATCACCAATCCAGACATAGCCACCATCTTTTGGTTCAATCCATAATTGTCCACCCTGAGAGTTTTCAATTTGTACATTACTACCCACTGCATTGGCATAGAAAGCACTCATCCCCTCTAAAGTTCCAACTTTTTGACCTTGACTATCTTTAACAACAGCTTCCGTTGAACTCCCCACTTTGATCTGATTAACCTTACCTCGTACGGCAATTCTTAATTCTAAAGCAGTTGCAGGGGCAACTAAAATCAACCAAAGTAAGAGAGAAAGCCACCAGTTTTTTTTTCCTCGTTCAAGCCAAGGTTGTAGTCTGACGATCATGTAGTGCTGAAAACCCTGAGATGCCATAGATTGAAACTCCCTCACCCAAAAAAATAACTGTAGTTTTTCGAAATGTAATGATCGATTTGACTTTATATTATTTAATATAGTTTCCTTCCTTGTGAATCTGTCAAGAAAATCACAAAAAAAAGACAGCTTTTTCGAGGAATATGTCAGGATAGGAACAACATCGCCCAGGAAAGAGAACAGCAAAAAAGTTGTGGAAATTACGTTTTTAGGTACAAGTTCAGGAGTTCCAACGCGATCGCGCAATGTTTCTAGTGTCGCCATCCGTTTACCCCAAAGGGCAGAGGTGTGGCTATTTGACTGTGGTGAAGGTACGCAACATCAATTTTTACGCAGTGATCTGAAAATCTCCCAGATTCAAAATATCTTCGTTACCCACATGCACGGTGATCACACTTTTGGTTTAATGGGACTACTCGCAAGTTCTGGTTTAGCAGGGATGGGTCAAGGAATTAATATCTATGGACCTTCTGGCTTAGGAGAATATCTTTCCGCTTGCTCTAAATATTCTCACATGAATCTATCTCGGCGGATTTCTGTCGCCACTGTTCAACCTGGACTAGTCTATGAAGATGACGAATTTAGCGTTAGTTGCTTAGAACTAAAACATCGTGTTCCCGCTTTTGGTTATCGCATTGCAGAAAAAGATCGACCTGGGAAATTTAACGTTGAAAAAGCACAAGCCTTGGGAATTCCTCCCAGTCCAATTTATGGCAAACTCAAGCAAGGAGAAATAGTTACCCTTCCCGATGGACGCAAAATTAACGGCAAAGACCTCTGTGACCCTCCAGAAACGGGACGTAAAATAGTTTATTGTACAGATACGGTTTTCTGCGAATCTGCCGTAGAACTGGCGCAGGACGCGGATGTATTAATTCATGAAGCAACTTTTGCCCATCAAGATGCAGATTTAGCTTTTGAACGCCTACATTCTACTTCAACGATGGCAGCCCAAGTTGCTCTCTCCGCAGGCGTTAAGCAGTTAATCATGACTCATTTTAGCCCCCGTTATGCCCCAGGTAATGCCCTGCGCTTAGATGACCTTTTACAGGAAGCAAGAGCAATCTTTCCCCAGACAATCTTAGCTAGGGATTTTATGACTTACGAGGTAGAAAGGCGGAGGGAGTTGACGACTGCTCGTTAATGAGACGATAAATTTCGTGAGACGAAGCTTAAGCCGTAAATATGGGTCAAGAGTATGCTAGAGATTAAGAAGCATCCGCAGAAATATTCCTTTCCCTGCTAACTTGTGTTTTCCTTCCTACTTTAGTTCGTGACTAAACCCTATTCCCCAGCGATGAGCATTAAGACCTCCGTTCTTTCCGAGTTGCAGAAAATATTATCTGCAAGACAAATGCCCGTGCGACCTCAAACTTATTTTAAATCTTCTCTAACGGCTTTGTCCCACGCTATGGAAGATCAAGTTCTCGCAGGTTTGCAGCATCCTCTTGTAATTGCGACTTTTCAACGGGAACGTTTTTATCGTCAAGAAGCCCATCGTTATCAGCGTATCGCTGAACAGACTGATCAGGTTTATGTGCTTTCTTCTCCTGAAACAGAGTTTAGTCACCATTCAGGGATTTATGAAACCATTGCTTTTGACAAGAAAGACGCTTTGGCGAGGGAATGGCATTTAGTGGTGATTGGACAACAGTATGCAACTTGTTTGATTTGCCAAGAAAAACAGACAACTTCTTTAGCGGAAACTGGGTCTGATATGGATACCAATCGACGCTTTGAGGGAATTTGGACTTTTGATCGACAAGTGAGTTACGATGCTGCGGATATTCTTCTCAATCGCATTGCTGTCTATCGTCCTGAACTTGCAAAAAAGGTGAAACAGGCAAAAGCAAAGTACCTCACTAAGGAGGTTGGGAAGAAAAATGAGCTAAATCTGAACACAAATCCTGACCCTTTTGTACAACGTTTAGTAACTTATTTACAAGCAGGTCAGTATAAGTTAATTAAAGCTTATCGTTCTTTAGCAGCAAAGGAACAAAAGGAACGTCTGGTTCATAGCATGGTGGTGGCAATTCGTCAATCTCTTGACCCAGAAGAAATTTTGCAGGTAGCGGTGGATAAACTAGGAGAGGCGATTGATACGGATCGTTGTTTGGTGTATCGTTGTCGGCAGACTGATGAAAGCGCGATTGTTAAACATGAGTTTTTAGGAGCGGATATTGCTTCATTACAAGGACAAACTTTACCTTTGCAGGGAAACCCCTTATTTCAAGCTGCGGTCGAACAACAAGAAGTAATCAAGGTGGAAAATGCGCTACAAGATTCTCGCCTTAGTGACCCTAGTTTTAAGAAATTAGTACAACGGTTAGGGGTAATATCTTGGTTACTTGTGCCGATTTTTTATCATGAACAATTGGTCGGGATGATGGAGTTGCATCGTTGTTATGCTAATGAGAATCAGTGGACAGATGAAGAGATGGATTTAGTTGACGCGATCGCGAATCAAGTCGGAATTGCCCTGATTCAAGGGGAAGCCTACGCCAACTTAGAAGATCTCAACGAACAACTAGAAGCCTTAGACCGCACCCGTTCCAACTTAGTCGCCATTACTGGACATGAACTGCGAACCCCCCTATCCACCATTCAAGTTTGCTTAGAAAGCCTCGCTAGTGAACCAGATATGTCCCCCGAATTGCAGCAGGTAATGTTACATACCGCCCTGGGTGATGCAGAACGAATGCGAAAACTAGTGCAGGACTTCCTCACCCTCTCTCAACTCGAAAGTGGACGGGTACAATGGCATCCTGAAGCGATTTCCTTAGAAGAATGTATCTATCTTTCCCTTAGTCATGCCCACTCTCGTAACGCAGATGTAACTCTACCTAAAGTACATACTTATGATCTGCAAAATCTACCCCTGGTACAAGCAGACGGAGAATGGCTAGTTGAAGTCCTGGCAAAACTCCTCGATAACGCGGTTAAATTCACGGAATCTGGGGGAGAAGTGCGAATTAATGCCGAAAAAAATGCCGATGAAATGATTGAAGTCACCATCACAGATACAGGACGAGGGATTGAACCTAAACGCCTTACCACTGTCTTTGACCGCTTTTACCAAGAAGAAGGGGCATTACAGCGCACCGCAGGCGGTACAGGCTTAGGACTAGCAATCTGTCGGCAAATTGTCCACCGTTGGGGAGGGGAAATTTGGGCAGAATCTGCGGGGAAAAATCAAGGCTGTAAGTTTTATTTTACCGTTCCTATTTTTCAAGGCAACATTCCCCAAAATAACAATACCAGTAAGAAGAAAGCAGCGAATAAATCTAAAGGGCGAAAGAAAAAATTGTAAACTGTTGCTCATTATTAAAAATTAACCATCTACTTAAATTGTGATCAAAATATGATTAATCTTAGCCAAGCTGCTGCCCAAGAAATTCGCCGTATGCAAGGAAGTCGTAATCAATTAGAAGCAAGCCTTCGCATTGATATCCAACCAGGAGGATGTTCGGGATCATATTACATCTTTGACTTAGAAGAACCAACTCAAAACTTAAGCGAAATAGATAATCACATTTTCCATAGCCAAGAGATTAGGATTATTATTAGCAAAAACAGTTACAATAATCTTGAAGACCTATCTATTGATTTCTCAGAAGATTTAATGGGTGGGGGCTTTCGCTTTCATAACCCCAATGCTAGTGCAACCTGTGGTTGTGGGTTGTCTTTCACCCCACAATAGCTTCCCCTTGACACCTTGACTGCCATAGCGGTAATATAGGAGGCTGTCAATGTTTTTTTATTTTGGAGCTTAATCTCCGGTGCAATTAAATTTAACTTATTAACTTATGCCAACTATCCAGCAACTTATTAGCAAAGAACGCGGTAGAGCAAAAAAGAAGACAAAATCCCCAGCCCTAAAGCAGTGTCCCCAAAGACGAGGGGTTTGTACAAGAGTCTATACCACTACACCGAAAAAGCCTAACTCTGCTTTGAGAAAAGTAGCACGGGTTCGTTTAACCTCTGGTTTTGAAGTAACTGCTTATATCCCAGGAATCGGTCACAACTTGCAAGAACACTCTGTAGTCTTGATCCGTGGTGGTCGTGTTAAAGATCTACCTGGAGTAAGATATCATATTGTTCGTGGTACTTTAGATGCTACTGGTGTCAAAGACCGTCGCCAAAGTCGTTCCAAGTATGGGGCAAAGCGTCCCAAGGAATAAGACGAAATCCATAGACGCTATTTTATAGCAGTTAAGGTTGCTTTTTATTTTAAAATCACACCTTAGAAATAAATCTAGAAAAAAATTGTAGTCCTAAGTATTGTAAGAGAAAACAGCAATGTCCCGTCGCACTCGCAGAAAACAACGTGGTGTTCCTCCTGATCCGGTTTATAATAGTCGTCTTCTCAGTATGACGATCCGGCGCTTGATGCACCACGGCAAAAAATCTTTAGCCTCACGGATTATGTACGATGCCCTGAAAAGTATCGAAGAAAAAACCGGAGGTGATGCCCTAGAAACTTTTGAAACCGCAATTCGTAACCTAACTCCCCTAGTCGAAGTAAAAGCTCGTCGAGTCGGTGGTGCTACTTATCAAGTACCGATGGAAGTGCGTTCTAACCGAGGTACAACCCTAGCCTTGCGTTGGTTAATTCAATTCTCTCGCACTCGTCCTGGTAAAACTATGGCAGACCGCCTAGCAAATGAAATCATGGACGCTGCTAATAATACGGGAAGTGCAATGCGCAAACGGGAGGAAACTCACCGCATGGCAGAAGCAAATAAAGCCTTTGCTCACTATCGTTATTAGCATAGAGCAACTTTTTGGGAAGGGAAAATAAGAGCAAAGATTGTGAAAAATGTGTTGTTATCACCTCTTCCCTAAAGTTATCCTGCTCATAAATTTGAGAAAAGTATAGAATTGTAAATAGTGTAACGATAGCAAAGTAAATAAATATTATATTTTTTGATTGCTATTAATTTAAGGAGGTATATCTGTGGCACGTTCTATACCCCTAGATAAAGTCCGCAATATTGGTATTGCAGCTCATATTGATGCTGGTAAAACCACAACAACTGAACGAATCTTGTTCTTTTCAGGAATCGTTCATAAGCTTGGCGAAGTTCACGAAGGAACTGCCGTCACGGACTGGATGGAACAAGAGCGAGAAAGAGGCATTACAATTACTGCTGCTGCGATTAGTACAAACTGGCGTGAGCATCGGATCAATATTATTGACACCCCTGGTCACGTTGATTTCACCATTGAAGTGGAACGTTCCATGCGGGTACTTGATGGGGTAATTGCCGTATTCTGTTCTGTGGGTGGGGTACAGCCCCAATCGGAAACTGTTTGGCGACAAGCAGACCGTTACCATGTGCCTCGGATTGCCTTTGTCAATAAGATGGATCGCACGGGGGCGAACTTCTTTAAAGTATATGAGCAGATGCGCGATCGTTTGCGGGCTAATGCTGTCCCGATTCAAATTCCAATTGGGAGTGAGGGTGAATTTAGTGGCATTATTGATCTCGTCAGGATGCGGGCAAAGGTTTACAACAACGACCTGGGAACAGAGATTGAGGAGACAGAAATTCCCGCCGAATATGCAGAATTAGCACAAGAATATCGCAATAAGCTAGTTGAATCAATCGCGGAAACTGATGAAGCCCTCCTCGAAAAATTTCTCGCAGAAGAAGCTTTTAGCGAAGCAGAAATTCGTTTAGCTTTACGCAAAGGAACGTTAGCTGGTACGGTTGTACCTGTACTCTGTGGTTCTGCCTTTAAGAATAAAGGAGTTCAGGTTCTCCTAGATGCAGTAGTAGATTATCTGCCGACACCAGAAGAAGTACCTCCCATCAAAGGTCTTTTACCAGATGGTACGGAATCAATCCGTCTGGCAAAAGATGATGCACCCTTTTCTGCTTTGGCTTTTAAAATCATGGCAGATCCCTATGGTCGCTTGACCTTTATTCGGGTGTACTCTGGGGTATTAACAAAAGGTAGCTATGTTTATAACGCTACTAAAGATACAAAAGAACGAATTTCTCGATTGCTCATTCTTAAATCCAACGAACGGATTGAAGTTGAGGAACTGCGGTCTGGAGATTTAGGAGCAGCAATTGGTCTGAAGGATACAATTACAGGGGATACTCTCTGTGATGAAGACCAGCCCATTGTGTTAGAGTCTCTCTACGTCCCTGAACCAGTAATCTCCGTTGCAGTTGAACCGAAGACGAAGCAGGATATGGAAAAACTTTCCAAAGCCCTGCAATCTCTCTCCGATGAAGACCCCACTTTCCGTGTCAGTATTGATCCCGAAACGAATCAAACTGTAATCGCTGGTATGGGTGAACTGCACCTGGAAATCTTGGTTGATCGGATGTTACGAGAATTTCGGGTAGAAGCAAATGTGGGTGCGCCCCAAGTCGCCTATCGTGAAACTATTCGTAAAAGCCTCAACCAAGTAGAAGGTAAGTTCATTCGTCAAAGCGGTGGTAAGGGTCAGTATGGTCATGTCGTTATTGACATTGAACCAGGGGAAATGGGGTCAGGCTTTGAATTTGTCTCAAAAATTACTGGGGGAACGATTCCTCGCGAATACATTTCTCCAGCAGAATCAGGGATGAGAGAAGCCTGTGCATCTGGTGTCTTAGCAGGTTATCCTGTGATTGACGTTAAAGTTACCCTAGTTGATGGGTCTTATCACGATGTAGATTCGTCAGAGATGGCATTTAAGATTGCTGGCTCAATGGCATTCCGAAATGCTGTCCTCAAGGCAGATCCAGCTTTGCTCGAGCCAGTTATGAAGCTGGAAGTTGAAGTCCCAGAAGATTTCTTGGGTGATGTGATGGGCGACCTCAACTCACGCCGAGGACAAATCGAAGGGATGAGTAACGAAGAGGGTCTTGCCAAGATTTCAGCAAAAGTACCCTTAGCTGAGATGTTTGGTTATGCTACCGATATTCGCTCAAAAACCCAAGGTCGGGGCATCTTCTCAATGGAGTTTGGTAACTATGAGGAAATTCCTCGCCATGTTGCTGAAGCCATTGTTGCCAAAAGTAAAGGAAACATATAAATAGAATAAGGAACAAGAGAATTTTATGGCACGCGCAAAATTTGAAAGAACTAAACCCCACGTCAATATCGGTACTATTGGTCACGTTGACCACGGTAAAACTACCTTGACCGCAGCAATTACCCTAACTTTGGCTGCTTCAGGTAAGGCAACTGCAAGAAAGTATGAAGATATTGATGCTGCTCCTGAAGAGAAAGCACGGGGGATCACGATTAATACGGCTCACGTTGAGTATGAAACTGACAACCGCCACTATGCCCACGTTGACTGCCCTGGACACGCTGATTATGTGAAAAACATGATTACTGGTGCTGCGCAAATGGATGGTGGTATCTTGGTCGTCTCCGCAGCAGATGGTCCTATGCCTCAAACTCGCGAACATATCTTGTTAGCAAAACAGGTTGGTGTTCCTAGTCTCGTGGTCTTTTTGAATAAGCAAGACCAAGTTGATGATGAAGAACTCTTAGAACTCGTTGAGTTAGAAGTTCGCGAACTCTTGAGTGACTATGACTTCCCTGGGGATGATATTCCGATCACTTCTGGTTCTGCTCTCAAGGCTGTAGAGGCTTTAACTACTAATCCTAAGATTGCTCAGGGTGATGATCCTTGGGTTGATAAAATCTACGCGCTCATGGATTCTGTGGATGAGTTTATCCCTACTCCTGAACGTGATATTGATAAGCCCTTCTTGATGGCGATTGAAGATGTGTTCTCCATTACTGGTCGGGGTACGGTTGCAACTGGACGGATTGAACGTGGTAAGGTTAAAGTCCAAGAAACTGTAGAACTCGTTGGTATTCGCGACACCCGTAATACTACTGTTACTGGGGTAGAAATGTTCCAAAAAACCCTTGATGAAGGGATGGCTGGAGACAATGTGGGTGTACTTCTACGTGGTGTAACAAAAGAAGATATTGAACGGGGAATGGTTCTCGCTAAACCTGGTTCGATTACTCCTCACACTAAGTTTGAGTCTGAGGTTTATGTTCTCAAAAAAGAAGAAGGTGGTCGTCATACTCCTTTCTTCCCTGGCTATCGCCCTCAGTTCTATGTGCGGACAACAGACGTAACTGGAACTATTAGTGATTTTACGGCAGATGATGGTAGCGCAGCAGAAATGGTCATGCCTGGAGATCGCATTAAGATGACTGTTGAGTTGATCAACGCGATCGCGATCGAACAAGGAATGCGTTTTGCAATCCGTGAAGGTGGTCGCACTATTGGTGCTGGTGTAGTTTCTAAGATTCTTTAGTCTCTAATATATACTTCCTCAGTGGAGCAGAAAACTTGCTTTCTCTGCTCCATTCTCATCTGTAAATAATTTCATTTCAATTTGATACTCATTCTGTACCTTGATAACTAAAAATAATGGCAACTATTCAGCAGCAAAAAATCCGCATTCGTCTCAAAGCCTTTGACCGTAGCCTCCTCGATACATCCTGTGAGAAAATTGTCGAGACTGCTAACCGCACCAATGCGACCGCAATTGGACCAATTCCCCTTCCTACCAAGCGGAGAATTTATTGCGTTCTGCGTTCTCCCCACGTTGACAAAGACTCTAGAGAACACTTTGAAACGCGTACCCATCGTCGCATCATTGATATCTACCAACCTTCATCGAAAACTATTGATGCGTTGATGAAACTTGATTTACCCGCTGGGGTTGATATTGAAGTCAAACTTTAAATATTAAATATAAGCTAAATATTTAGTATCATCCCTTTAGAATTACTTCTAAGGGGTTTTTTCATAAAAATCAACTTCAGGAATTCGTTAAAATAGAAAGGTACACAGCAGCAGTGACCTGTAAAATAAGCATCCAAGACAAAAACTGGTTACTGATTACTGATCCATTGATAACCGAAAATGACATCTTCTTCTATCGCCGTTCGAGAACTTCCCCTTTTTCCCCTTCCTGATGTAGTATTATTTCCAGATCGCCCCTTACCACTGCATATCTTTGAGTTCCGCTACCGTATTCTCATGAATACTATTTTGGAGAGCGATCGCCGTTTTGGGGTCTTAATGTTTGATCCGATTCGGGGAGAGATTGCGAATGTGGGCTGTTGTGCAGAAGTTATCCACTACCAACGCTTAAAAGATGATCGCATCAAAATGTTAACTCTGGGTCAGCAAAGATTCCGTGTTCTGGAATATGTGCGTGAGAAGCCTTATCGGGTTGGTTTGGTGGAATGGATTGAAGATGCTCCTCCTCAAGAAGATTTATCTCCTTTGGCAGATGAAGTCAAGGATTTATTAAACAGTGTAGTCCATCTCTCTACTAAATTAACTAGTCAGGATATTGAACTCCCTGAAGAACTACCTAATTTACCAGTAGAATTATCTTATTGGATCGCTAGTAATCTCTATGGAGTCGCATCAGAACAACAAGCCTTACTCGAAATGCAAGATACCGCAACTAGGCTGAGGCGAGAGAGCGAAATTCTTTCTTCAACTCGTAACCATTTAGCTGCTAGAACTGCTCTAAAGGATGCTCTAGAGTAAAGTATGAGTGTATTTAATATAATAGCTTGCCTTTATTTCTTTGTGGCATTTGGGAAATTTTTAGCGTTTTAACTTTTTTCTTGTTTACAGAAGCTTTGAAATTACGGGGAAAGACAATCTCAAAAATTGATCCTTGATTAACTTGACTTTCTACAGTAATATCACCCTCCATTAGTTTAATCAAAGACTGGGTAAGAGCTAATCCTAAGCCTGTCCCTGCATACCTACGGGTGATACTTTGATCTCCTTGGCGAAAAGCTTCAAAAATCTGTGAAAGTTGAATTTCAGGAATACCAATTCCAGTATCTTTAATAATAATTTTCAGTTTATCGTCTGCGGTTTCACTGACTGAGATGGCAACTTCTCCTACGTCAGTAAATTTAATGGCATTAGAGATTAAGTTGATCATAATTTGCCGTAAACGGATTGGGTCGTTGAAAGTAATCGGATTTTCTAGCTCAATCTTAACTTTCAAGTCAATAGTTCTCTCATCAACTAGAGAACGGAGTTCTTCCACTGTTGTGATAACTAGTTTAGGGAGGTTTATCGCTTCAATTTGTAATTCTAAGCTATCCGCTTCGATGGTAGAGAGATCGAGAATATCATCAATTAAATGAAGTAAGGTTTTGCCATTGTTAAGAATACGCGCACTCCACTCTTCTTGACGAGAATTAGCCTCATGCTCAGATTGAATAAAATGGCGTAGGAGAAGTTGTGAGAAGCCAATAATTGCATTCATGGGAGTGCGCAACTCATGGGACATGGTGGCGAGAAATTGAGACTTCAATCGTGCTGCTTCTAGTAGTTGCAGGTTTTGAATTTGAATTTGTTGGCGGTTATGTTCTAGTTCAACATTTTGCTCTGCTAAGATTTTATTCTGACATTCGAGACGTTCTTCTCGTTCCTCTAGGGTTTTCAGTTGACGGGCATTATCGATCGCGATCGCAGCTTGTTCTCCCACCGCAGTCAGCAAGTTTTGATCTTCATCATCAAAAGCGGATTCGTCTTCCCAGTTACCAATGGCGAGCAGCCCTAAATGCCCAGACTGAGAAGATTCAATTTTTACCCCATAAAGAACAACAGGAATTTTACCCTGATTAGACTCATTGGGTTGCATCAGTGGCGAATTGCTACGGGTCAAAATGTTATTGAACTGACCCAACTCGACAAGTAAATCCCAATCTACTTTTAAATCCTCTATCCCGCTTCCTGCTACCACCGTCAAGCGTGTTTGCTCTGTATTCAGGTGGGGATTGTGAAGGCTAATAAAACAAACTTGGGCATTAGGAATAGCATTACATACCTCTTGGGTCATCACTCGTAGTAGGTCAGGAAGATCGGTTAAACATTGATGGAGAATATTAGTAAGTCGCTGTAAGGTACGTAGTTGCTGTTGCTGCTCTCCTAAAATAACCACCGCTTTACGAAGGTTATCACTGGCAGATTTAGCTTCGCGGTAGAGTCTAGCGTTATCAATGGCAAAAGCAGCACGATGGGCAAGGTCTTCAGCAAATCTGAGGTCAGCTTGATTATAACGACGGGAAGATTCACTCCAAACTAGGAATATAGTCCCAAAAATTCGCTGACCGAGCTGGAGCGGAACACAAATATAGGATTTTATTTCTAGCTTTTTGAGCAAATTCAGTTCTTCGGAGTTATGAGCAGCAGATTCTAGAAGAGATTCCTTAATCTCAAAACAAAGATCAGGTTTTCTTTCCCTTAAAACTTTTGGACAGCCATAGTTAGTATCTGGATGGCTGAGAAGCCATTTTTGTAGTTCCAAAACTAGGGTTTCTTTTGCTGAGTCTAGGTGGACAGAGGCGATGGGTTGATAAGTTTCTTCTCCGACAGCAAGATCGATAGCGCACCAATCTGCCAGAGTGGGGACAAGGAGGTTAGCGAGATTTTTGAAAGTAGTTTGAGCATCTAAGCTACTAGAGAGAAGGGTTGTTGCTTCTGCTAAAAACTGCGCTCGTTCTTCGGAACGTTTTCTTTCGGTAATATCGTTAATGATTCCCGACATCCGTATTGGCTTACCTTGAGGATTCCTTTGTGCTTTACCTCTAACCAGACAATGCCGATACTCCCCATTACGATGGCGCATTCGCAATTCTAGATCTAACTCATTGTCATGGCGAAGATGAGCGTTAATCAAGCGACCAATTTTGTAACGGTCATCGGGATGGATCAGATCTTGCAATAGTTTATAGGTTACTGCTGTTGTTTTTCTGTTAAGACCAACAATTTTTAGTAAGCGATTATTGGCAAAAATTTCATTGGTAACAAGATTCCAATCCCAAATTCCATCATGAGAACCTTCTACAACGAGGCGATAGCGTTCTTCACTAATTCGCAATTTTTGGCTAATGGCTTGGGCTTCCAACTCAGCGCGATAAATTCGCACAGCATTGTTAAGACTGCGGGCAAGGCTTTCAGGGGAAATTTTACTTTTGGAGAGATAGTCAGATGCTCCTGCTTTCATCAATTGGACGGCGATTTCTTCATCTCCTTGTCCCGTAAGTATCACTAGAGGAACTTTAGAGCCAGCTTTTCTTAGTTTCTTGATCAGTTCGAGGGCATTACCATCGGGGAGGCGGTAGTCGAGAAAGGCACATTCAAAATCTTCTTGATTGATGATCGCGATCGCGCTTTTGCAGTTTGTTTCTTCGACAATCTCCACCTCAATTGCTGCTTTTGTCAAGGCACGACGAATTGCGATGCGGTCTACGAGATCATCTTCGACAACTAGGATTTTAATTGGGTGATCCATCAAATTTTAGTCCTTAGCTCTTACCCTTAACTGATTTATAACATCTCATTCAAATTCCAATAATGATTGAGAGTTGCCACAGTTTCAACAAATTTACGGTCGGTGACTGTTTTAAGCAGATAACCTGCTACATTTAAATTGTAGGCTTCAACTTTGTCTTTGTCCTCATTCGATGTAGTTAGAACAATTACTGTTGTGGAGCGTAAATCAGGATCGCGACGCAATTGAGAAAGAAACTCAATTCCATTCATCAGAGGCATATTTAAATCAAGAAGTACGAGGCGATTACGGCAAGGGAAGTTAACTTCTTTTTCTCCTCGCAAAATTGCTAATGCTTCAATACCATTATGAGCAGTTACTAACTGATGAGGAATCTCATTTTTCTTAAATGCTCGTTTGACTGTCATGATATCAACTTCATCATCATCAATCAGAAGGACATTCATAGTTTTTTTACTCATTTTTTCTCCTGCTACAGTTCACCTTTCCCTCTCCCTAGCATTTTATCAATAAATTAGGTTACTTATCAATTCAATTTAAGCCAAGTGAAATAGTAAAAGTATTAACGCGATCGCGCAATACCTTTATCGCTATGATATAATTTCTACGCTATGGTAGCATAGTTAAGCTTCAGATCCTGTTGCTGAACAGCTTGACAGGTTAACTAGTAATTTAACCATTTGCAAATCAAAATCATCAATTTCAGCTATTTACATTCAAAAAGATATACTTATTTGGGATTAGGCGATTTTGCTCAATTTTCACTTTTGATCTATCCTAAGATAGATAGGTGAAAAAACGGTCTTCGCTTTTTAATATTATCTTTATCTCAATTTTGGAAATATAACAGTTATGGATAAAATTAGTGTAGTTCTCGTTGAAGATCATGACTTAACAAGAGTCGGCTTACGCACTGCCTTGCAACAGCGTAGTGAGATTAAACTGATTGGGGAAGCAGCGAATGGGACTCAGGGCTTAGAGATGCTGCTCAAAGAAAAGCCAGATGTAGCTATTGTTGATTTAGGCTTACCAGATATTGACGGCATTGAATTAACCCGCAAATTAAAAGAAATCCAAGCGGAAACAGGAGAAATTGATACCAAGGTTTTAATTTTGACCTTGCAAGATAATGAAGATGCTGTCCTGGCTGCTTTTGCTGCGGGGGCGGACTCCTACTGTATGAAGAATATTAGCTTTGAACGCTTAGTTGAGGCTTTGAAGCTGACTAAAGAAGGAAATGCTTGGATTGATCCCGCGATCGCGCGAGTAGTCTTAGCAAAAAACAAAACCGTAAAAGAAACTGTTCCCACAACAGAAAGGGATAACACCGTCGCCATTCATGCAGCAGAACCCGAATATAGTCAACTAATTGAAGCTTATCCCCTCACAGAAAGGGAACTGGAGGTATTACATCTAATTGTTGAAGGCTGTAGCAATGCAGAAATTGCCGAAAAGCTCTTTATCACCGTCGGAACAGTAAAAACCCATGTCCGCAACATTCTCAATAAACTCTGTGCAGATGACCGTACCCAAGCAGCAGTAAGAGCATTACGCTCTGGTTTAGTTGGCTAAGAACTCTTCCGTGCTGTAATCTAGATATAATTGAGTTAGCTAAATTCTCCTCAGAACAAGGCTAACTCCACAGCGCATTCGGAAAATACCATCATCTTAATTTAGCGAAGGGGTATGAATCAGGCAGAGAGCAGTAAACTAAAATTAATGGTGGTAGATGATGAGCCTGATAACCTCGATTTACTCTATCGAACTTTTCGACGAGAATTTAAGGTTTACAAAGCAGATGGAGCATTAACTGCCTTAGACATCCTGGATGAAGAAGGAGAAATGGCACTGATCATCTCTGACCAACGTATGCCTGTCATGAACGGGACAGAGTTTTTGAGTAAAACCGTAGAGAGGTTTCCTGAAACCATTCGGATTTTACTCACTGGATATACAGACGTAGAAGACTTAGTTGACGCAATTAATACCGGTCAAGTCTTTAAATATATTACCAAACCTTGGAGTCCCGAAGAACTTAAAGCTACTGTTCGACAAGCCTCAGAACTCTATCTCTTACTTAAGCAACGCACCTTTGAACTGCGTCGCGCCCTCCGTCGAGAAGAACTATTCAACAGCATTACCAGGGCAATTCGCGAGTCTCTCGATTATAAAAGTACCCTGCAAACTATTGTGGACGCGATCAGTAAAAACTTTGATGCTGATTGGGGTATTCTTCGGGCTGTAGAAGGAAAGGAATTAGTTCTAGAGCCTTTCTGCTATCACAAGCCATTAGAACCAAAAAACTTGGAGATTATCAAAGATTCCCTTCCCCAGATGGAAGAAGTTTTCACCACCTTAAATACAAAAGTAGCAACACAGGGATTTGACGAAGCACAACAATCTCAAATTGTCGTACCTTTACTCTACAAGCAAGAACTACAAGCCCTTATTTCCCTCTTCTCTGGAAGCAAGGAGTCGCAATATTGGCAAGAATCCGACCTGCAACTGTTAGAAGCCGTCGGAGAGCAAGCAGCCCTGGCTATATCCCAAGCCAAACTCTATCAGCGTACCCAGCAACAAACCGAGAAGATGCAAGCAGAACTCAATGTTGCTCGCCAAATTCAGACAAACTTACTCCGTCAAAGCCCACCAGAACTCGAAGGAGTAAGAATTGAAGCTATTTGTCATGCTGCGCGAGAAGTAGGGGGAGATTTCTTTGAAGTTTATCACCATCCCCAGGGGGATACTTGGTTAGCAGTAGGTGATGTTTCTGGTAAGGGCGTTCCCGCAGCTTTATTTATGGCAAGTGCTATCTCGATTTTAAGGAGAGAACTTTCTCAAGAGAAATCCCCTGAGCCAGAGGAGGTTGTAAAAAATGTCAACCAAACTATGTCAGAGGACTTATTTAGTACCAATTGTTTCATTACTTTATTAATTGCCCGTTATACGCCAGATACGGGTCGCATGGTCTATACGAACGCGGGTCATATCTATCCAATGGTCTGGTCACATCGCCAACTAAGCCAAGGTAAACCGATTCAAGTGAACTACCTTAAAGCGAGGGGAATTCCAGTGGGAATTTTACCTACTTGGCGAGGTGTCTCAGGGGAATTAACCCTAAATCCTGGGGATGTATTTCTCTTAACTAGTGATGGAATAACGGAAGCCTCGGTCACGAAGCCTCTTCCTAATGGCAGAAAAAATACTAATGAATGGGAGATAAATAGTACCATGCTAAACCAAGAAGGACTATGGCAGTTGATTTGCCAAGAACCTGACCCCTTTAACCTCAAGCATCTGCTGACAACGGTTCGTGAATATACCAGTGAAGTACAAGAAGATGATCAAACTATGTTACATCTGGAGATTCTCTAAATCATGATGAAAACAGAACTGCACGTCCCTAGTGATTTAAGATATCTAGCAGTAGTTGAACGTTGGTTGCTAGAAAGTTTAGAAATTGAGTTAGGAGATACCGTTGATTGGCTGCGCCAGTCTAACCGTTTACGTTTAGCATTGGTTGAGGCTTATTCTAATGTGGTACGTCACGCCCATAAGGAGCAAGCAGACGTACCTGTTCTGTTACGCTTAGAGTTAAAAGAGCGTGATTTTGCCCTAGAAATTTGGGATCAAGGTAAAGGCTTTGACCTTTCTACCTACTTACCCCCCAATCCAGAAGACCGTCAAGAAAATGGTTATGGTTGGTTAATCATGAATCGCCTTATGGATAGAGTAGAGTACCGCTTACAAGTTAATGGACGCAACTGCTTGAAATTGGAGGCGAATTTACCCGCAAAAGAAACCGAAGTAGTAAAAGCTTAATCCTTTGCTAGTTTCAGAGATTACAATCTAGGGGGAAGAGATAACTCTCTTGGAGAAACAAACTTCCCTTCATAACTAATCGTCTTAGCTTCAATAGTTCTTGCTTTCACAAAATCCTGGCGTAGTTTTGCTTGTTGTAAATTATCTTTCATCCCCCCAAGGAGATAGATGAGGAGTCGAGAGGCTAAATCTCTCCCTGAGACTTGAATGCGTTTTTTAATTGGGTCATAGAGAATACCATACCAAAGAGAGTCTGAGTATTCCATCCTACTAAAACCTCCGTCTGCATCAAAGCGGTGGAGTTTTTCAATAAGAGTTTTTAAAGACATCTGCTGTTGATAGACTAAGATACCCAAAGCTTGGATAAGGGCTATTTGTCCAACGGGACGGAAAAGGAGATTAGCTTCTCCACCTCCTTTCTCATGGCTAAAACGTCGCAATTTGGGAGTATCTACCCCAGCTTCTAGTTTTTGGTAACTCGGTAAGGTAGTGAGGTAATCCCATAGAGTCTTAAATTCTGCTAATCCAGTCTCTAATTCTTCCTCATTGGGACGCAGGGGAAGAGCATTTTTCTGTGCGGATTGCCAATGGCGGAACTTGGGACTTAAATACCGCTCTGCCATATCCTGTAGGGCTTGCAGGGTGGTTAAAACAGCAGATTTGCTTGCAACTGTCGCACTGTCCCAATTGACGCGAGGATGGCGATATTCTCTTTCGGCTAAGAGGGGGTGATATACCGCAGTTTTACGGGCAATAATTGCGAAGGGGTTATCTTCATCTAAAAGGGCGAGTTGTCCCCGACTAAGGCGAACCGCCATAAGATTAACATGAACAAAAATAGAACGAACTCTCTGTCTGGCTGCTTCTGTGGTTTCTCCTGGTACAATTGCAGGGATAAATTCTATGCCAATTTGTTCGTCTGCGAGTTGTTCTAGGTCTGTAGAACTGATACCGTATTCTTGGCTTATTTCATCTAGGTTGAGAGTTGTCCCCGTTATCTTTCTCTGTTTGTTGTAGCAGGGGAGTTGTCCAGTGCGAATTAGTTCCATGAGTCCCTGTACTGCCATAAGGCGATGTTGCCCATCTAAGGCGAAGATAGCGACTTCTGGAGAGACATTTAGGAGTCCTAGTTTACCTGTTTGATCTAGGGGAGAAAATTCTATGGCGTTCTGGTTGGCGCATCCGTCTAAGTCCCATTCTTTTGCATAAGGATCATCAACCCAAGGGGGACTAACAACGACAAGAAGGGCGGTAAATTTATGATTTTTTCGGGCGACGAGATATTGGGTGAGGGGGGCTTGTCGCGACCAATCTAACGGGCGTTGCTGAATCTCTTCGATGGTTTCTGCGTCTCGGATGACGTTTTTGCTATGCTGGTCAAATTTCTGGCGAAATAGAGGTAATTGGGAAGCAAAGCGGACCCGACTATTTAACCATTGGAGGGATACAGAACCAATATAACCACTGGTTGCGCCCATTGGGTTGCTTTGAACTAGAAGCTGATTGTCTTGGTTGAGGTGCTTTTCTAGAAGGATCGCGATCGCGTTTTTGTCTTGTTTTTCTTGTAAGATGGTTTTATCGGAGAGATCTGAGGGCATTACTCAGGGTTTTTAGTAAGTGATTGGAGTTCTTTAAGTTACCAGTTTTAGATGAGCGAGTCAATAGGTTTTTAAAAACCTCAAGTTATAATTGTTACAGTTTTTTGATACTTATTTAAGAGGAATTAAAGCTAGGCTGTTACTTATTTAACGGTTACGAGTATCAATGTTACACTATTCATAGTTAAGCTTCTTGCAATTAACATAATTTAAATTGGCTTTATCAGATTTAGATATTCAAGATGATTATCGCAGTGATTTTTGTGATATTGTTCAAGATTTTTATATTCCCTGCCTGTCGGAATCAAGGGTTTACAGTCGGGCAGTAGGATTTTTTTCGAGTACGTCAATAATCGCAGTTGCGAAAGGACTCACGGCTTTAATTCGTTCTGGTGGAAGAATGCGCTTGATTGCTTCTCCTTGCTTATCGAAAGAAGATATAAACGCGATCGCGATTGGAATAAAAAAACGTGAAGTTATTATTAATATAGCAATTCAGCGCGAGTTAGAGCAAGAATTTGAAACAGTTGCTAAGGATAGATTAGCTTGTCTGGCTTGGCTATTGGGACAGGGCGTATTAGAGATAAAGTTAGCAATTTCTAAGAATTTACACAGACAAGGAATTTATCATAAAAAACTTGGCATATTTACTGATGCAGATAATAATGCTGTTGCGTTTACAGGATCGGCTAATGAAAGTTCTAGCGCGTTACTATATAATTTTGAGTGTCTAGATGTATTTTGTTCTTGGAAGTCAGCAGAAGAAGAAAGGGTTTGGCGGAAGGTGGCTTATTTTGAGAAGTTATGGAATAACCAAACTGCTAAAGTTGAAGTAATAGATTTTCCTGAAGCAGCAACAAGGTCTCTCTTGAAATATCGTCCCGATTTTCCTCCTAACTATGAAGGAGAGGATAAGATTATACTAAATCAAGAGAAACCTGTTCACACAGCAAAGAGAGTTGCCGAAACAGGGGGAAGTTATCAAGCGGATAGTCAATCTTCTCAGAAAATAAGTAAACCATTTCTAAAAGTGGAGTTACGACCTCGCCAAGTTGATGCCCTCACAGCATTACGGGCAACTAATTATCGGGGTATCTTAGCAATGGCAACGGGGGCAGGAAAAACTATTACTGCTTTAGGTTGCGCGGTTGAGTTAGAAAATTTAGATATTATTTTTATTGTAGCTCCTACTAATGAGATTGTTCTCCAGTGGGTAAAAGAAATTGAACAGCGAACAAGTTTTAACCTCCCCTTAGTTGCAACAGGGAAAGCAGAATTGTGGCTAGAACCTTTATTTAGGAAGTTACGCTTATTTCACCACCAAAAGTTAAATCGAGAACGCCTACCTATTATTGTCATTGGTAGCTATGGAGAGTTAGCGAAGTCTCGTCTTGATAAATTAATTACTGATGCAGGGGGTTTACCAGAAGAGTCTTTATTAATTGCCGATGAAGTTCACTCTGCTGGGGCTGAGGGGTATCGGCGTATTTTGAAAGACGATTTTCGCTATCGTTTGGGGCTATCTGCTACTCCGATTCGTGCCTATGATGAGGAAGGGACAGATTACGTCTTAGATTACTTTGGGGATATTGTTTATGAGTTTACTTTAGAAGACGCGATCGCGACAAATATTTTGTGTCAGTATAACTATCATGTCTATGTAACACCCCTAACAGTAGAGGAAAATGAACGTTTCAAGAATTTGACTCGTAAAATGGGGGTTTTGTTAAATAGCCGTGATGCAGAAGATAGGGAACAGGCAAAACTTATCGCTATACAAAGGAGCAAAATTGTCAAGGCAGCAGCATCAAAATTAACAATTCTTGACCAAATTCTCCAAGACTTTCCACCGCAACGGGCAATGATATATTGTGCAGATATTAGTCAAGCAAATTATATTAGTTCTAGACTAGCCCATCAAGGTCTGCGAGTTGCCCGATACACTTCTTTAGAGAAAAATCGTCAGCAAATACTTTCTCAATTTGCAAAAGGTTATCTGGATGCTTTAGTCGCCATTAAATGTTTAGATGAAGGGGTAGATATTCCGGCAGCCAACCAAGCCATTATTCTTGCCAGTGATACTTCCGAACGACAATTTATTCAGCGTCGCGGTAGAATTCTAAGGGCAGCCCCGAATAAAGATGTAGCAACTTTAATAGACATTTTAGTTGTACCACCTTTGGAAGATGGACAAGTTAAGGTAATTCAGTCAGAGATAAAACGAGTGGTGACTTTTGCCCGTACTGCCCGTAATCGTGCGACAACTATCGTTAAACTGGTAAAAGAAATCTCAGACTATGGCATTGCTGCTGCTGACTTGATGTAAATCCTTAATCTAAAAAAAATGCAACTCGAAGAAAAGATAAAAGAACTCGCAATCAAATATGAAATTCCTGAAGCCCTTTTTAAAGAAGCAATAGAGAAGGAAAAAGAAAAAGTAGTTGCGAAAAAGCGCAATTTTGCGCCTCAGTTAGTCAACATGATTGAACGCTATACCGAGTCACCAAATTCTCAATTTTAGGAGAGTCATTATGGTACTGAAGTTAAAGCAAATTCGTTTGACTAATTGGAGATGCTATCAAGATGAAGTTATTAACCTTAATCTGGATACAGATAGGAATGTTTGGATTATATTCGGACAAAATGGCTATGGCAAGACATCTCTTTTAGAAGCGGTTACTTCGTGTTTATATTCTGGAGAGGCTGTTCCTCATCGTAAACTTGTTGATTCTTTCAATACCGTGGAAGTCAGTAAAAATCCTGATTTAGAATTAGCAGTTCAAATAACGTTTAAAGATAATAATACTATCTACCAAATTAGTCGGGTTGCGAAACGAAAACCTAAAGGCAATAATCTATCTGCTGAAGTTCAGGAGGCAATATTTCGCATTAATGGTGAAGAAAAAGGTGATTCACGAGAACGAATAGAATATCTTCTACCTAAATCCTGCCGAGATTTTTTCTTCTTTGATGGAGTTGAAATTGAACGCTATGCAGAAATGACTGAGACAAAAGCAACTCATGAGGCTATTGAAAAGATATTAGGTATTCCTGAGTTAAAGAATTTGCGTGACGATGCAAAAAAGGCGTTAGCAACGATTAACGCAAATTTATATGAGGTTTCCTTGGCGAATAAAGAACTCAAAGAAGTGAACCACTCTTTCTTTGAGACTCAGGATAAGTTAGATATTTATAGAGGGCAGTTAAAAGAAGCTAAAGAACAACACCAAGCTTCTATTAGTCTTCTTGAAGATATAAAAAAGAGGGCGAGTCAAATAGAGGATTTACAGGGCAAACTAGATGAACTTTCTCGGCTTCAACAAAAGCAGCAACGACTACAAGAAGAACTACAACAGTAAACGTGAAGATTTGGCACTTGTAACTACTCTTGATGACAATACCCGTCTTGCCTTAGAAGCAGGGATTCATATTGCCCGCAAGCGAAAAGGTTTAGCTAAACCGATTAATGAACGGGAAGTTATCTTGTTATTTGAAAACTATGCAGAAGCTGGATTGGAATTACTGAAGAAGCGATGGGATAAAAAAGTAGGTATTCAGATTCAAGATGATATTTGCCAAATTATTCAGTCGTAAAACAAATAAATTTAGTAGAAATAATTTCAAACGACAAACTTTATAATCAAAAAAAGGAGCAAAAATGACAGACTCTCAACCATTGCTTTTTCAGCCTCGAACGACGGAAGAACTAGTAGAAGATATCAAGAAACTAACCATAGAAATACAAGAATTATATTGCCAAGATGAAATCCCGTTCATCATAGGTTGGAGTGGCGGTAAAGACAGTACGGCAATACTTCAATTAATTTGGAACGCAATCGCAGAACTACCAATAGAAAAACGCACAAAAGAAATTCATGTAATTACAAATGACACCCTAGTAGAAAATCCTGTTGTTTCTGCTTGGGTACGCCAGTCTCTAAAACGTATGGACATAGCTGCAAAAGAGCAGTGTATGCCGATATTTACGCATCTAACTCAACCATTGGTAAAAGATAGTTTTTGGTCGTGCTTAATTGGAAAGGGTTATCCTGCACCACGAAATAAGTTTCGTTGGTGTACAGAACGTCTTAAGATTAAACCTGCTAATGATTTTATTAGAGAAGCGATTAGGATTAGTGGTGAAACATTAATAGTTTTGGGTGCGCGTTTAGCAGAAAGCACTAGGCGTTCAGCAACAATGATTAAAAATCAAAAAGGTCGAGTTAGAGATAGATTAAATCCCAATCCTAATTTACCAAATTCTCTAATTTATCTTCCTATCGAAGACTGGCGTACAGATGAAGTTTGGTTGTACCTAATGCAATGGGAAAATCCTTGGGGAAATGACAACAAAAATTTATTTACTATGTATCGAGGGGCAACTGCTGATAATGAGTGTCCTTTGGTAATAGATACTTCTACTCCTAGTTGTGGTAGTTCTCGATTTGGCTGTTGGGTTTGTACCCTTGTAGATAAAGATAAGTCTATGGAGGCAATGATTCAGAATGATGAAGAAAAAGAATGGATGCAACCTTTATTGGATATCCGTAATGAATTAGATTTGAAAAATGACCGAGGCAGAAGAGATTTTCGCCGTATGCATGGTAAAGTTCAACTTTTTGAACGTAATAAAAAAAATGAAGGTACTTCCGTTGAACCAATTCCAGGTCCTTATACGAAAAAATGGCGTGAACATTGGTTAAGGCGAGTATTAACGGCACAAACTGAAGTCCGTCAAACTGCCCCAGAAGATATGCGCGATATTACTCTAATTACCCCAGAAGAATTAAGCGAGATAAGAAGAATCTGGTTGGAAGAAAAACATGAATTTGATGATAGTTTACCGCGCATATATGAAGAAGTGACAGGAGAAAAGTTCTATGATATTCGCTTAGGAGAAGTAACTAATCTTCTTGGTAAGGATGAATGGGAGGTATTAGAAGAACTTTGTGGAGAGGATGAAATGCACCTTGAATTAATGGCAAAATTATTAGATACTGAACGCCAATACCATACAAAGGCGCGGAGAGTAGGAATTTTTGGCGATTTGGAAAAATGCTTTGAAACTAGTTCCCGTAATAAGGAAGAAGCGATGCAAGATGCCCACAATAAAAGGGATTTAAAAATTGCAATCAGTGAGGGGAAAGTAGATAAAGTTAGACAGCTTTCTTGGGCGGATATTAAGTTTTCCGAAGAGAATAAAAAGGATTAGTTGGGATGGTTTTATTGGGTCTGCTTTCTCGATAAAATTGTTTTTCTCAAACTCGCTGTACAAAATGTGCTTTTTGTC
>JBBQDV010000014.1:0-26914 GCA_038320005.1 Cyanophyceae cyanobacterium
GCCCTAATTGTGGAACTATTACGGGTAAGAAAAAATTAAGTGAAAGAGTTCACTGTTGCCCTGAATGTGGTTTTACTGCCAATAGAGATGTAGCTGCTGCGATGGTTGTAGAACAAAAAGGATTAAATGTAACCCTTGGACAGAGGGTGGTACTGCCTGCCGAGGTCGGAAGTGTAAAGCGGGGTACTGTCAGCAACGACGGTACTAGCCTTCCCCGTGGAAGTAGGAAAGCTAATCAGCGATGATTGGAAGCCCGCTCTGTAATCTTTGATTTAGAGTCGGGATGATGTCACTCTTAACAGTATAAATTAAAAGAGTGTCAGATTAAACCCTGTCCCCATAATAATTGAGAATACGTCCATTGTCCGAATACTTGCAGGCAATTAGCTATGAGCGAAGCTGACAACCCCAAACCCATTCCATCTTCTTCTGAGCCGGATCAAGATCATCATCTTGAACGCCCTCGACTGCAAAACTCTGACTTTTTAGAAGAAAATATCTCTACTTTCTCTCAACCTCTGGACAATTCACCAGTAAAAAATCAGGAATTAGAAGCAACAACAGACCCAGATTCTGACTTAAGTGTTATTAAGAGAACATCTCCAGAAAAATCAGTCTCAGTTAATTTTGCTAAAGAAGCAGACTGGTTTACCCAAGCCCGTAAACAGCGTCAGCGTAATCGAGAATTAGTCAAAAAAGTTGCCCAGCTAGAACAAGCCTTAACAGAAGCCCAAGAGCAATTATCGTCTAAAAGATTGCGAGTAAAAAGCTCTGATACATTGATTCGCCAACAATCAGAAGAACTCTATTTAACTCAACAACAATTAAATATTCTTGAAGAAGAGTGTAGCATTTTACGGAAAAGGGAACAGGAGCAAGCAGAAAAATTGCTACAAGCAGAAACCGATTTTGCAGAATTGTCCGAGCGTCTGCGCTGTCAGCAACGCAAAGCACAACAGTTTAAATCTGCTCTGGATAAATGTTTAGATTCCACAACTGAAAATATTCAGATTCTGGCTAAAACTGAGATTCCTGAAGCTGATTTTTCCCTTGTTTCTTCACCTTCACCTACTTTAAATTCAGGTAATCCAATTCAATCTTGGTCAAAACCATCCCAAGAGCAAAGTTTAAAAGAAGAACTAGGTAAACTCTCCTCTCTCCTTGAAGTGCTTCCTGAAGAAGTTGACGCTGAAGCAGAAGAACTCGAAAGCGAAACTACCACCACAGAAGTTTTAGAAGTAGAACCAGAAACCTGTCTCATTCCAGAGGTTACGGAGAAGATAGAAGCGGTGCTAGAATCCGAACCGCCCCTGAGCGTACCACCAGAGAAAAAAGCAAAACCAAGATTATCTCATTATCCTTCGCCAACAGTATATCCTCTACGTACTAGCAAAAAACGCAAGTCTCTTGCAGCAATCAATTTACCGAGTTTTCCTCCCGTTCGTTAAGAGTTTAGAGTGATGGGTTCAAAATTATTACCCCACGAAAATATTAGGTACGGTTGACCACTAGCACGACTATCTCTAATTGAGCTAAATTAAGAATTGTAACGGTGAAACCAATAATCTATCATCTCATAGGTAATTCAAGAGCCTAAAACCGTTAGAGTTAATGGTGAGTATGCTTCGTGGAAAATTACAAATGTATAAACAAATTCTTCTCAACAAAATTAAACCCCTTTTAAAATCCTTATTCATCTTTGGATTAGTATTTACTCTCGTTTTTGGTAACATTAGCTCTGCTTTGGCTGCTCGCACTGGTGGGCGAATTGGCGGAGGGGGGTTCAGCAGTAGTCCTCGCACTTATGCCCCCCCTGGCGGTAGCTATGGTTCTCCTGGAGGTGGTTATGGTTATCGCTCTCCTGGGGGTGGGTTTGGTTTTCCCTTTCTGTTTCCTTTCCCTTTCTTTGGTTTTGGCGGTGGACTGTTCTCCCTGCTTATTTTCATCGCGATCGCGAACTTCCTAATTAACGCTGTTCGTGGTGGTGGCGGTGAAGCTAGTATGGGAGGCTACAGTAGCCCGAAAGTGTCCGTCGGACGCTTACAAATAGGACTTCTCGCCAACGCCCGCGAATTACAAGACGAGCTAAACAAAATCGCCCGTACCGCTGACACTGGAACAAATGCAGGTCGAGCAATGGTACTACAAGAGGCTTCTTTAGCTCTGTTACGCAATCCTGAATATTGGGTCTATGGGGCTTCTGAGTCTCAACAAACTGCCTTAGAAAGTGCGGAAGCGAAATTTAACCAATATGCTCTCGCAGAGCGCAGTAAGTTCTCAGAAGAAACCCTTTCTAATGTTAATAGCCAACTACTTCAGGGTAAAGCTAAGGACTATGTAGATTCCCTCAGTAAAGAGCTAGCGCAACAAGAATCTGGTGAATATATCATCGTGACTATCGTTGCGGGTACAGAAGGAAAATTAGACTTACCTGAAGTCAATAGTTCTGAAGATATGCAAAAAGCCTTACGTCAAATTGGCGGTATCTCTAGCGAAAGCTTATTAGCGGTGGAAGTCCTTTGGACTCCTCAAGCAGAAGGAGATACTTTATCGAAAGATGATTTATTTGCTTATTATCCAAATCTGAAGTTAATTTAACAGGATAGGGGAAGTCGGGAGAGAGGGAGAGTGGGGGAGTGGGGTAGTGAGATAATATATGTCAGATATAGTTGTGGAAAAAGCGTCAAACTTCAATAAATTCACCCCATCACCCCATCACCCCCTCAATCTCAACTCTCAACTGGTGAAACCTAAACTCTCACCCCATCACCCCCCACCATCGAGAAAAGGACGGGCTTTAAAAAAGCTAACTATTGTTTTTGCATCAACAGGTTCTCCTGCGAGAATAGCTACTTCCAACTCTTTGGGAGTCATCAAAATAACTTCAATATCTTCATCCGCATCTTGTTGAGGGGGAATATTTAACTTTTCCAAATCTTGGGCGAGAAAGGGATAAATATATTCATCCGAGTAGCCAGGGGCGAGAATAAATTTTCCTAAATCTTGCCAACGATGCGCTCGATATCCAGTTTCTTCTTCAATTTCTCGTTTAATAGTTTGGGCTGAATCTTCCCCTGGTTCGATTGTTCCTGCGGGAAATTCAAGTATCCTTCCAGCAACAGCAGAGCGATATTGACGTAAGAGGATTAATTTACCTTCTGAGGTGACGGGAACGGCTAATGCTCCTCCTGGGTGGCGCACACAAGCAAAATCTCCCACACTACCATTGGGAAGGCGTAGGGTATTGACTTCAAAGTCAAATTTACTTCCTTTATAAAAGAGGCGTTGTTGCAAGATTGTGGAGGATTCTTTTCCAGGAAACATATTTTGATTATTAATTCACAAGAAGCTTTGTTACACCAGGATGAGTCATATTTCCAGCAAAAAGCGCGATCGCGTTTCTGTTTAGCCTAGCTATCGCCTTTCCCGTAACTGGATCAACCCAATCTGGAGCAATTTCAGCAAGGGGAATCAGCACAAATGGTCGTTCTCTCATGCGAGGATGAGGAATATGCAAGTTAGGAATATCCAGAATAAGATCATCATACAGTAGTAGATCGAGATCTAAAGTTCTTGCCCCCCAGCGTTCGCCTCTAACCCGTTGGTATTGTTGTTCCGTTTCTAAAAGTGCTTTTAATAGTTCCTGGGGAGTTAAAGAGGTGCTAAGTAAGGCACAGCCGTTAATATAATCGGGTTGCGGTGGTCCGACTGGGGCGGTTTGATACCAACTAGAATGTTTTGTGACTTTGATCTGGGGATGATTATCTAAAGTTTGAATGGCATTTTCGACAATTTGTAACGAATTACCCAAATTACTACCGATCGCGATCGCGCACTGACTCATACCTCCACAGCCCCTTGTCGAGCTTGCCAAAGCTCTAAACTAAATATACAGGTCAATAACCACACCAGACCCGCAGCATAGCCAGCCAGGACATCGCTCGGCCAATGTACACCCAAATATAAGCGACTCAAGCCAATCCCTAGAATCAAGGGGATTGTAACCGTAATAATTAACCATCGCCAATTGGGAAAAGTCTTAACCAGAAGATAAGCAAGCACACTATATACCACCAAAGCAATCATCGCGTGACCACTGGGGAAACTATAAAGTTGAACATCAACAACTCGTTCCCAAAGTTCAGGACGATCTCGAGCAAACAAATCCTTTAGCCATAAATTTAGTAACACTGCGCCTAAATTAGCAATAATCAGAACCGTTGCTTCAGAAAAAGAACGCCGATAAACTAAAACTAAAGCAATAATAAGTGAGACAACCCCCAGCACATTGGGATCACCAAAAAATGTAATGCCAATCATCAGTTCATCTAAAAAGGGGGTCTGTAACTCCCTGAGAGCCAGCAAAATTTCTTGATCAAAGGCAAAAGTTTCCTTGTCTAAAATTCCCCCTGCGAGATTAGCAAACCCCCAAAGAGCAAAAGCAGACAATAAAAACCCTCCTACCCGAATCGTTAGGATTAAAGGTAATAAATGTTCTCTTAGCCATTGCGGTAAGCTCAAAAATGCTTTCTGAAAGAAATCGCCCATTGATTAAGGTGAACGGTTGTTGAATATACATATTTAAATATATAACCGCAAACCCCCTTTTTTCCTCCAACCGTGAAAATTTACGGCAAAGTTTGCCAAGCTTGGGCGACAATATCACTAAGCCAGTGACGCTGATAAAGATTAAGAAGATGATCTTCTTGCAAAACCTGTTGAGTTAGTTCTTCTAAGGATTGTCCCTCAGAACGAGCTAAACCGACAACACCAGCGATGACCGCAGCAATTAATTCCTCATTGACAGGGCTTTCTTGCAGGGCGATTATTTCTTGGGGACTCTTTGGGATAGGATAATTCATGGTTAAATTAAAAATTTCAAAATTATTTTTATAAATATGAAATAAATGTAAAGTATTGTAAAAGCTTTCTCATAATTCAAAGTCTAGCGTATTTTTAGCTCAATTAAACTCTTTCTTTTTCAGTAATTAACAAATCACAATCTAGGCGAAGATGAAAGAAATTCTCTATCTTGAAATCCCAACTCCAGACACAGAAGCAGTTCAAACTTGGTTGCAGCACGATTGGCAATCTGAGTGGGGGCAAAAAATCTTCACAAAAAGTGGTATTCGTTTACAATTTCCTCATCAATCAGAGGGAGAACTCGCTCTATTGCTTTGGTCACTGCAACGCACTACCTATCTAAAGGTCTTTCGTTGGGGCGAACCAGTTAAGAAAGAAAAGCAAATTTGTCAACAACTGACCCAAAGTATCAGAAGTCAGTTCCCAACGCAATACCCTGAACTACCCCAGATAGATTTATCAAACCAGTCAATCTTTACAGCCCTCGCACCTTACTATCCCCAGACTGTCCATTATTTCCAGAAATTACCGCAAGGAGAATATGACCTCAACCGCGTCTATTGGTGGGAGAAACGTTGGCGTGAAAGTGTTCGTAACCCGAAGCAACCTAAGCAGGTCATCTTAACTGAAACCCAAGTAGCAAATGCTAAAGCAGAGTATGACCTAATTTACATTGGCGGTGCATTAGGAGTCATTCATGCTGCGGTTATGGCGCAACTCGGCTATCGAGTCCTCTTGGTCGAACGTTTACCCTTTGGACGCATGAATCGAGAATGGAATATTTCTCGTCAGGAGTTCCAGAGTTTAATTGATTTAGGCTTATTTACGACAGCAGAATTTGAAAGCCTAATTGCAGCAGAGTATATTGATGGTCTCAGTAAATTCTTTGATGGTAATATTCCCCAGAGGCTACGGGCTAATATTCTTCATACTCCCACTGTTTTAAATATAGCTATTAATGTGGAAAAATTGCTGCAACTTTGTGGCAAAAAATTACGGGATGCAGGAGGAGATATTTGGGATGAAACGGAATTTCTCCAAGCTTACGTTAGTTCCCAACAGGTAAGGCTGGAACTAGAACACCTTCCCACTCAAAATAAGCGTGAGGTGACGGGACGCTTACTAATAGATGCGATGGGAACAGCTTCGCCTATTGCTTGGCAAATTAACGGGGGACGAGCATTTGATAGCGTTTGTCCGACAGTTGGGGCGGTAGTTTCAGAGGGTTTTGATCCCGAAGTCTGGGATGCAGATTATGGCGATGTGCTTAATTCTCATGGAGATATTTCGCGGGGAAGACAATTAATTTGGGAATTATTTCCTGCGGGAAATGGAGATTTAACGTTTTATTTATTCCATTACCACGAAGTTAATCCTGAAAATCCTGGCTCTTTACTCGAAATGTACGAAGATTTCTTTACAATTTTGCCAGAATACCGCCGTTGCGAACTTGAAAAGCTAGTCTGGAAAAAAGCGACCTTTGGCTATATCCCAGGACATTTTAGCGTCGGAAGTCGCGATCGCGCTGTTGCCTATGACCGTTTATTATCGATTGGGGATGCAGCCTCTCTTCAATCGCCCTTAGTATTTACAGGTTTTGGTTCTTTAGTGCGTAACCTCCCTCGCCTTACCGTCATGTTAGATACCGCCCTACGCCATGACCTTTTGAAAGTTGAGCATCTTAACCAAATTCGCGCCTACCAAAGTAATATTTCCGTAACTTGGCTCTTTTCTAAAGGGATGATGGTCCCTACTGGCAAAACCTTACCCCCTCAGCGCATTAACGCCATGCTTAACACCTTCTTTGGCTTACTCGCCGATGAACCCCAAGAAGTAGCAGACACCTTTATTAAAGACCGTTCTGACTGGTTCACCTTCAACCGTCTCGCCCTCAAAGCTGCCCGTACTAACCCAACTTTACTATTCTGGATTTGGCAACAAGCTGGAACAAAAGATCTAATCCGTTGGCTTGGCTCTTACCTTACCTTCACCTTTGATGCCCTTCTGAGCCTTCTGTTAGGTAGATGGTTTCCCAAGTGGTTAGAAAAGAATCAAGCCTGGTTAGAACCTCGCTATCCCTCTCTCTGGCTAAGATTACTGAGTTTCAGCTATTTCCTCACCGCAGGGATGGGAAATCCGCAGAAGAGTGATTTTTTGCAACAACATCGGCGTACCATTTCACGACGGAAATCTCCTGTTTGAGAGAATTTTTGTGAGGATTAAACTCAGTTAATTTATTCCTTCCAAAAAGGTTTCCACCTTACCATTAGTTCCTAAAACCACCCGAATTTGAGGAGTTCCTTCTGCTGATAAACTAGAAACAAAAGGTTCATTCAGTAGAGGGATCTTGGTTTGATCAAGGTTTGTTTTTGAGGTTTCTCCCAAAGGAATAATTCGCTGGAGAGAGCCATCTCGATTTAGATATAAAAGATACTCTAAAGGCTCAGCCAAATTGGTTGGTGGTTGCCAACGTTGTTCAAAATACCGCTTCACCTCGGCAATTTGAGGTATATTAGCTGCCCCATTTTGGTTGGTAGGGCTGGGGCTTACTCGCGCAGTTGTTGGGGTATTTCCAGTCTGACTAGGTGCAGATGCAATTCCCCCATAGATTTCCTCAACACTTCTCGAGGGAGGAGAAAATTCTGGTAAAGTTGGTGCATTTGGTGGAACTTGAGGCGTTTGTCGAGGAGTAGCAGCAGGAGGTCGATTAGCTTGGCTCGTTGCTCCAGTGCGAGGGGCAGAAGGGGCTACAGATGCTCCTGAAGGGCGTTGGGAAGGAAGAGTGGGCAAAGAACGCTGAGGTGGAGAAGGTAGAGCTTGACTAGGTTGACGAACTATGGGTTGATTCGGTCGGGTGGGAATGTTGGTTTGAGGAGAGGAAGGAATAGTAGGAATGGGAGAAGAAGGAATGGGAGAATTAGCCTCCGATGAGCCAGCAGTTGGATTTTCAGGGGCTAGAGGTTCAATCAGGTTAATCCCTCCTTCGGGTGAGGCGAGAGTATCTAGTCCGTCTTCAGAATTAGGAGAAGGAAGACCCCCTTCTAGCTCAGGCATCGGTAATGGGGGAATATCAATCAAGGAAGGGTCTGTTAAAGAAGGGTCTGTTAGGGAAGGATCTAATTCTTCTACCGAAGCAACTTCCCCCTTTGAATTTTTCGTAGGATTTCCCATTCTTATTGCTGTAGCTGTAACCCCTACTGCGACAAGGATTGCTGCTGCGCTTCCTGCCCAAATTAGTGGTCTTTGGATCAACGGAGAAGTTCCGAAATTAGGAATAACCGTAACTTGGTTATAATAATCGTCTAAAACTGTTGCGAGATCGTTTAATTCAATAAAGTCGAGGAGAATAGAAGGTCCCGTTTTTTGAGTTTCTAAAGATCCCAGGACAAGTTCGTGCGCTAAACCATTAGACCTCATTCTGGTTTGCACAGGAAGCATTTGAACACTGTTAGCTGGGAGAGATTTTGTAGATTTAGGATTTCCATTTTCTATGCTTGAATCAACGTTAGGAAAAAAGACAGTCGCTTCATCTGCTTGGGTTTCGGATTCAAAGGAAGGGGTTTCGGATTCAAAAGAAGGGGTTTCAGCTTCAGAAGTTGCTTCTTGGAGAAAATTTATTGCTAAATGTTCAGGAGACCCTCTCAAGAGATCCCGAATATATATGCTGACGGTATTATATAGTGATTCAATTTGCTCGCGATTCCCCCTAATGGTTAAAGATTCCCGACCAGAATTTACCTTTTCAAAAGATAAGCGAAACTTGAGGTTTTCTAGCACCGATTTACCAGCCCAACGGGAAAGCAAAGAATTTTTGGCGGTAATTTTTAGATCACAGGTAGGAGCAGAAAATTGACGAATGATAGAGGTAGAAGCTGGCATAGTCTTAAGTCTTAAAGAGGATTGGGTGGACAGTCCAAAGAGAATATTTTTTTATCTTGAAATTTCTTGAAAGAAAGAAGAGCTAACGGGAGCTATCGAGGAGAGCAAGCCATAAGCGCCGATGACCATGACGGTCACTATAAAAAAGTAGGTCAATGAGTAATTTTAGAGCCAGTTGAGAAAGATTAGAAACTGTTGGTTCATTTTCCATTCGTTCTTCATAAAGATTACAAAATTTGTCTAAATAATCTCCGAGTAAAGCAGTGCGATGGGGTTCTTCATTTTTTTTAGCTGCTATTTCCAAAAGACTAACCGCTTGGCGAATAGTGTCTTGATATTTTTGAGCTAAGTAACAAATTACTAAAACCAAAGCTCGCGCTTCTTCCACATCGAGCTTTTTGCGCCCCCCAGAACTTTTCCGCATTGGGTTTGATTGACGTAAACGCCACAACTCGACCCGGTTGGCGACAACTGATTCTAGATCTAGGGCTTTAGCAGCTTCTAAAATAGCTTCAGAGGTAATCTGGGTTAAAACCTCTAATGCCAATAATACTAAGTCTAAATGAGCTTTAATATTATCTAGCTCTTTTTCGTCAGGAACATTTTTTACTGACAAATCTGAGAGCTGAGGCTTAAAAATTTTCGACTGCACAGGAGGTTGCATAAATAAATATTAATAAATCGGAATAGGAAGTACCCCAGTGGTTACAGATATTGAAACAAAGTTTTGCGGTGCGCTTAACTTGTCAAAATGAATTCTATCCTAAATTACCTCGCTTCAAATTAAACTAGAGTAGTAATTGTGACTCCTGTTCCCCCTTCTTTTTGCTCTGCGAGTTCAAAACCTTTTACTTGGGGATGCTGCTGGAGAAATTCTTGGACTCCCTGACGCAGTTTTCCTGTCCCTTTCCCGTGAATAATCCAGAGAGTGTGAAAATCCTCTGCGGATGCTGTCGCGATCGCGCTATCAATTTGTCTCTCCGCATCTGCCACTCTCGCCCCTCGTAAGTCTAAAGTGTTACGGGATGTCCTTATCTCTAGTTGAGGGGGTGCTAGGTTGATGGGAGCGTTCTTAGCAGGGGTTTTTGCTGCCTTGGCTTTCACTGCAAATTCAGGTTTCTGCCCATCTAGAGATTCAATATCTCCCAACGGGACCGTCATTTTCATGATCCCAAAGCGCACCATCACCTCGCCATTTTCGGGAAGCGCAATAATCTCTGCTGTTTGATTCAATCTGGGAATTCTTACCTTCTCTCCCAGTTTTGGTGTATAACCTTTGGGGGGTTTCTTGACTTGGGCGGGTGGTAGATGCTCTGTCCCGATTTTGTTTAAGCTTTCCGTTGCTTGCTGGGCTTTTTGAGCGGTTTGTTTTCCCCGTTGCAGTTGGCGAATAACCTTAGCAATTTCTGCTTTCGCTTGGGCAATTTCCGCGTTTACCTGTTGTTCTTGAGACTGCTTGAGGTTTTGTTCTTGTTCTTTCAAGTTTGCTGCTCGTTCTGAAACCTCTTGATAAAATTTCTCTGTCCTGTGCAACAGTTGTTTTGCTTCTTCCGCTTTATCCTCCTGACGCTTGCGCTGCGATTCTAAACCCGCAATCACTTGATTAATATCCTCAGAGAAGCCCCCCACACGCTCTTGAGCAGAGGTAATAATGGTTTCAGGTAGTCCAAGACGTTTGGCGATGGTCAAGGCATTAGAACGCCCAGGAATCCCCCAAAGTAATCGGTAAGTTGGTTGGAGGGTTTCTTCATCAAATTCTACAGAAGCATTTTCAAAACCTTGATCTTGATATTTCAGGGCTTTCAGTTCGCCGTAGTGGGTTGTGGCGATGGTAAGGAGAGCGCGATCGCGCAAAAATCGCAATAAGGATTCTGCTAAAGCACTCCCCTCCGCTGGATCTGTCCCTGCGCCCACTTCATCAAGTAACACCAAAGCAGGAGCTAAACTAGCTTCCGAAGCCCCAATTGTCCCTAAAATTCGACTGATGCGAGTAATATGACTGGAAAAAGTTGACAAACTCTGCTCTAAAGACTGTTCATCGCCAATATCCGCTAACACCCACTCAAACCAAGGTAACTCGACAGGAGCTTTCGCACTCACAAATAAGCCTACCTTCGCCATTAAGGCTGCTAAACCTAAAGTTTTGAGGGTGACAGTCTTTCCCCCTGTATTCGGTCCTGTAATCGCCACTACCCGAATATCTGGTTGAATCTGGACGTTGATCGGCACTACCGCAGCCCCATCTTCGTGGTGATGTTGCCAAACTAACAAGGGATGAACTAATTCCCGTAGAGTAATATTTTCTCCCTGATCAGGATTAACAAATTTCGGGGGACTTGCTTCTAACCACTTGCTATAACGGGCGCGGGCGGAAGCGAGATCTATTTTTATCGCGATCGCGAGGAGGTGTTCCAAGTCCTCTTTTACTTCCGCGACTTGTTCCGTCAGTTTTCGGCGAATTGCTTCTTCTTCTGCTTGTTCTGCTCGTTGTAATTGTCGTAATTGATTCCCCAAATCGACAACGCTATGGGGTTCAATGAACAGAGTAGAGCCTTTACTAGAAGTATCATGAACAATGCCCCGAATCGCTTCTTTTTGGGGAGCTTTTACGGGAATAACAAAGCGATCTCCCCGTTGAGTAACCGTCTGTTGCTGGATCGCAAAGCTTTTTTGCTGCATGATATTCTGGAGCTTTTCGTAAACGCGATCGCGCACCCCCTTCATCTGGTGACGAATCCCTTCTAGCTTCTGACTGGCTCGATTAGCAACCGTACCCCGTTCATCAATACAACGGTGAATCTCCTGTTCCAACTCTGGATAAGTCCGCACCTGGGAAACCAAAGCGGTAATCACAGGCATTTCTTCTTGCTCATCAATAAACCTGCGTAAGCGACGGACTCCCGCTAAAGTTGTCGCGATGAAGAGTAGTTCCTCCCCCGTCAGCAAACCCTGTCTTTGCGCCCGTTCTAGCGCATTACCAATATCTTCAATTCCTTCAAAAGATAATCCCTTTTCTAGGCGTTCTTCTAGATCATAAATTTCTTCAGTCTGTGCCAAAAGCTGCAAACTTTCTGCTTTAATCTTGGCAGGGTTAATATTTTGCGCTGCTAATGACCCTAGCTTTGTGGCTGCAAAAGTTGATAAATGTTGGCAGAGTCGTTGCCATTCCAGGAGAGCAAGAGTATCTGATTGAATCAATGGTTAAAGCTATTAATAGTTCTTTCTACTTACCTTAAGTTTAAGCAATTTTTTAGATCATGGTCAAAGCTCTTGTCAAGAAAACGCTACTAGCCAATCTCCGATAAAATGGGTAGTGACACCAAAGTGGATGACAAATAATAATCTGCACCCAGAGTCCACAGTTTTGATTAACAATTATTTACAAAGCGAATATGAATTTAGTTGAACTCCAGAATACCCTGGACAACATCTCATTTTTAATTTTATTCCTAACCATGTTGGTCTATTGGGTTGGGGCTGCCTTTCCCCAGCTTTCTTGGCTACCAACTATTGGCACAACAGGAATGGCAACAGCAAATCTCTGTATCGCTGCGCTGTTGGGGGCTAGATGGCTAGAAGCTGGCTATTTCCCCCTGAGCAATTTATATGAATCGCTCTTTTTCCTCACTTGGGGAATTACCTTGATGCATATCGTTGCAGAACAGATTAGTCGAAGTCCTCTGGTGGGGGTCTTTACCGCCCCAGTTGCCATGGGAATTACTGCTTTTGCAGCCTTAACCCTGCCTGGGGAAATGCAAGCCTCAGCCCCCCTTGTACCCGCCCTCAAGTCTAACTGGTTGATGATGCACGTCAGCGTGATGATGATTAGTTACGCCACCTTAATGGTTGGATCACTACTCGCGATCGCGTTTTTACTCGTCACCCGTGGACAAAAGGTCGAATTGCAAGGCAGTTCTGTGGGAACAGGAAACTACCGTCAGCCTTCCCTAAACCTAAAACTCCCCGACCGTTACAGTCGGGAAACTAACCTTAAAAATCAAGGTAACACCGCCGTTTTAACTAAACTAGAAGTAACAGAAGCAACTCTCTCCCCCCAACGCCTCAACTTAGCGCAAACCCTTGATAACGTTAGCTATCGGGTTATTGGGCTAGGTTTTCCCCTACTCACTATTGGAATCATTGCTGGAGCAGTTTGGGCAAACGAAGCTTGGGGATCTTATTGGAGTTGGGATCCCAAAGAAACTTGGGCATTAATTACCTGGCTGATTTTTGCTGCCTATCTTCACGCCCGCATCACTCGCGATTGGCAAGGAAGAAGACCCGCAATCCTCGCTGCAACTGGCTTTGTTGTCGTCTGGATCTGTTATCTTGGGGTCAATCTTTTAGGCAAAGGGTTACACTCTTACGGTTGGTTTTTCTGAGTTTTTTAATAAAACCTAGTGCAAGTCATTGCCAGATTACCATTACTCAAACTAAGATAACTCTGACTATAGACGTTCACGTATGGGGGATATAGGGTGGACAAACAGTATAAACCACTAAATAGTGGCGAAGTTCTTTCAATTAATGAAGCCGTTCAATTTTTAATTGGACACAGTACTTTCAGAAGTGGTGAATTTCTCAAAGCCTTTAAAGAGCAACTGCTCGAATACAACATCGGTGGCTTAACTGAAGATAAAGGGACTTGGTTTACCGATGACGGCATCGAGTGCGAAGTCCTAAAATTTGGCTCTTCTGGTTGGCAACGGGGACGAGTTAGAATCAATCTTGAGTTTTGCCCTGACGAAGATGGGCAAGAAACAACTGAGCAAATAACAGCAAAGACCTCACAAGCACCTGTGCCTAAAGTTGAGGAGAAGCCAGCAGTTCCGCCAGATGAAGGTTTTGACCTTGGTGAGTCTTTTGTTCTAGAAGCAGAAACCACCATCGCCTTCGCCGAGGAAGAAGATTTTGACTTCGACCTCACTGAAACTGAAGATGACCTCGATTTAGAAGGGTTTACCGCAGAATCAGAACCAACTACCACCGAGGAAGAAGATTTTGACTTCGACCTCGATCTAGGGGAAGATTTTGGAGAAACTTCTGACTTAAGCGATACCACTAACGCGGAAACAGAATTAGATCTCGAAGATCCCTTTGCTGTTCCGACGGATACTAGTGACGAAGACGATTTTGATTTAGGTGCTTTTGGGGCAGAGATCGAATCAGCTACCTCAGCAGATACTCTTACTTCTAGTGATGATGACCTTGGTGAAGATCTCGATTTTGACTTAGGTTTGTCTGACGAAAATGGAGAAGATGACTTAGCTGAGTTAGAAGAATTAGACTCTAATGAAGATTTTTCCTTCGATGATTTTGACTTAGGAGAAGAAGCAGAGGAAGATATCTGGAAAGATCCTAATTCATTAAGCTAAAGTCCCTAGCGCAAATTGATCTATGACTAAAGCACCGAGTTGGACACAACTTCATGCCCAAGTTCATACTGTCATTAGGCAACGGCAATTATTCCGACCCCAGCAATCTATTTTAGTGGCGGTTTCTGGGGGGCAGGATTCTTTGTGCTTACTGAAAATTCTGGGGGATCTACAGCAGAAGTGGTCTTGGCGTTTAGGAGTTGCCCACTGTGATCATGGTTGGTCTTCTGACCTTGGTTTAGCAGACCATGTTGCCAATATTGTTGGTGCTTGGGATCTCCCTTTTTACCTCCAGATAGCCCCACCATTAAAAGAAACTGAGGCAGAAGCACGAACTTGGCGTTACCAGGCTTTGGTTGAGACTGCGGAGCAAGCAGGTTTTGATACTATCGTTACGGGGCATACTCGCAGCGATCGCGCTGAAACTTTCCTCTTTAATCTCCTACGGGGAACAGGGGCAGATGGCTTGTCTGCCTTAACTTGGAAACGGACTCTCACCTCTGAGATACAACTAGTGCGCCCTTTACTAGAAGTTTCTCGCAGCACAACTGGGCAATTTTGTCAAGAATTTAATTTACCAGTTTGGCAAGATGAGGCTAATCAAAACCTACGTTATGCTCGTAACCGCATTCGTTCTCAGCTTATTCCCTATCTCCAAGAACATTTTAACCCCCAGGTTGAAACTGCTTTGGCTCAAGCCTCAGAACTGCTCAGGGCGGATGTAGCACATCTCGAAGCAGAAGCGAGTCAACTCCTGCGAGAGGCGGTCTGTTTTACGCTTGGGGAAGAATCTGGATCTCGTCGTAATTGTCTTAATTTCCTGGGGCTATGCTCGGTTTCTCTTGCCTTACAACGGCGGGTAATGCGGAAGTTCCTCGGGGAAAATATGCTCAAATCTCCTGATTTTGAACAGGTTGAGGAGATGGTACGCTTGATTAATGGTTCTAATCGCGATCGCACCTCCACTTTAGGCAAACTTGCCCACTCCAACCAAACTGTCTATGGAGAGGTAGAAGGGGATTGGATCTGCCTGAAAACTATGCCATGATTTCTTTTAATGTTTCTTGCATTTGCGCGATCGCGTTCAGGTGTTCTGAGCTAATAGCGTTAACATCCTCAACTAGGGTAGCCAAACCCTCTAATTGTTGACGTAAATTATTAACATTATCTTGGAGCGGATGCAGCATTTCCTCATATAAATTAACCTTTGTCCAAATCTCAGCCGTTGACTGTTGCATTTCCTGCCAACTTGCTTCAAGCTTATGCAACTCCTCTTGCTTATGCCCTTGATGCTGAGTCTGGTGATCAATCATCTCTTGAGCCTGCTGAATACTCTGCCTCATCTGCTCAATTTCCTTTTCTAGATGCTGCAACTCTTCCTGAGTATCCTGGCGTTGTGATTCTAACTCTTTTAATACTGGAGTCAAATCGATTTTTTGTGCATCCGAACTCTCCTCCATTAGTCCCTTACGTCGATACAGAATACGACTATGTTGCCCATAAACCTCTTCACGCTCTCGCAAATTACGACGCTGACCCATTAAGGTTCGATCAAGCATCTGATAACGGTCTTGAGTCTCATTTAACTCTTGCTCTAAAGCAAGTTTGTCATATTCACTTGCTGTAGCAATTTTGCTGCGGACTGTTTCTATATCCTGAAGTTCAAGCATCAACTCCTCTTCTTGGTCGTTAACAAAACTGACCACTCGGTCTAACTCCTGCTGTAATTGCTCAACCTTACTCTCCAACTCTCCCAAAGGCATATTTTCGAGAGCTTCCAAATCAATTTCTTGACTTAGTTTGACATGATCAGAAGCAACAGCTAAACGAGACAAATGATCATGCAATTGATCTTGATGTTGTAGTTGTAAACCCAACACACTCAGCACTTCTTGCTTAACTTGCAAATTACGTTGCTGCTCTTGGAAACCCTCACCAGCTTGACCCAGAGAATCTTGAACCTCTTGTAATCCTTGCCTACTAATACTTAGCCTCTCGCGTTGCTCATTGACCTCTGCTTGTTTCTGCTCCGCTTCTGCTTGCTTTTCTTCCTTTTGCTGCCAATGAAAATCCAGAGTTTCTTGATGGCGGTTAACTAAATCCAAAGAGTTATGAACTTGCTGTTTGAGATCCTCAATTGGCATCCCTCTCTGGGCAGATTGCTCAAGAAACTGATGAATTTGGCGAGAAACCCCTTCATCAAGAACTGTTCCCTGTTGCTCATTTAACTGCTGTTTTTCCCCTCGCAGATGCTCCCATGCACCTTCAAGTTCCGACTGCTTGCGCTCAAATTCTGCTTTTAGTGCCTCAACTTCTGCTCGGCTACCCTCAAATTCTTGGCGTTCTTGGGCAAGTCGATCAAATTCTTCTTGTAACTGCTCTAGCTGCTCAAGCCGACCGTCCATCTCCGCTTCACGCTGGGTAAGTTCTTGAGCTTGATAAATCAAAGACTGCTTCCATTGCTCAATGTCATCTTCCTCTTTTTTTGCCTTTTCCACAACTCGGGAAAAGTTTTGCAAAATATTAACCAGTTTCGAGGCTGCTGGTTCGACTTTACCTTGAATCTGGCGATTGTCACCCAAATTGATTAAGACCAAAGCTCCATTTTCAAAATTAACGGCTTCTTCGGCTTCTTTCATCTCTTCTCCAGGGATAGCGCTCCAACTTTGGTCTTTGCGCTGACAGGCTAAAAGCTTTAATTCTGCTTTTGCCCCGAGAAAAGATCTACTTTGCTTTCTAACTTCTGCGAGATACAGCACGCTGATATTCCTCTTGATGTATCCTTGTGCTTTGACTACATTTTCAGGCATTTGCTGAGATTTAGCTAGTTTAGCCTAAAATAAACTAGCAATCTTGATCATTAGAAACAGATTTGAGTTGATTTGCTTCAAAAAGAGCAAATTTTCTCTGGACACCCTGGATTGGTTTAACAGTGCAATGCCCTTCTAATTCCAGCTTCTTGGCGTTTAATAAGGCAAAAGGCGGTTTGTCAAAGGTGATATTAACAATGCTAAAGCCCATTATAGGTCAATTGTCTCCAAACTGAAAAGAGTAAAATTGACAAGAAAAATTAGCAAAATTAAATTTTGGTAAACTATAAATACAAAATACTTGACAAAAGAGAAAATCTTTTTCCAGACTTCTCTATCAGCTAGTCACAGGAAGTTTTGCAGGAACTTATTTTATAAATATGCAGGGAACTTTAAATGAAATCGATATTCGCAGTATCCTGCAATTAATAGATTTAGGTCAGCGCACAGGAGAATTATTTGTCGAAGCAGATTATCCCCTGATTGGGGGAAGGAATGATTTCCCTAACTCCCAATCTCAACAAGCTTCTTGGCTGATTTTCTTCGCCAATGGCAAAATTGTCTATGCTGCGGATCAAACGAATAATAGTTTACAACGACTGCGAGATTATTTGCGTCGCTATCGCGTTGAGGATGTTTTAGACCGATTAGCCTCTGAAACGATCTTAAACACAAGTACAAGAGAATATGGTTTTTTGTGGCTGTTATTAGAGAAAAAGGTGCTAACACCAGCCCAAGGAAAAGAAATCCTAGAAAGTATGGTGACGGAAATTTTATTTGACCTCTTGAGTCTTAATCAAGGACGGTTTACCTTTGCAATAAACTCCACTTTAGCCCCCCAATTGTCTGTTTGGGAGATTGAGCCGATGGTGAATAGAGTCATAAAAGAGGTTCAGCAATGGAAGCAGTTACACCCCTTTATTCAATCTCTAGACCAGTGTCCTGTTTTGAGAGATGAAGCTCTACTAGGAATGGCTCTACCAGAAAACTCCTATAAAAGTTTACAGCGTTGGGCAGATGGCAAAACTTCTTTACGTCAACTGTCTCGTTATCTCAATCGCCCCTTGTTTGCGGTTGCCAATGTAATTTATACTTATATTCAAAAAGATTGGGTAGAAATGCAGGGGGAAAATGAGCAACGAACTCCAGAGATAGAACAGAAGGAAACTATACCGCGAGTGATTTGTCTAGACGATGAACCCCTTGTCGGTAATAGCATTGCCCAGATCTTGGCAGAAGTTGGCTGTGAAACTATCGTAATCACTGACGCGGTTAAGTTTTTAAGCGAAAGCTTTCGGAGCAAACCAGACTTGATTTTGTGTGATATTCTAATGCCAGAATTAAATGGATACGAAATTTGTAAAATGTTACGGCATTCAGACATTTTTCGGCAGACTCCCATTATAATGCTGAGTGGAAAAGACGGGTTTGTAGATAGAGTTAAAGCTAGGATGGTAGGATCTACGGATTACTTAACAAAACCCTTTGACAAAAGCGAACTGCTAGTCTTAATAGGAAAGTATCTCGATATTTCTGTTGATCCGAAGAGGAATATGCTTAAAACAGGTAAGGCACAAGCTTAAAATTAGAGGAGTTTTCGGTAAAATGTAATGATTAGGTGCGGATTGCGGAATAATTGAAATTATTGGGTCAAATTCAGTTTAATGACCACTCGTCGGCAAATCAGGTAGGGAGTTATGAGTACAGTTTTGGTTGTAGAAGACAGCCTGGCACAACGACAAATGATCTCAGACCTCCTCAAAGGTGGTGGATTAAAAGTCGCGATTGCCAGTGACGGTGTAGAAGCTTTAGGGCAAATTGAAAAGTCAAGTCCTGACCTTGTCGTTTTGGATATCGTCATGCCTCGCATGAATGGTTATGAGGTTTGCCGACGGCTTAAATCTGATCCTAAAACACAAAATGTTCCAGTGGTAATGTGTTCTTCTAAAGGAGAAGAATTCGACCGCTACTGGGGAATGAAACAGGGGGCTGATGCTTATATTGCTAAACCTTTTCAACCGTCGGAATTGATTGGCACAGTTAAACATTTACTGCGGGGATAAGGATACAATGAGATGGTGGGAAATCCAAATTTTCTAAGGGGAAATAGGAACTCTCAAGAAATTGCACCAGATATCCAGGAGCTACAAACTCCTGAAGGTGAACTTCATCTGAGGTTTTATATTCCTTCAGGTCGTGAGTTCGCCTTACCAGCAACAGGGGTTCGCGAAGTTATTTCTCAAGCTCCTGACAGGATTACACCTATTCCAAACTCTTCTGCACTATTACTCGGAACAGTGAACTTAAGAGGACAAGTGATTTGGGTAGCTGATTTAGGTCAATTTCTCGGCAGTTCTGTCGCGGTGAATACAGATAAACAAGAAATTTCTGTGATCGCGATCGAAGAACAAGAAACTATATTAGGATTAGCTATTGATAGAATTGTCGGCATGGACTGGCGTGACGTTGACCAATTACAATTATCTAACAACGTTCCTGACAGCATGGCTTCGTTTGTGCGAGGGGAATGGCTATTAGACGACAAGTCAGAGCAGGTCTTGCACTTGCTAGACCAAGTTGCCATTCTTAGATCAGCAAGATGGGCTGCTTAACACTTTGAGTAAAAAAAGCATTAGTTATAATAACTATTATAATAAATCTAAAAATTGAAATTAAGAACGCGTCAAAATATATTTACTAGAAATCGCTAATAGCCCTGGAGAATGCACATGGGAGCAGGCACAGAATACGCTCAAGAATACGGACAAGCAGAAAAAGCTTATCTACGAGGCAATTATGAAGAAGCAGCAGGAATTATTGATCAGGTAGTTGCTCAATTTCCCGATGAACCTAGTGCATTGCTATTAAAAGGTCATATCTATTGCTACGGCTTACAGCAGTACGATGAAGCAAGATCTCAATATGAGCGTGTTCTGGAGATGACTAATGAGGCAGATTTTGTTACTTATGCCAATAACGGTTTAGAACACGCCAGTCAAATTGAAAATCAAGTTAAAAATCCAGAAGAGGATAGTTTAGATTTTAACGATGCTCCTGAAGATAGTTTAAGTCCAACCTTTAACCTGTTAGACGAAGAAGACGATGCTCAAGAAGAAACCCAGTGGGTGTCCGAAGAACTTAGTCTGAATGATGATTTTGATTTAGGGAAACTTGATTTTGATGAGAACCAAAATGAGCCTGATTCAGTATTTGCAACTGATTTCACCACCGACAATCCTTTTGGCTCACATGATGACTCCTTATCCGCAGAATCTGATTCCTTAAAACTAGAAGCAGAACAAGAGGATAACCCTTTCTTTGGCGAAGGAGAAGAAGATTGGCTATCGGAAGATGATAATAATTTCTCTTTTGATGATTCTGATGAAAATCTAAATGCTGACGGAGAAGACGAAACACAATTCATCTTTGATGAAATAGTTGGGGATGATGAGGAAGAAGATGAATCTCCTTTTGGAATTATTAATACTGCTGAACTAGATGAAGATTTTGAAGAACCAGACTTTGGGAATTTAGAAGAAGATAGAGGACAAAAAACCTTCATGATTTCTCCAGAGAATGAAGAGGAGTCTTTATCCACAGCCAAAGATCTGGATTTTCAGTCAGATAATTACGAAGAAGAACTTTTTGCTAGTTCTGAACCAGACTCCTTTCTTACAGAAGATCTACTTCCTCAATATGAAGAAGATAATGAGTGGGATCACATAGAAGAGTATCAAGAAGATACTCCCTTTCAGGAAGAAACCCTGATTATGGATTCAGCAGATCTCAAAGTTAATCAGTATGGCGAAGAAAAAATTCCAAATTATCCAGGGACGACCGATCCTCAACAGGATCTGTTGAGCGACAATAGCTATACAGACGAAGACTGGGAAGACCCAGATCGAAATAACTCTAGTTCTCTAGAGGGATTTAGTTTTGATGACTTGGAACAAGATTATGGCACTCCTAATCTTGAGCCTGAAGAAAATAATTTTGGGAAGCAAAGTGAAGAAGGCTTTTTAGAAGAATTTGATGTCTTTAGCGATGACTTGAGCGGGATGTCGGATCTCGATCTCGAAGATATCAGTAGTGAATTACCCGATTCTGGCTTTGGTCTTGATTCTGACTTAGGGGAAGGGGCTTTCAACGCTCAAGTAAAAAGGGAAAGTGCTGTTTCCGAAGGAGATAATGAAATATTCACGATTGGTAATACCTCTGCTGGGAAAATACCAACTGATTTTGCGCCACCAACGGAGCGGACTGTTTCTGCAAATGTTGAAGTTGAGCAAGGACCTTTAGCTGCTTATCTTAATGCCCCTCTAAATAAGAAAAACTGGCTAACTGCTGCTGCTGCTGGGGTTGCCTCCACTCTTGCGGTTGCCATTGTTAGTTTTGCTGCCTCTACCACTGTAGAAGAAAATCAAGCAGCAGTTGTGGGTTATTTGCGAATTACTGGGGGAATAATGGCATTGGCTGCGGGTGCAACCAGTTTTGGGACAACCCTACTGTTAGGACGCACTAGCCTTAAGCAAGTGGAGCAAACTACCAGGGATCTGCAAACACAATTTGAGGCAGTTTCTCAAGGGGACTTCAACGCCAAAGCAACGGTTTATTCTGAAGATGAATTTGGTCATCTTGCTGCGAGTTTTAATGAGATGGCACGGATAATTCTAACCACTACTAGTGATGCTCAACGCAAAGCCGAAGAACAAGAACAAGCGAAGGAAGACCTGCAACGTCAGGTAATTCGCCTTCTTGATGATGTAGAAGGCGCAGCGCGAGGAGATTTGACTGTACAAGCGGAAGTTACGGCAGACGTGCTAGGGGCGGTGGCAGATGCCTTTAACTTGACGATTCAAAACCTACGAGAAATTGTTTTGCAGGTAAAACAGGCAGCCCGTCAGGTGAGTCAAGGGTCAACGGAAAATGAATCCTTTGCGCGAGGTTTATCGAGTGATGCCTTGCGTCAAGCAGAAGAGTTGGCTGTAACCCTCAATTCTGTGCAGATGATGACAGATTCGATTCAACGGGTAGCAGAAAATGCACGGGAAGCGGAAGAAGTGGCTCGTTCTGCCTCGGCAACTGCCCTGAAAGGGGGAGAAGCGGTGGAACATACCGTTGCTGGTATTTTGGAAATTCGGGAAACCGTAGCAGAAACTGCGAGAAAAGTCAAGAGATTGGCAGAGTCTTCTCAAGAAATTTCTAAGATTGTGGCGGTGGTTTCTAGTATTGCCTCTCGAACTAACCTTCTCGCCTTAAACGCTTCCATTGAAGCAGCTAGGGCTGGAGAAGCAGGAAGAGGATTCGCGATCGTTGCCGATGAAGTTCGTCAGTTAGCAGACCGTTCTGCCAAAGCTTTGAAGGAAATTGAGCAAATTGTGCTACAAATTCAAAGTGAGACTAACCTGGTGATGATGGCGATGGAAGAAGGGACGCAACAGGTTATTGACGGTACGAAACGGGCAGAACAGGCGAAAGGCTCTTTAGAAGATATTATTCAAGTATCTAATCGGATTGATTCTCTAGTTCGCTCGATTACGGCGGATACGGTGGAACAGACAGAAACCTCTCGGGCGGTGGCTCAGGTTATGCAATCGGTAGAATTAACCGCCCAAGAAACCTCCCAAGAAGCTCAACGAGTATCTGGTTCGCTACAAAGTTTGGTGACTATTGCTCGTGATCTCTTAACTTCGGTAGAAAGATTCCGAGTTGAATCAGCAGAGGACGATGGCTAAATGATATTGTCCGCTGACGTTAATTTATGATTAAAACCCAGACTGAGTTGGGAAAATGGTTTCAGCGTTTACAAGCTGCTATTTTCTTGGGTGGACAGGTAATAGTTCACCTGCTTAAATTAAGGATTCATCGCCGTAATACCCTCGATCAAATGGTGAGTGTCGGACCTGCTTCTTTGACTATCTCCCTTGTCACCTCCCTTTTCGTGGGTATGGTCTTTACCATCCAAGTAGCAAGAGAGTTTCTCTATTTGGGAGCGGGAGCAGCCGTGGGGGGAGTTTTAGCGCTTTCTCTAAGTCGAGAACTTGCCCCCGTGTTAACAGCAGTGGTTGTTGCTGGGCGTATTGGTTCCGCTTTTGCTGCGGAGTTGGGAACAATGCGAGTAACGGATCAAATTGATGCCCTCTATATTCTCAGGACTGATCCAGTCGATTATTTAGTTGTGCCTCGGATGATTGCCTGTTGTTTGATGTTGCCAATTTTGACGATACTTTCCTTGGTAATTGGTATGGCAGGAGGATTTTTGATTGCCACTACCTTATATGATATTGCCCCGAGAACATTTCTTGATTCTGCGCAAAATTTTCTCGGCTTGTGGGATTTGACCAGTGCTGCGATTAAATCAGTTGTCTTTGGGGCATTAATTTCTGTGATTGGTTGCAGTTGGGGTCTAACAACTTCTGGAGGGGCAAAAGGGGTCGGAAAATCTACGACTACTGCGGTTGTTACTTCTTTATTTGCTATTTTTATTACTAATTTTTTCATGTCCTGGGTGATGTTTCCAGGAACAGGAGCAGCTTTAATTGAGGGGCTTTAGTTTTGCTTAAATATAGCCTAAATGCTCATAAGCTGCGTCTGTAACTGTCCGACCGCGATTTGTTCGGCTGATAAAGCCGATTTGGAGGAGATAGGGTTCATAGACTTCTTCAATGGTTTTGCTGTCTTCGCCAGTGGCAGCAGCGACGGCTTCTAAACCAACAGGACCTCCTTTAAATTGTTCAATCATGGTGGAGATAACCAAGCGGTCTGTCCAATCTAATCCCCTTGGATCAACGTTAAATAACTCTAATCCCTGGGAAGCGACTTCGAGATTAATTATTCCTAGTTTTTTGACCTGAGTGAAGTCCCTTACTCTTCTCAGTAAGCGGTTAGCAATACGGGGTGTTCCGCGAGAACGACGGGCAATTTCTTCTGCGCCATCTGGTTGAATGGGAGTCTTGAGAATTTCAGCGGTGCGTAGAACTATTTCGGTTAGTTCATCAACTTCATAGAACCGTAGGCGTTGAATAAGACCAAAACGATCGCGCAAAGGAGAAGTGAGAGATCCGATTTTTGTTGTCGCCCCAACTAGGGTAAATTGAGCTAAGGGAATACTCCTAGTTCTGGCACTTTGCCCTTTACCAATGGTAATATCGAGTCGAGAATCTTCCATCGCGGGATAGAGTAACTCCTCCGCCATACGGTTTAAGCGGTGAATCTCATCAATAAATAAAATATCCCCAGGGCTTAAACTAACTAGCAATCCAGTTATATCACGGGGGCGTTCCAAAGCAGGGGCTGCGGTTATTTTACAATTGACTCCCATCTCCGAGGCTAAGATTAGAGACATGGTAGTTTTTCCTAATCCTGGTGGACCATAAAGTAAAAGATGGTCTAAGGCTTCACCTCGCCCTTTTGCTGCTTGAATGGCTATCTGTAAGACTTCTTTTAGATCTTTTTGCCCAATATAATCTTTTAATCGTTGTGGTCGAATCTTCTCATCATTATTGGCAGTTTCATCGCTCATTGCTTCCGCTTGCAGCATATTCTCTGGCTGTGGCGAAGATTGTTGATTTTGTTTTTTCTGCTTTGTTGTCTTATTTTCTTTAGGGGGAGTAGATTCTGGCTGCAAAGAGTCTGATTGTTTTTTAATCGCCATAATCGAGAAATGATCAGTGATGATTTTTTGCTAGGATTAACTGGGCTGATGGGAAAAGCTCAATTTAGATCGTAATTGATTATTTATTCATCTTTGCTATGTTAGCGAAACGCATTTTACCTTGTCTTGATGTTAAGGCAGGACGAGTGGTTAAGGGAGTTAATTTTGTTAATTTGCAAGATGCTGGCGATCCAGTGGAGTTAGCACGCGCCTATAATATTGCTGGGGCAGATGAGTTAGTCTTTCTCGATATTACGGCAACTCATGAAGACCGCGACATTATTTTCGATGTGGTTTATCGTACTGCGGAACAAGTTTTTATTCCTTTGACGGTAGGTGGGGGAATTAATTCTTTAGATCATATTAAGAAGTTACTACGAGCAGGAGCAGATAAGATTAGTATTAACTCCGCTGCGGTAAATAATCCTGATTTTATTAATCAAGGGAGTGACCGTTTTGGAAAGCAATGTATTGTGGTTGCGATTGATGCGAGACGGCGCACTGAGCCTGAAAACCCTGGTTGGGATGTGTATGTACGTGGGGGCAGAGAGAATACGGGTTTAGATGCGGTTAAATGGGCAAAAGAGGTTGCTCAACGGGGTGCAGGGGAACTACTGATTACCAGTATGGACGCGGACGGCACTCAAGCAGGGTATGATTTAGAACTAACTCGCCTCATTGCTGACCAAGTAGAAATTCCAGTCATTGCGTCAGGCGGTGCAGGAAATACTCATCATATTTATGAAGCCCTCACCGAAGGAAAAGCGGAAGCTGCTTTACTCGCTTCCTTGCTCCATTATGGACAACTGAGCGTCGCAGAAATTAAAGATTATTTAGCACAGCAACAAGTTCCAGTTAGAGCTTTAGAGATAATTAGTTCTCAATAGTTAAGACTTTCTTCAGAAAGATTATTTTTAGCGAACTATTACAGAATGTATATTAGAATAAAGGAAATGTTACATTTCTTCAACTATGCTAATGGCTATTCTAATTTTTGATATTGCCCTTGTTGCATGGTCTTTACGTCTGATGCAGCAGGGATTCGAGCATCAAGAATTCTCCCTAATGCTTGCAGGGACATTGGTTACTCTAGCAGCAGCAGCCATTTCAGTATCTTATTTTATCATGGGTCACTGCCTGGGCTATATTGGCTAGAGTGTCTAATTTTACTTATTTAATTATGAACTTTTATATTAAATTTCGGTAAAGACTTGACAGATTACTATTCTATAAGTGACAATAATAGACGCTAAATAAGGGGCTATAGCTCAGTTGGTAGAGTACCTCAATGGCATTGAGGGTGTCAGCGGTTCGAATCCGCTTAGCTCCATATATAAATAAACTTGACAAATATCACGTATTTCTACTTAGTCTTGGGTTATAATACTTCTAAATATGATTAGGAGTGTCCCTTGACTTCAAAGATATTACGGCATCCCACTAAGTATTTCAAGAATCTTGTTTCCTCCCAGGTGAGAAGTCCAGCATATCGGATTATTTTGACCATTGCCAATTATAATCGGGGCTTACTACTCCTCGCATTTAATGGCAATCTTTTTTCTGCGGTATTTGAAGGGAGTACCTTTGGGGTAATTTATCTCGCCCTACAGGTATTAGAAGAAGGCTCTTTAGAAAATATTAACCGTTTGAATTGGTTAGATCCTTATCTAGGGAATTGGAGTCAAGAACAGCTTTTTATGGCTTTAATCAGCCTTGCTGTTATCCTACAAGCTATCCGAAGTGGTCTCGGCTATGTCGGGTCGGTGAGTGCAGAGTATTTGAAGGCGCAAGTGCGGGCGCAAATGACTGAAAAGGTATTTCGACAGATTATGTCTTTGAGTTTCCCCTGTGCTAGTGGTTATAAGGTTGGGGATTTGACTCAGTATGTACAAGATTCACAAGAAGCAGTTAATACTGAGTTAGAGCAGTGGAATCGGTTATTCATTAATATTTTTGTTGTTATTGCTTATGTTACTGTCTTAGTCGCTATTTCTCCCTTACTGTCTGTGGTTGCAGTCATATTAGCAGTGGGATTAGTGACAATCCAACGTTATCTTATTCCGCGCATTAGGAAAAACTCCCGAGATGTAACACAGGCAGTTGTAAGTGTAGTGAAGCAGGTAGTTGAGAATATTCAGGGTTTAAGGCTCATCCACAGCTTTGGTCGGCAAAGACAAACTATTGGACAAATACATTATTTAACAGGAAACTTAGTCCCTTTACTAGAAAAGCAAGGGCGGTTGTTAAAGTTAACAGGTCCTCTAAATGAGGTTCTCTCAATTACAACGGTAGGGATTTTACTGATTGTCGGGTTTGTGGTTTTAAGCGATCAA
>JBBQDV010000015.1:0-25606 GCA_038320005.1 Cyanophyceae cyanobacterium
CCCCGTACCAATTTCTCTTCTGCTTCTGCTTGTTTGACGCGCAACGGCGAGTGACTATCAAGAATATGTGCTAAATGGGAATGAAAGTCTCGTGAGACATGTTGCACTACAACAATAGTACCCAAGTAATCTGAAGGCAAATCAGAAACTACTTCAATCAGAGCCTTTATACCTCCAGCAGACGAAACAATAACCACAATTCTCATCAATGAATCAGAATCATTTTCAGTGGGATTTTGATTTGAGATTGAACGAGTCATCACATTAATAAGTTATTGCTCTAATAGCCTTCTATGTCACTCTAATTCAGGGCAAGTCTATTTTATTACGACACTCCCTGATTGAGCAGATAAACCTTCCGCATACTCACGAAAACGCTCTAAATCTGCTTGAATTGTTGATTCCACCGCCTTACCCAAAAACAGTGAATCCATGAGTTTTCCTAAAATACCAGGAATCGCATAAGAAATACTTAGCTTAACAATACTTTTATCCTTGCGGTCGTAAAATCTTACCGCCCCTTGATTGGGTAAACCATCCACAGATTCCCACTGGATAATTTGTTGAGAAACGATATTAAGAATACGCGATCGCCAAGTAAATTCTACCCCCCCCGTGTCCAGTTTCCAAAGCGATAAATCAGGATTATCCTCCAAGACTTTCACCGATTCAATCCACTTCATCCAACGAGGCATTTGTTCCAAATCTGACCACAACCCCCAAACCAGTTCCATCGGGGCATTTACTTCTACTTGTACACTGTGTTCTAGCCAATTAGACATAAATTCCTTGTGATCTTATCTTGTTGTCGGTTATTGAACAGATGGTATCTCAGCGAAGTTATTAACAATAGCCTCCGCAGCTTGTCGTCCCGAAAGAGTCGCCCCCTCCATACTGTCAATATAATCTTGTTGGGTGTAGCTTCCCGCCAGGAAAAAATTAGGAATAGGAGTAGCTTGGGCTGGACGATAGACATCCATACCAGGGGCTTCACGATAGAGAGACTGTGCTAGTTTTACCACACTATACCAAGTCATATTTAACCCCCTAGAGGAAGGGAATAATTTCTGTACCTGGGCTAAAACATGGTTAGCAATTTCCTCGTTACTCTTTTTGATAAAAGGATCACCAGGAGTTAAAACCAACTGCATCAGTGAACCCTCTCCTTCTTTATAATAATCGCTAGGACTAGTTAGAGCTAAATCCGCAAAACAAGAGAAATCTGCATCCGCAGTATAGAGTAAATTATCTAAGCCTGTAGCTGCGAGTTGCTGACGTTTTGACACATCATCCATTTCCGTCACCCAACCATCAAAGCGTAACTGAACCGTTGCGACAGGAACAGCATCTAACTTATAAATATTGTCAAACTCCGACCACTTTCGCCATTCCTGGGGTAACACTCGCTGAATTCCTGGGATATCACAAGCGCAGACATAAGCATCTGCAATAACGGTTTCTTCTTCCTCTCCCTGGGCGACAACTAAACCCTTAACCTTAGTTTCCCCTGCACTTTCTTTATATAATATTTCCCTAACTCTGCGCCGAGTATGGATTTTAACCCCTCTCGCTTCCAGATATTTCACAATCGGGTCATGTAAATATTCCTGGGGTGAACCTTCCAACATCCGCAACACCGAAGCCTCAGTTCTGACCGCGAACAACTGGAAAATAGTCAACATACAACGCGCAGACATATTCTCCGTATCAATAAAGCCCAAAGCATAGGCGATAGGATTCCACATCTTTTGCAAACTACCATTATTCCCGCCATGACTACGAAACCAGTCTGCAAAACTGACCCCATCGAGATCGCGAATCGTCCGCATCGCCCCTTCAAAATCGACTAAACCTCGTACAATCGGGCTAGTCCCTAAAGCGAGAGAGTTGGCAATTTTATCCACCGTAGAAAGTTGAGAAGTAGTAAAAAATGCCTTCAAACCGTTGAAAGGTGCGCCAGTAATGAAGCGAAAATCTAGTTCCCCAATCCTTCCCCCCTCATTAACAAAGGTGTGGGTATGTTCTTTCAGGCGCAGATTATCAATCGCCCCCACTTTCTCCATGAGACTAAAAAGATTGTAGTAGCAGCCAAAGAAGACATGCAAGCCCATTTCCAGATGATTACCATCCTTATCTAGCCAACTACCAACTTTCCCCCCCACAAAGGGACGAGATTCAAATATTTCCACTTCCCAACCTGCATCCGCTAATTCAACAGCGGTGGTCATCCCAGCTAATCCTGCACCAACAATTACTGCCCGCATTCAATCCTAATCCTGATTCATCTTCTTTACATATTGTAATAGAGAAGGGAGCAAGTATAGTGATGAGATTATTTCATATCCGCGATCGCGCCCCTCGCCATTGACGCGATCGCAGCATCGGTCGCCTTCGGTAACTGATAATAAGTCCCCCCCGCAGTTTTTGCCAACTCCTTCCCGAAACCTGTGGAAACAAACTTCCGTTCCGTATCAATCACCAACAACTTCATTCCCATCGCCCGAATCCGCCCCGCAATACTAAGTAACTCCCCCTTGATGTCTGGCTTCTCATCTTCAGCAATAGTTTCCCCCAGAGAACGGGCGAGAGAAATATTTCCCCTTCCATCAGTAATCGCCACAATCACAACCTGTCCAATATCCCCCGACATTTGGGCATTAAGCCCCACCTGTACCGCCTGGGATAAGCCGTGGGCTAAGGGTGAACCCCCTCCGCAGGGCATCCTTTCTAAGCGCAATCTCGCCATGGTAATCGAACGGGTGGGTGGGAGTAACACCTCCGCTTGTTCCCCTCGGAAGGGAATTAAGGCTACTTGATCACGATTTTCATAAGCTTCTGTCAATAGACGTAAAACCGCACCTTTCGCCGACTGCATCCGATTTAAAGCCATTGAACCCGAAGCATCCACCACAAAGACGATTAAAGCCCCTGCTTTACGGACAAGGCGTTTTGCCCTCAAATCACTCTGTTCTACGATGACATGGCGATCTGGGTTACGCAGACGGCGAGATTTCTGGTAGGGTGCAGCAGTTCTGAGGGTTGCATCTATGGCGACTCGTCTGACTTTCCCCTTTGGTAACATCGGTTTGACATACCGCCCTCGGTCTTCAGAGAAAATGAGATTGCGACTCCCTGATTTTCCTTGACGTTGGGACATTTGCGCGAAGTACAACACACTAGGATCGAGAATTACTCCTTCTGAGTCAAAAATAAATTCTTCAGGAAGGCTAGGTGGTTCTTGTTCCTGTTCTTCCTGTTCTTGTTCTTCTTTGTCTTTTTCCTCCTCCTCGGGTTCTTCTTCCTCTTGTTCCGACTGGTCTTCTGGTTGTTGTTGCGGTGGGGGTGGCGGTGGAGTTTCTTCTTCTGGTGGAGTTTGAATAATAGTAGAACGGGGGACAATTACTAATTCTACTGCCCGTTTTAAGTCTTCTGCACTAACATTATTTTTCCCATCTAAAGCTGCGATTGCTTTTGCCACTTTGACCGCAAATAATTCCGCCCGATGTCCTTGAACCCCTCCTCTAATTGCTTCTTCAACTAAATAGGTAATTTGTTCAGGGGTAATTTTAACTTCTTTCAACCATTCCCTCGCCAAAATAATATCGGTTCTGAGGCTATCGAGGGTTTCTTCATATTGGCTAATAAAACTAGCTGGGGAACTGGCGTAATTAATCGCTTGGTCAACTGCATGAACTCGTTGATCTAAGTTGAGAACTCCATTCGCAGAAAGGGTGATTGCAATGCGATCTAATAGGTGTTCTCGTAAATCCCCTTCTTCAGGGTTATAAGTTGCGATCAGAATGGGTTGACAGGGATGTTGAAAGCTGATCCCTTCTCGTTCAATTTGGTTGCGTCCTTCGGTGAGAACGCTGAGGAGTTGGTTACTAACGTTGTCATCTAAAAGGTTGATTTCGTCAATATATAATACGCCTCGATGGGCTTGGGCGAGAAGTCCAGGCTGAAATACAGGTTCTCCTTGTTGGACTGATTTCTCCACATCCACAGACCCCAAAAGCCGATCTTCGGTTACTCCCAAGGGAATTTGAATAAAAGGCGCGGGAATAATCTCCGTGGGGACTTCATTAGTATTCTCATACATAGCCAAGGTGTCACTATCCCAGGTTTCGGGACGGGTGGGGTCACAGTTGGCGCAGGAATCTTTAACTACTTCTATGGGGGGTAGAAGGGCGTGTATGCCCCTAGCAAGAACAGATTTGGCAGTTCCTCTTCGTCCCGCGATCGCGCAGCCTCCTAAGCCAGAATCAACCGCAGCTAAAAGCAAAGCCAGTTTAATCGCTTCTTGTCCGACTACAGCAGTGAGGGGAAAGTTATTAATGACAGGAGATTTACTAACTACAGGCATGGAGAATATCTTAAGTGGTATTGCAATTATTTTACATTATCGCCTTGAGAGGGAAAATAGAAACAGTCGTTACAACTAAATAACTCTAAATCAAGCAAAAAGAGGAGGATTTATCCTGGTGGCATTGGTATAATAGCAGCGAAAATAGAGATGGCAATAAATTAATGATCAGTCCGAGACGAACATTTTCTTTATTAAAAGAAACCTTTCAGGAATGGCAAGACGACAAATGCGCCCGTTTAGCTGCTGCCCTAGCTTACTATACCGTTTTTTCCCTTGCTCCCTTACTGATTATTGTGATCGCGATCGTGGGAGCAATTTTTGGGGAACAAGCAGCCAGAGGCGAAATTGTCGAGCAAATTGGTGATTTAGTCGGACGAGAAGGGGCAGAATTTATTCAGACTGCGATTGAAAATGCAGATAGACCTGATGCAAATGGCGGTCTTGCTTCCTTAGTTAGTATTGTTATTATCCTTTTTGGCGCATCTGGTGTTTTCACTCAACTCCAAGATTCTTTGAATACAATTTGGGAAGTAAAGCCCAAAGAAGGACAAGGGGTAAAGGGCTTGGTTCAAAAACGATTGCTCTCCTTCGGTGCTGTTTTTGGGATCGGTTTTTTACTACTATTATCTTTACTCGCTAGTGCTATCCTTTCCGCTGTCAGTGCTTATTTGTCAGATCTGTTACCTGCTGTCGGTTCTCTCTGGTATTTAGTTAATTTTCTCTTATCTTTTGGGATTATCACCCTGCTTTTTGCGATGATTTACAAGTTTCTTCCCGATGTCAGAATTCAGTGGAGTGATGTCTGGATTGGTGCAGCCATAACCGCTTTCTTGTTTGTGATTGGTAACTACCTTTTAGGATTATATTTAAGTACAGGCGCTCTTGGCTCTGCTTATGGTGCAGCGGGATCATTAATTGTGTTACTGGCTTGGATCTATTATTCCGCGCAAATTCTCTTCTTCGGCGCAGAATTTACCCACGTCTATACTCGACATTATGGTTCTGGGATTGAGCCAAGTAGTACCGCAGAAAGCCTTACCACAGAAGATCGCGCCCAGCAAGGGATTCCACGCCAAAAGCGCGAATGATAAAATCAAGGACCTGAAAAAATTGCTGCTTCTATATCTTGACGACTCAAGGAATATTTAAATGAGCGTTGAACATCGCGGTTTCCTTCCACTGCATTGATGTAGCGAACCGTGAGTTCTTCTGTTTCTAAACAGATTTCTGCTTTCCAGTCTAAGCGTTCAACTAGCCAACAGTGCGGATAATCTCGATTTTGCTCACAGCCTTGCTTTTGCAGCCAAGCTTCGATTTTGGGTAGAGAATGGTTATATAAAGGGGTATCTGTTTTGGGGAGAACCATAGTTTTTTTATTATTATTATAAGGTGGCAACCGTCAAACTCAAATCAATTGAGCCTCATCGCGGTTAAAAGCAAAGATCAAAAAAAGTGTCGTAATTGGAAACTAGAAATCAATAACCTCTGGTTAAGGCGATAATAACGACAAGTAGCAAGCAACCAGCAAAAGTCAGACCAAGAATCATTAAAGCAAAAAGCTCTCCCCCCGAAAGAGGGCGGTCATTAGGATCAAGATAAGCAGAATTCGAGAATTTTTCTTGACCTATTTCTTCATCTTCAGGAGCTTGAATCACATTGTAGCGAGAATAACCTACTTGAAGATCATAAAGTAGCCTGCGCTCAGGGTTGCTTAAAATTGCATAGGCTTCATTTAGTTGTTGGAATTTCGCGATCGCGATCTCAGTAGGTAAATTAGTAGTGTCAGGATGGTAAAGCTTACTCAACTCCCGATAAGCATGACGGACTTCAATCACTCCCGCAGCAGGGGAAAGCCCCAAAAGGTTATAGTGACTTCTATCTAAAGGAATAGAATTGGGTAAAGGATAACGAGAGGGATGCCCTTTTTCTTGCTCTTCAGTCACAAGGCGATCAGGATAAATCTTCTAAACCCATTTTACTCGATCTCTATTTCTAATAAACGCGCTATGGGTAACAACTAATTAAGGATAAAAACTTAGCTGTTCTAATCCCGCCGTTTCTTCCCAATCCATCATCAAATTTAAACACTGAATCGCCTGTCCTGCTTGACCTTTGCCCAAGTTGTCAATCGCTGACATCACAATAACGCGATCAGTACGCGAATCTACCTCAATCCCGATATAACAGTGGTTAGTCCCGTGCGTCCACTTAGTCTGAGGATATACCCCACTCGGTAAAATATTAACAAAATTTGCAGAACGATAAAAAGCATTATAGATAGTTAGCAAATCTTCTCTTACTAACCCTGGATCTCGTAAATTTGCATAGACAGTCGCTAAAATTCCTCGTACCATCGGCATCAAATGAGGTGTAAACTGAACCATAACATCATGTCCAGCTAACCGACTACAAGTTTGTTCAATCTCAGGGGTGTGACGATGGGCTGCAACTCCATAAGCAGAAACACTATTATCCGCCTCTGCAAATAATAGATTCGTCTTCGCGTTGCGTCCTGCCCCCGATATACCCGATTTAGCATCAATAATCGCCGTTTCTGGCACAATTAAACCTTGCTTCAGTAGAGGGGACAAAGCCAATAAACTCGCCGTTGGATAGCAACCAGCACAACCAACTAAATTAGCAGTACGAATCTCCTCTCGGTTTAACTCAGGTAAACCATAAACCGCCGTCTTCGCAATATCAATATCTGTCCGTTCTTTATTATACCAATTGGTATAAGTATCAAGATTTTCAAAACGGTAGTCCGCAGAAAGGTCAAGCACCTTACAACCCTTCTCAATCAGTTGAGGAGCTATTTGACAGGCTAACCCATTTGGTAAAGAAAGAAAAACAGCCTTACAGCGCGAAGCAATTTCATCGACATCAATTTCTTCAATCAGGAGTTTCACCCGACGACCGAGATGGGGATATAAGTCAGCAAAAGTTTTACCCGCACTGCTATGTCCACCCAAATAAGCAATTTCCACCTCTGGATGATCGAGAAGTAGTCTTACTAATTGTACGCCACCGTACCCTGAAGCCCCAATAATGCCAACCCGAAGGCGTTCGGATTCACCCATAGTCATTTTTCCCTTTTTTGTTTACGTTTTATCTCAATTGGTAACTTTTGCTGCATTCTAGTACCAAAGTCTAAGTTTTGGCAGTAATTATCGGATAATTTGCTTTTTTTGCTGAATTAAAGGAAAGATATTTTAATTTTAGATATGAAAAAAGGGGGTAAACCCCTCCTCTAAAGCAATGAAAAATTAGCCTGAGTTTAAGCTGTTACTTCAGTTTCTTCAGCTTCTGGTTTAGCTTCAGGGGCATCAATAATCAGGGTGAGGTAGCGGATTACAGACTCACTCAAGCGCATTGCTCTCTCTACAGGAGCAACATGAGCGCCTGGGGCAGTATAGTTTAATTGCACATAAATCCCATCTTGAAAGTTTTGGATGGGATAGGCTAGTCTTCGTTTACCACGAACTTGGGTTTGTAGGTCGCTCGCACCTAGTTCGGTTAACTGGCTACGGTATTTCTCAATCTCGGCATTCTCCTGTTCCTCTGACAAGTCAGGGCGGAGGATGTACATCAATTCATAGTAATTTTGTTTCATTTTTGCTTAATTTCCTTTTGGACAACAAGGCTTGCTAAATTTAGCAGCCGAAATATTTACTTCGAGACTACCTAACTAAACAAGCAAGGATTTTAGATCTTACTACATTTTCGGGGAACTTCCGCTAGTTTTGTACAGGAAATACCGCAGCAATTCCTTCTATGTAACCTAACTGAATGCTACCTGGGGGAATCTGAATTTCTGTAGTTGCGCCAGGGGAAGATAAACGGACAATTAATTCCCCTTGTGAAGTAACTCCAGCAACAATTCCAGGGGAGTCTGCGACAGTGACAGCTTGACCAATATTACTAAATAGGGCGAGATAGCTAGGTAAAATAGCTGCAATTCCATTGTCTTGATAATCTTTATAGCTTTGCAAAATTCCCTTAACAACTAAAGCAGCTAATAGTTCCAAGGATTCTATCGAGGGATATGCTTCTAAATTAATTCCCGGTCTAGGGGGATGATTCCGCCAGTTAATACCGACTCCAATTACTGCTGCGGTAATCTTATTTTGCTGGGTACGTATTTCTGTTTTTATTCCTCCTAACTTATACCCTTTTAAAATTAAATCATTGAGCCATTTTAATTGTACGGGAATATCATATTTTCGTAACTCGGAAGCAATTCCCACCGCACTAAGTAAGGTTAAATGGATTCCTTGGGAACTATCCCAGTTGGGAGTTAAAGCCAGGGAAAGATAAAGTCCCCCCTGTTGAGATTCCCATTCTCTTCCCCACTGTCCTCTTCCTGCGGTTTGGCGTTGGGAAATAACAACTGTTCCCTCTGTTGCATTTTCGTCTAGCAATTGCCAAAGTTGTTGGTTAGTTGAGTCAATTTCTTCAAAGCAATGTATTTTAATCGGGTTTTGCCATCCGAGTTGCGTTAGACTATCTTGAAATTGCAATGTATTAAAGGTTACGGGTTCAGGAAATGACTGATACCAATTTTAAGATCTCAACAGCAACAAAGCAATGGCAATGGATGGAATGGGAAGGTTTATCCTATTTAAGTTGTACCTTGTTATCAGGTTGGCAACATGGTTTTTTTACTTCCCAGTTTGAGCCTCATCTTCCTGAAACCTTGGTAGATATTCTTAGCCCTAATGCGTCTATGTATCGGGTTAAACAAGTGCATGGCAAGGTTATTTTAGCACCTTCAGAAATAACTACACACCGACAAAATACGGAGTCTTATCCTCCTGGAGATGGTGCAATTACTGAGAAAGCTGAAGAGTCGGTTTGGGTCGCTAGTGCTGATTGTACCCCTGCTTTAATTGGCGATCTCAAAACGGGACGCTGCGCTGCGGTTCATTCTGGTTGGCGAGGAACAGCCCAAAAGATTGTACCAGAAGCGATTAATTATTTTATCCAGTTAGGAAGTTCTCTTGGGGATTTACGGATTGCTTTAGGTCCGGCAATTTCTGGAGAGGTCTATCAGGTTTCAGAAGAGGTGGCAGCCCAGGTGGGTAAGAGTATCCTCACAAAAGCGGTTGCTGATACCCCAGAAGCGATTCTAGCTGCTATAGAGGGAATTTATGACTCACCGATCCTACCTGACCCTCAACCTGGAAGGAGGCGGTTAGATGTGAGACGGGTAAATGAGTTGCAACTTGAACAAATGGGAATTAAATCTGAACAAATCGCGATCGCGCCCTATTGTACCTATCAAACCCCCAGCCACTTCCATTCCTACCGTCGTACCAAAGCGAAAAAAGTACAGTGGTCAGGAATCGTCAGCAAAAATGAACTCTTTAAGCCCACTTAACCTAGAAATAGGAAAACATTAACCCAAAGGGTAAAAATTTGTCTTTTTTCGCGATTTCTCTCCCACGACCCATGAAAAAACCCCAAACAGACCTACACTGGATTTGAAGCATTAAATATAGACTTCCAGAAAAGAGGTATTGTGAAAAAAGTATTATCAATTGTTCTCGGAGGCGGTGCAGGAACTCGTCTGTATCCCCTAACCAAAGTCCGCGCCAAGCCAGCAGTCTCCCTAGCTGGGAAATATCGTTTGATTGATATTCCCGTGAGTAACTGTATCAATTCCGAAATATATAAAATTTATGTCCTAACCCAATTTAACTCCGCATCTCTCAATCGTCATCTAACACGGGCGTATGCATTCCCAGGTTTTAGTGAAGGTTTTGTCGAAGTTCTCGCAGCCCAACAAACCGTCGAAAATACAGGTTGGTTTCAGGGTACAGCAGATGCAGTTCGTCAGTATATGTGGCTCTTTGAGGAGTGGGAAATTGATGAATATATCATCCTCTCTGGCGACCATCTCTACCGCATGGATTACCGTGAGTTTATCCATAAACACCGCGAAACAGGGGCAGATATCACCTTATCTGTTGTTCCCATTGACGAAAAACGGGCTTCTAGCTTCGGGTTAATGAAAGTTAACGAAGAAGGAAGAATTATCGACTTCAGTGAAAAACCCACAGGGGACGAACTGAAGAGAATGCAGGTTGACACGAGTAATTTAGGTCTATCTCCAGAAGAAGCCCAGAAGAAGCCTTATATCGCCTCAATGGGTATTTATGTCTTCAGTAAAGAAGCCTTGAAAAAGTTGATTGAAGCCAATCCCGAACAAACAGACTTCGGAAAAGAAATCATTCCCTCAGCTATTAAGGACTTCAATATCCAAGCTTTTCTCTTTAAAGATTATTGGGAAGACATTGGGACAATTGAAGCCTTCTATGATGCGAACTTAGCTTTAACCCGTCAACCTCAGCCTCCATTTAGCTTCTATGACGAGAAAGCTCCCATTTATACCCGCGCCCGTTATCTTCCCCCGACCAAATTACTAGACTGTAATGTCACAGAATCTATTATTGGCGAAGGCTGTATTCTTAAAGAATGTCAGGTTAGTCATTCCGTCTTAGGAGTGCGATCGCGCATTGAAGGAAACTGTAAAATTGAAGATAGCCTGATTATGGGTGCAGACTATTACGAACCCTTTACAGAGCGTAAATCGGGAAGTGAAAAAGGGGCAGTTCCTTTAGGAATAGGTTCTGATACTACCATTCGTCGCGCTATTATCGATAAAAATGCGCGTATTGGTCAAAATGTACGCATTATCAATAAAGATCGCGTCGAAGAAGCAGAAAGAGAATCTGATGGCTTCTACATCCGCAGTGGAATTGTAGTTGTGCTAAAAAATGCGCTAATTCCTAATGGTACGGTGATTTAAATGATTCGGGGTGAATCCGATTCGCCCCCTCTTTCAAATGGTTACATTACGGTTAGCTTGACCGAAATTTACGCTTGTGGACAAGAAGGAGTCAACTCCCTTGGTCGAAGCAAGAAATTATCACTAAATCTTAGTTTGACTAGGTTTAGGTAAGTATTTTAGAGCAGTGAGAACCGAACTTAGTCCATTGCAAGACTTTGCTAGTCTAGATTAGAAATAGTATTGAAGTTTATTCTAATCTAATTCTGGCAAGTACCAACTAAGGAGGATTGAATTCGTGGCTGCAACTGACTTTAAAGATTATTATCAAGTGTTAGGCGTGAATAAATCTGCGAGTGCAGATGAAATCAAAAAAGCCTTTCGCAAACTCGCCTTAAAATATCACCCTGATAGAAACCCAGGGGACAAAGCAGCAGAAGCCAAATTTAAAGAACTTAGCGAAGCCTACGAAGTCCTCTCAGACAAAGAAAAACGCCAAAAATATGACCAATTTGGTCAATACTGGAAACAAGCAGACAGTGGACAGACTGGATATGGTGCTAGTCCTGGTGGCGTTGGCGTTGATATGGGCGACTTCGACTTTAGCCAGTACGGTAGCTTTGACGAATTTATCAATGAACTTTTAGGACGTTTTTCCACCCCAGGAGGAGGAACAGGAAGCCGTAGCACCTCATACCAACGTTCTACTTCTCGTAGCCCCTATAGTGATGTTGGGGGAGGATTTGGCGGATTCAGTGACAGTTACGGCGGACAAACTAGCCCAGACCGAGAAGCCACGATTCGCCTTAGCTTTGATGATGCTTTTACTGGCACACAAAAACGCCTGAATATTGGTAGTGAGGTTATTGAAGTCAGAATTCCCCCAGGTGCGAAACAAGGGAGTCGCATTCGTATTCGAGGGAAAGGTCAGTCTAGCCCTGTGTCCCCACAACGAGGAGATCTTTATCTTAATGTTGAATTAGAACCTCATCCCTTTTTCAAGTTTGAAGATGATAGCTTAGTCTGTGAAGTTCCCGTCACCCCCGATGAAGCAGTTCTGGGGGCAGCGGTAGAAGTCCCGACACCCGATGGTAAAGTAAATTTGAAGATTCCCCCTGGAATCCGTTCTGGTCAGTCTCTACGGCTACGAGGAAAGGGCTGGTCAAGTCCAAAAAAAATTAGGGGCGATTTATTGGCACGTATTGAAATAGTGACCCCCAAAACTATTAGTGATATTGAGCGAGAATATTATGAGAAAATTCGGGATGCTCGCACTTACAACCCCCGTAGTCATCTACAATAGGTGTATAAAGAACTGTATAAATAATGACCCTTTCTGCAACAGAAATAGATATTGCGGAGTATATTGATCATACTCTGCTAAATCCGACTGCAACAAGCGAACAAATTCGCCAACTCTGTAATCAAGCGGAACAATATAAGTTTCCGACAGTATGCGTCTATCCTGCCTCGGTTAGAAATGCAGTAGAATATTTACATGGGAAGAAGACTCAAGTTTGTACGGTGATTGGCTTCCCTTCTGGGGCAACTACTTCTGCGGTGAAGCTTTATGAAGCACAAGAAGCAGCAGACAATGGTGCAAAGGAGTTAGATGTTGTTATTAATCTAGGTTGGTTAAAAGCCGAAAAAACCGATGAGGTACATCGAGAGTTAGCAGAAATTTGTGAGTCAACGGGACAGACGGTGAAAGCAATCTTAGAAATGGCTTTACTGACAGAGGAGGAAAAACGACTTGCTGCCCAAATCTGTATGGATGCAGGGGTAAGTTATCTCAAAACTAGCACAGGTTGGTTTGGAGGGGCGACGGTGGAAGATGTTAGCCTCTTACGGGATGTTAGTGGTGGACAGCTTGGGATTAAAGCCTCTGGTGGTATTCGCACTTATCAGCAAGCAATTGATTTAATTATGGCAGGGGCAACTCGTTTAGGGACATCTAAGGGGCTAGAATTGCTACAGCAACGGGATCAACTGTTTGATAATTAAGTAAAAATCGGGAATAGCAAAATGGAAAATTATAGGAATAAATGAGTCGGACTTATAAAGCAACAGGAATTAATCTTAAAGGTATGGCTTTGGGGGAAGCGGATCGTCTCATTACCCTGTTAACCCCAGAATATGGTATTATCCGAGCGGTTGCTCCATCTGCAAGAAAACAAAATTCAAAACTACGAGGGCGTAGCGAACTGTTTGTGGTCAATGACCTCTTGATTGCTAAAGGTAAATCTCTAGATAGGATTACTCAAGCAGATACTATCCAAACTTATCCAGGTTTAAGTAAGGATTTGGGTAAGTTAGCAGCGAGTCAATATTTAGCGGAAATAGTTCTCGGAATTGGCTTAAGTGAACAGCCCCAAAGGGAACTTTATCAGCTTTTCAACGAACATCTCAGACGCTTAGAAACAAGCAAGACTGGAACTGCGGTTTTAGCCCGTTTATGTCACGGGGTGTTTCACATTATGGCGTTATCAGGGATGGGGATGCAGGTTCATGATTGTATGTTGACGCAGCAACCGCTGCAACCAGATTTAACTGATGCTAATTTCCGTGTGGGTTTTAGTCTTGAGGCTGGGGGAGTTGTGCGTTTATTATCTCGTACTTCGTTGGCGATGGAGGATTCGCCACCACTAAAAATTAATAGCCACTTGAATGCTACTGAACTCACTTTGCTGCAACAATTAACAGCAGGGGTGTTGCCTCAGTTTGAGCTATTTACGGAAAAGAGTCCAGCACAAATTAACCAAGCTTGGGGAAAGGTGGAAAGGTTACTACGGGATAGCGTTCAATATTATCTAGGCTATTCGATTCGTTCAGCGAGTTTAGTGGATACGGTGTGGGCATCTTTTTAAATTAAAGATTTCCTCATTTTTTAAGGCAAGTTTGCTGGACGATATATCGGTCGAGTCGCTATTCGATTTCGTCCTTCTTTTGTTCTTCAACTTCCTACTATTAAATTCGATGTCCACCCAAAATACTTATCCCATATTCACAAAAATGACGGATACTCTTATGCGCTCTAGAAACAAGGATTCGCTTTATTTATTGACCTCCATTCCTCTCACCGTTAAGCCGATAGGCTTTAACGGGAGTCCCCTGGAGGTATAAAGATGGTTAAATCAGAATTACCAACAACACCAGAAGATTATCAACAAAATGGAAACAATAACTCTACTTCTCAGCCAGAAGCAAACTCATCTCCCCCAGAAAGTGAAAATCAAGGATTTCTACCAGTATTAAAAAATCCTCGCTTCTTGATTTTATGGAGTGGGCAGATTTTTTCGCAGTTGGCGGATAAAATTTATTTAGTTTTGATGATTGCAATTATTGCTACTCGTTTCCAAGAAGCAGAAGAAACGATTAGTGGCTGGGTTTCGGCGATGATGATTGCGTTTACGATTCCAGCGATTTTGTTTGGTTCTGTGGCTGGGGTTTATATCGACCGTTGGTCAAAGAAGACTGTCTTGGTTGTTACTAATTTACTGAGGGGAGTTCTTGTTTTAGCTGTTCCCTTTCTTTTGTGGCTAACTAAGGATTTAGAGCCTTTTTTCGATTTACCCGTGGGTTTTTGGATTCTACTGGGGATTACTTTCCTTGTTTCTACCCTGACACAATTTTTTGCCCCTGCGGAACAAGCGACTATTCCTCTACTCGTAAAACACCGTCATCTTTTACCGGCTAATTCTCTTTATACAACAACGATGATGGCATCTTTGATTCTAGGCTTTGCGGTAGGTGAACCTTTACTAGAATTGACGGATGTGGTTTTGGCGAATTTAGGGATTCACTGGAATTTTGGTAGGGAAATTGTGGTTGGTGGGGCTTATTTGATTGCTGGCTTATTACTCTTATTTTTAAGAACGAAGGAACGCAATCTCAACCGCGAAAAACCTCCTCAAGTTTGGCACAATATTCGCGAGGGGTTACGGTATTTGGGTAAAAATGCTGAAGTCCGCAATGCGATTATTCAGTTAGTGATTCTCTTTTCTATCTTTGCTGCGTTGGCGGTGTTGGCGGTGAGTTTGGCGGAGAGTATCCCTGAGTTGAAAGCTTCGCAATTTGGCTTTTTGCTGGCGACAGGGGGCGTAGGTATGGTTTGTGGTGCTACTTTATTGGGACAATGGGGACAAAAATTTTCCTATCGACAGTTAAGTTTATGGGGGTCTTTTGGGGTTGCTGCTTCTTTGGGCGGTTTATCTTTCTTTACGCAACAGCTTTTTCTGGCTTTGTTGTTGACAACACTGTTGGGATTTTCTGCTGCTTTAGTGGGTGTACCGATGCAAACTATAATTCAATCAAAAACCCCAAAAGATATGCGTGGTAAGGTATTTGGCTTGCAAAATAATATGATTAATATTGCTTTGAGTTTACCTTTAGCGTTGGCTGGAATTGCGGAAACTTTTGTGGGCTTACAGGGGGTATTTCTGGGTTTAAGCGCGATCGCGATTTTAGGAGGACTCTTAACTTGGTATATTTCTCCTATACAGTCATAGTAATTTGTAAAAGGGAATACACCTTTGTATTATTAGTTTTGGTTGCTCTGAAACTTACTAATTTAGTGGGAACGATATTCTTTTCTATTCAAAATTTACTATTGACAACTCATAATTTATTTGCATGCACATCGCTTGGCTGGGAAAAAAAACGCCCTTTTGTGGCAACGTAACCTATGGTCGAGAAATCACCAATGCCTTATTAGACCGAGACTATCAAGTCAGTTTTCTCCACTTTGACCAATCCAAAAACCACCACCACCCTGACTATGACGCTTATGATGCTTCGGAAGTAACCCTTCCTTTTATCTATAAATCCCAAATTTATACCATCCCCAGCCCCAAATCAAAGAAAATTTTGGCAGAGTCGTTACGACAACTAAATCCTGATGTTGTTCATGCTTCTTTAACTTTATCATTTCTTGATTTTCAGCTACCAGATATTTGTCAAGAACTTAATATCCCATTAGTGGCGACTTTTCACCCTGCTTTTGATAGCCAGTTGCGGACTCTACGGTCTAATACCCAACATCTTACCTATCAAGTCTATGCGCCTTGTTTAGCCCACTACGACAAGGTGATCGTCTTTTCCTACCTACAAAGGGATTTACTGGCGAGATTAGGCGTTCCTGTGGAGAGACTGGCGGTGATTCCTAACGGGGTAGATCCAGAAAAATATTCCCCTGGTTTATCTCAGTTTAAAAAGAAGGGAGTGGGGGAACGTCTTTTTGTTTATCAAGGACGGATTACTGCGGACAAAAATATTGAAGCCTTATTAAAAGCCTGGAAAGAAGCTAATTTAGGGGAAAAATGCAAACTGGTTATGGTTGGTAATGGTACATTATTCCCTTCCTTAAAGCCTTTGTATGGGGAAGATGATGGTATTATTTGGTTAGGATTAGTGGCAGACGAGAAAGAACGTATTAATATTTTGCGGGCAGCAGATGGCTTTATTCTGCCCTCTTTGGTAGAAGGGCTTTCCCTGTCTCTTTTGGAAGCAATGGCTTGTGGTGTGGCTTGTATTGCGACGGATGCGGGGGCTGATGGGGAAGTATTGGAAGATGGGGCAGGAGTAGTGATCAATACTCAGCAAGTGATTCCCCAATTGAAGACGATTTTACCCCTTTTTCGCGATCATCCTGAAATGACGGCTCTCTTGGGGCAAAAGGCAAGGGCGAGGGTATTAGAACGTTACACTTTAGAGAAAAATATAGACTGTTTGGAGTTGCTTTATAGTAAGGTTCTTCAGGGTCAATATCAGCTTAAGATTTAACTATGTTTAGCCAAAAATGCCTTAACTTCCTCTGCTGTCGGTTGAGACGCGATCGCGCCAGATTTCATTGTCGTCAAAGCCCCCACAGCACAAGCATAGGTGACTATTTCCTGCGCAACTTCAGGAGAACTTAAATCTGATAGTTTTCGCTGACAAAGTTGGTGAACAAAGCCAGCAACAAAAGCATCCCCTGCGCCAGTAGTATCTTCGACTTCAACGGGAAAAATAGGCACTTGGCTTTCATGTTCATTCAGACAATAACTAACATCCTCTGTCCCCCCTGTCACTAATACCCCTTCAATAGAATCGAGGCGATAGGAAATCACCCCCGCATGGGTAGTATTAAAAAGCCATTGCGCTTCTTCTGTAGAAAGTTTGAGAAAATCAATCCGTTGCCAAAGTTGTTTAATTAAAGGTTCTGCTTCCGTGGGATCTTGCCAAAACATTGGTCGCCAGTTGACATCTAATACCACTTTCAGGTCAAATTTTTCCGCTAAATCTAAAGCCTGAAAGACAGCTTTTCTTGTTTCGGGGTAGGCTAATTCTAAAGTTCCGAGGACAAGAAAATCTGCGGATTGGAATAACTCTAAAGGGAGTTGATCCGCTTCTAGGTAGGCATCTGCAAACTGATCTGGAGATTTTTCGCCAAAACCAGCAAATTCGCGGTCGCCTTCTTCATCTCGCAACACATAGACCTTACGAGTAGGGAGATCAGCTTTCCGTTGTACTCCTTGAATATTCACTCCTGTTGACTCTAGAAGTTCGACTAACTCATCTCCTGCTTTATCTTCACCCACACAACCAATAAAAGCACTAGGAGTTCCCAATTTTACTAAGCTACAGGCTACATTTGCTGGTGCGCCTCCAGGATAGGCGATCCAAGATTCAACCGCTTCTCGGGACTTTCCCCGTTGACTTGCTAACAAATCAAATAGTATTTCACCCAAACAGATTACCCGTGGTTCACTCGCCATTTTTTTCCTTTACTGCTCTTTTCTTTACTTCTACGATATAGCTAGATCGCCCTATCAGCTCATGATCTCATCACCCTATCCCGCAGTTGGGTTAGAATAAGAATATACTCAGTAGAGCTATACATAAAAATTTTATGGCTAATCAAAGCCCTTTCCGTTCCGCATCCCTCTCAGATAGAGAGTTACAAATTATTGAGCTAGTCACTAAGGGGTTAACAAACCTTGACATTGCCCAACAGTTACAAATTAGTAAACGCACCGTTGATAATCATATTAGTAATATTTTAAAGAAAACGAATACAGAAAATCGTGTTGTCTTACTCCGTTGGGCTTTACAATGGGGAAAAACCTGTTTGGATGAGGTTAACTGCTGTAGTCTTCCCGTTGTTGAAAGAGAAGCTTCTTAACTTTCCGACATGGTGGTGGAACGATCTCGTGGGTTAAAAATCACAATTTCTGGGTTAGCCCTAAGCTTAAATAGTTGTGGATTTGCCCTGGATGCTCAAAGAATTACTCCACCGACACAAATGGTTGGAGCAACTCTTAATAGTCAGTCAGCAGAAGAGTCTGGTAGTTTGTCTTTTGACGGTGGTTATTTAGTCTTCGCTTCAGATCGCCTCTCTCAACGTAGTATTTTTTTGTATGATACGCGATCGCGCCAACTAATTGATCTCCCAGGACTCAACCAGCAGGGCGTTAGGCAAGATCAACCAGATATTAGTGCTGATGGTCGCTACATAGTTTATATTTCCGAACAACAGGGGAAACCAGATGTATTTATTTATGACCGTCAAACTATGTTCGCGCAGCAATTAACCCGCGATTTTTTAGGGGAATTACGAAATCCTTCAATTAGTGGAAATGGTCGATTTATCGCCTTTGAAAGCAACCGTTCTGGACAATGGGATATCGAAATTCTTGATCGGGGCGTAACTAGCGATCTTTAAGCAGTTAATGATTATTGCTCAGTTGACAAAGTTTGTGCGGGTTAGTTGTTGTAAATAAAGGTCTATTTCCTCACTTTTTACCATATTTCCTTCTTGAGTAAACAGATTTTTCGCTTGTTGCAATGAAGCAATAGCATCTTGATTACGTCCGACCTGTTCATAGACAACGCCTAAGTTGTAAAAAGCATGAGCAAAATTTGGATTGCGAGAAATTGCTTCTTGGTACTGTTCAATCGCAGCTTCATCTTGTCCAGCTAATTGGTAAACTACTCCTAAGTTATAGTAAGTTAATGGATCATTAGGACTGAGGCGTTGAGCTTCTTTCAAGGAGACGAGAGAGGGTTCAAGACGACCTTGCTGGGCTAAAATTGCCCCAAGTTGATGGTAAGCATCAATGTTACTTGGTTCTAGTTGCACAGTCTGTTGTAAATGCTGACTAGCAAGGCGATTTTCTCCTAGCTGAGATAAGACAATACCAAGATTATACTGTGCCAGGGTATAGTTAGGGTTAATATTTACCGCTTGATTGAAAGCTTGTCTGGCTAAGTCGAGTTGACCAAGTTGAGTGTAGGTAAGCCCCAGTTGGTAATAGGCTTGAGCAAAAGTGGGTTCTTTATCTGTGGCAATTATTAATAGCGCGATCGCGTCTTCCAATTGTTCCCGTTTTACAGCAATTAAACCTAAATTATAATAAGGTTGAGCATAGTCCTTATCTAATAAAATCGCTTGACGATAAGCAGAAATCGCCTCTTCTTGTTGATCTTGAACATCATAAGCTAACCCCAAGTTATAATAAGCACTTGTGAACTTAGGATTGAGATAGATAGCTTCTTGGAAGGATTCTATGGCAGCTTGAAACGTTCCTAAACTGTAATAGGTTAGACCTAAATTGTAGTGTGCTTCAGAGAGATTGGGATTCAGAGAAAGGGCTTTTTGGTATTGCGCGATCGCGTCTTCAAGTTGACCCTCCTGCAAATCTATATTACCTAACAAATAATAAGCCAGAGGAATAAACGGATCAAACAGCAAACTCCGTTGTAGAGACTCCCTAGCTGCTATTAAATCACCCTTCTCATAATATCTAACCCCAAGCTGAAAATATTGTCCTGCTTCCAAATCTTCCGTATATAGTCCCTCAATATTCTGTTTCACACCCCGAGACGGATTCACCTCTTTACTGGTCGCTACCCCCCCACTAACGAAACTCAAACCGACTAAAATCACAACCCAGACCAGATAGTTCTTTCTCAACATGGCAAACTCCTCACAAGTTCAATTAATAACACGAGTTTAAGCGATTCTCTGCCTGAATTTATCACATTTGATTAGATTTCAGTTACTTGCTACGCCTGGCTAACTTTCCTGCTTACAAACCGCCTCTGGCAAAATAACCATCCCATCCCCAAAAGAGTAGAAGCGATAATCCTCATGAACTGCTTCTGCATACAGAGATAATAAACGTTTTCGTCCAATTAACGCGCTTACCAACATTAATAAACTTGAACGAGGTAAGTGAAAATTAGTAATTAAACCATCCACCACTTGCCACTTATAACCAGGATAAATAAATAACTTAGTTTTTCCGCAAAAAGGGGCAAGCCTACCAGCATTCCCCGAAACAGCCCCCTCCAATGATCGCACAGCAGTTGTTCCCACCGCAATCACACGTCCGCCCTTGGCTTTTGTTTCCTGGATTTTTGCCACCGTTTCCTCTGGGACATCAATCCATTCTGCGTGCATCTCATGGGTAGTAACATCCTCCACTTCCACTGGACGGAAAGTACCCACTCCTACATGGAGAGTAACCATAGCTTGCTCAATTCCCTTCTCCTGAAGTGTTGTCAAAAGTTCAGGAGTAAAGTGTAGTCCTGCGGTCGGTGCTGCGACTGCCCCTGAATGTTGAGCATAAACCGTCTGATATTGCCCTGGCTGCGCTTGAGAGTTAGTTATATAGGGTGGAAAGGGGATTTCTCCATATTGATCTAATAAAGGCAGCAAAGGCTGTTCTGGGGGGAGATGAAACTGTAACCAGCGTCCCCCCGTTGCCTCATCTTTGCCCACTACTGTTGCTTTTAAAGATTGTGAATTATCTCCAGTCGTAAAAATAACTTCTGAGCCAATCCCAAACCGCTTCCCTGGCTTTACCAGAGCTAACCAACAGTGTTGCTTACCTTCTTCGAGGAGTAATACTTCTACCGCAGCCCCCGTTGTTTTGTGTCCGTAAAGACGGGCGGGAATCACCGCAGTATTATTGAGAACTAATAAATCTCCAGGACGTAACCATTGGGGAAGGTTTTTAAAAACACTATGGACATGGGTTGTTGGCGAATCAACAACTAATAAACGGGAGCTATCTCTAGGGACTAAAGGCGTTTGGGCAATTCGCTCTGGTGGGAGTTCGTAATCGTAACTAGATAGGGAGGAATCCATTGAGGCAAATTCTTAAAACTTAGAACTATCCTAGCTTAGGGAGTATTATAAACAGGTGGCTGTCTTTTCTCATGGAAATCCTGACCAAGGTGATATTGAAGCTTTTCGTCAGCAAGTTACACGCAGTTTAGCTTATTGTCTAGAAACCTTAGCTTAGATCAAAGGCAGATTCTAAATAAGATTTGAGGGTAAACTGATATCCTTGAGCGGATAAGGTTTTGCCCTTTATTTGTGGAGTTGTTGAATATGTATTTGGGGCTGGTTGACAAGAAATGATAGCCACATCGAAGCGACAGGGAATTTCTGCGAAGTGGGGGTATTGGCTAAGGAAGGATTGGGCAGTACGATAGAGCTTATTTTGTTTACTGGTATTAATTGCTAGTAAGCCGTTTTCATCCCAATTGTTGCGACTACGGGTTTTGACTTCCACGAAGGCAAGAAGAGGGTTATGCTGTGCAGAAGTAGTGGCAATAAGATCGATTTCTCCTAAGCGCGATTTCCAACGACGATGTAAAATTGTCCATCCCTGAGATTGTAGCCACTCAGCCACAAGTTGTTCTCCTAGTTCCCCAATTAAATTATTAGCACTTCGCTTCGACATGGGATATTTCAAGCTCTACACTCTTACGATATATTCTGAGACGATAACAAACAGTTATTTATAATTTACTTACCTTCGATTAATATGTTTTCTGTTCAAGAAGCCGAATCCTTAATTCTGCAATTAGTTGACACCCTGACAACAAAGCAAAATATTGAAGAAATTCCTCTCAAATCTGCAAGGGGTCGTATCCTTGCTGAACCTGTAACTAGCCATTTAAGTTTCCCCCATTGGGACAACTCTGCTATGGATGGCTACGCGGTCAGGTTTGCGGATGTAGAAGGCTGTAGTAAGGAAAATCCTGCGGTGTTAAAGGTCGTTACGGAAATTCCTGCTGGTTGTCTTCCTGAAGTTGCTTTAAAGCCTGGAGAATCTGCGCGAATCTTTACAGGGGGAATGTTACCCGAAGGTGCAGATACTATTGTTATTCAAGAGAATACTGAGCGTCAAGGTAATCTTGTTAAGATACTAGAATCACCTGAACCGCAAGCCTTTGTTCGTTATCAAGGTTCATTTTATCAAGCTGGGGATGTCTTATTACCTGCCAAAATTACTATTGGTGCGCCAGAAATTGCGGTACTTGCTGCGCTTCAATGTCAGACTGTTAAGGTTTATCGCCTGCTGCGAGTGGCGATTATCTCCACTGGAGATGAGTTAGTCCCGATTGATATACCTTTACAACCTGGACAAATTGTTGATTCTAATCAATATGCTTTAACTGCTTTTGTTGAAGAATTGGGGATGACAGCTATCCCGATGGGGATTATTCCCGATTCTCCTGACGCTCTTTTTAGTGCTATTTCTGAGGCGATTAGTAACGCAGATGTGGTGCTATCTACGGGGGGGGTGTCCGTGGGAGATTATGATTATGTTGACCAAGTTTTAGCGCAACTAGGGGGAGATATCCATATTCGCGCTGTGGCGGTCAAACCAGGGAAACCTTTAACTGTCGCCACTTTCCCAGGTGAATCGAACTGTCTTTATTTTGGAATCCCTGGTAATCCAGTTTCTGCTTTAGTTAGCTGTTGGCGATTTGTCCAACCTGCTTTGAAAAAGCTATCAGGACTAGATTCATACTTACCGCAATTTGTCAAGGGGAAAACTGCTCATAATTTGACCGCAGGGGGAAAGCGCGAAACCTATCTCTGGGGACAGTTAAAGGTAGTTGAGGGCGAATATCAGTTCCATGTTGCAGGAGGGAGTCACAGTTCTGGTAATTTGATTAATCTTGCCCAAACTAATGCTTTAGCAGTATTACCTGTTGGTGTTACGAGAATTGTAGAGGGAGAGGAGGTTAAAATCCTCCAATTCCTAGCTGACCTGCCAAACTAGGACTAAGAGGAATGAGGGTGGCTAACATTAAGAATAGGGCAAGTAAGCCTAAAGCTGCTCTCGCATCGTTGGGTTCGGTCAGTTCGTTTAAACTTGGGCGTTCAAGGGCGCGTTGGAGAAAGACGATAACTATACCCCAATATAGGGGAATCGGATTAGCAGGATTAGTTAAGGTGACGATACCAATAATAGCTAAGGTGGCGATGGTGGTACGACGGGCGGTTTTGCGTCCATAGATTGCTTGGACAATTCTACCCCCATCTAATTGTCCAGCAGGAAGAAGATTTAAAGCGGTAATTACTAACCCTAACCAACCAACTACTAATAGGGGATGAATGTCAACAAGGGTTTGATTTAAAGCGTCTCCTAAGACTACTTTGGCTAAACTACCAACTAAGATAGAACTTTGTAAGAAGATGGTGGGAATCTGGAAAGCACTACCGTCATGGGAAAGGACTAAGCCAATTATCAGTAAGATGAGAGAAACGATACCTCCAGCTGCTGTTCCAGCTAAAGCAATATCGAATAAGGCAGTACGATTAGGGAGAAGGGATTCAAAGCGGGTGATTGCCCCAAAAGAGCCGATTTGCCAACTAGGGATAAAATAGGGAAGGCTAAGGCTAACTTTATGTTGTTTTGCAGACCAGCGATGTCCGATTTCATGGGACATTAAGACTAGCCATAGACCCGCAGCGATGGGTATGGTTTCACTAAGTCTATTTAAATTATCAAAGACATCAAAACCAAGTAAGATTCCTGCTGCTTCTAACGTGGTGGAGATAGTCGCAATAAATAATACGACCGCTAAGACTTTTTGGGAGATAGTCGAGGGTTGGGGTTCACTACTGCTGGGAAGGACGATAACTATGGGTTTACCTTCTGGACTTTCAACGAGAAAAAGGCGATATTTGTCTGCAAGCAGTTCGTGTAATTTATCGGAAAGGGTTTTATGGACGGCTTCGGGTTCTCCTCGTAAGTTCCCTTTGAAAATAGCCCCTTCTTGATAGGGAATGGTTTCAGTCGCAAAAAAGGTATCGATACCAAAAATACTTTGTACTGTTTTTAGGTCTGTTTCAGGAATGGGGAGAAGTTCTGGGTCAAGGGGTTCTTCGGTTTCTGTGGAGGAGGGGATGGAGATATCTTTTTTCTCAAGGGTGAGGGCTTCTTCTTTAATTCGTTGGGCTGCTTTCTCTTTTAAAAGAACATCTTGTCCTTGAGAACGCAATCGTTTACCTAGATAAATATAAATTCCTGTAGAGAGGAGAATGAGAAAGAGGATACCGACTAGGTTTAATAATATCCCGATTGTAGATAACCCGAAAAAGATTAGCCAGGGCGCGATTAAGACAACTGATTGTAACCAGGCGAGAATGCCCAGTTTCCCATAGGCTTTGGCGCGATTAAAGCCCCAGACAAGAATACCGATCGCGAATAGAATAATAGATACGGTGGCAAGGGTTTCGGGATTACTAAACATTATTTCTTTAACTAGGTTATCAGGCTTAAGCAGGCAGATTACTCGATACTAACAAGACTTTCTCTTAAATTGCCTTGATGTTTGTTAAGAAGGGCTTGGGAGGCTTCTAGGGGTAAATCTGTCCAATGGGAGAGAAGGGCGAGTTTAACGTTAAGTTTACTTTGATCTAATAGGGCGTTAGCTGCTTCAATATCGAGGTCGGTTAAGTCTTGCAGGATGCGGAGGGCGCGATCGCGCAATTTACTATTAGTCACCGCTACATCCACCATACGATTGCCGTAAACCTTGCCCAGGCGCACCATAGCCCCCGTAGAGATGATATTTAAAGCCATCTTGGTGACTGTTCCAGCTTTTAAACGGGTTGACCCTGCAAGGATTTCTGCCCCGACCAATAAACGCACATCGATATCAACTTCAGCAGGTACTTGTTCCGCACTGACACAGGCGATCATAACGGTTTTTGCCCCTCGTTGTCGCGCTGCGGATAATGCCCCATGAACAAAGGGAGTTGTCCCTCCTGCGGTGATACCAATTACTATATCTAACTCGCTAATTTTGTGTTGCGCGATCGCGTTTTCTCCATCTTCGGGACGATCTTCTAAAGCTTCAGAACTCCGCAATAAGGCAGATGCGCCCCCTGCAATTATCCCTTGTACTAATTCAGGAGGAGTACAAAAGGTGGGTGGACATTCCGCTGCATCGAGTACCCCCAATCTACCACTTGTCCCTGCACCAACGTAAAATAATCTACCACCGTTATTTAAGGCAGAGGCGGTTATATCGATAACTTTAGCGAGTTCTGTCTTTGCAGACGCGATCGCGTTTATCGTTTGCTGGTCTTCGGTGTTAAATAACTCTACTATTTCAATAGTGGATAGCTTATCAAGGTTTTCGCTACTAGGATTATT
>JBBQDV010000016.1:0-25540 GCA_038320005.1 Cyanophyceae cyanobacterium
AACAAAAACCAAGTCTAGGTTATAGCTTACAACTCGGTCGCGGTGCGGTAATTGCTCATTTAACCCGAATTCCTACGGTGAGTAACTTTCGGGCTGCGGATATTTCCGCGAGAGGACAGGGTGCGCCCTTAGTTTCCAAGATTGATGCTTGTTTACTGGCGGATGAAAAACGCGATCGCGCCATTCAAAATATCGGTGGAATTAGCAACGTCACCTACCTCCCCTCCAAACAAACCGACAACTGGGAAAGCAAAATCTGCGGTTGGGACACAGGACCAGGTAACGTCATTCTCGATCTCGCCGTCCAAAAACTAACCCAAGGTCGCCAAACCTACGACCATCAAGGAAGCTGGGCAGCCCAAGGCACACCTTGTCAAGACCTTGTTCACAAATGGTTACAACAAGAATTTTTCCAAGCCTCCCCTCCCAAATCCACTGGACGAGAACTATTTAGCGGAAGCTACTTAGAACAATGTTGGCAAAATGCCCTCAGCTACGATTTAAGCGATGAAGACTGGTTAGCTACCATTACCGAACTCACCGCTGCAACAATCGTTCATAGCTACCGCACCTTCTTACCCAAAATGCCCCAGGAAGTTTTACTTTGTGGCGGAGGACATCATAATCTCTATCTGCAAAAACGTCTCCAAACCCTCTTAGACCCAATTCCAGTGCTAACAACCGATGCGATGGGAGTAAATAGTGATTTCAAAGAAGCAATTGCCTTCGCAGTCCTTGCATACTGGCGTTATCACTGTAACATTCCTGGAAATCTCCCCCAAGTTACAGGGGCTTGTCAATCGATGTTGCTTGGGGAAATAAATTTTTAGACCATAGTTTATATTAAGATCCTTAAGTAGGTGTGCAATCGGGACTTGAGCAACAAATGCAAAATAATATCGCAGCAAGATAGCCAGAGGAAATATTGTGGATCATACTTTTCTGCTAGAAGCAGGACGCTGGAAAATAGAAGGAAATTGGCTAGAACGCAATAGTCCGCCCGTTAGTTTGCGAGGAAAAATGATTATCGCTTGGAGTCAGGAAAACTGGTTTACGATGGTCACAAAAATAATTTTTGAAGATGATTATCACCTCAGTGAAATCTCCTCCCAATATCGGGGTCGTTTGGATGGGCGCGAAAGGGTTTATACTTTTGTCCTTCAGCAAAGTTTACTAGGACAGGTAGAAGGAGAAGGATGGATTGGACCAAATTCAGTTGTGCAACGTTATTGGGTCTTAAATGATCGCCAGCGACGCAGCGGTTTTGAAACCTTCTATCGTCTCAATGATGATACTTATTATCTCTCCAGTGGGATCATGGCGGGACATTACCTCAGCAATACAATGGAAGCGACTCTCGAACGAATTTAAAAAATCCTGATTTCTTGTCAAATGTAGTGAATTAAACTCGTAAGGAATAGATAGCCATTTACCTTGGAAAAAAATAAGTATCCCAAAGATTTACTTTAACTAATCATCCATGACAGTACAACAGAACGAGCTACTTTTAGACAATCGATATAAACTTCTCGAGTTGATTGGTAAAGGGGCGATGGGAAGAGTCTATCGCAGTGAAGACACTTTACTCGGTGGCGTTATTGTAGCGATCAAGTTTCTTTCTCAAGCGGTGCTGAATCAAAAAACTCGCGCCCTCTTTGAGCGAGAAGCAACCATTTGTGCTTTACTCGGAGAGAAAAATATTCATATTGTCCGCGTCAAAGATTATGGGGTAGATGCGGAAGAAGTTCCCTTCTATGTGATGGAATTTTTAGAGGGGAAAAGTCTTAGTGATCTCATTAAAAATTCTCCCCTTTGCATTACTACCTTTTTTCACTATACCCGTCAGATTTGCTTAGGTTTACGATCCGCCCATGCAGGGATTCCCTATAAAGGTGAACTTTGGCAGATTATCCATCGCGATATTAAACCTAGTAACATTCTAGTTGTTGATGATAGTTCTATGGGGCAATTGATTAAAGTGCTTGACTTTGGCATTGCTAAGATGATTCAACCGGATAGCACTCAAACTAATACCTTTATGGGAACAATGGCTTATGCCTCTCCTGAACAACTAGAAGGAGAAGAACTAGATCATCGTTCTGATATCTATAGTTTAGGGGTGATGATGTATGAGATGCTGACGGGTGATTTACCTCTCCTACCAGATAATTGCTCCTTTGGGGGTTGGTATAAAGCTCATCGAGAAGATTCACCCCAGCCATTTGCACCCCAATTACAAATTCCGCAACCTTTACAAGAATTAATCTTCAAATGTATTAGTAAAGATCCTCGCAACCGTCCTCAGACTGTTAAAGAGATTCTGACTTCTTTAGAAACAATACAATTAACTCAAAAGACTAAACTAACTCAGCCAAAATCCGCCTCAAATCCTAGTCTCGCCCTTGCGCTTCCCTCCCAAGCTTCTCCACAATTTAAAAAAACAACTTTTTTCAATCATCATCTTGCTGAACGCCTTTGTATTAAAAGAACTTGGGATAAAAATAAACCCCAACAAGAAATTGTCTTCCCCAAACTGTTGCGCCACAACGCCATAGATCTCTTACCAACCCTGTGGGTGATGCTAGAAGCAAAAAAATCTCGACAATTGCGCTCTAGCAGCCGTTACAACCGCTTCCTTTTTCTCCCTGCGCCCCATCCTATGCTGCTTTGGATTACTGTCGTTTACAACCCTTTAGCTTCTCCCCATTGGCTACCTTGCTACCTAGATCTCAAATCTGCTGCTGGACAAACTATAGCCAGAACTTTAGGTAAGTTGAGTTTCTACTATCTTCTCTTCTTCTCTCTGGACGATTCTGCACCGCAAAAATGTGAACAGATAACCCTCCTCAATATCGACCCTAAACAAAGCCAGATGTTGATTGAATGGGCAGATCAGAGCCTTGCTGTTCCTGCTTCTCAACCTAGTCTTAGCAAGGAAGTTTTGAAGCGAGAACTGGAAAAGCTGAAGCCTGAAATCACGGCTAAACTTGATCAGGTTTATGTTTATTAATTAAGAATTAGACTGTTGACTAAGGGAGGTTTTTAGAGTTGCATTCTCTTCGTTTTTTTTGCGCATCACCACTGGCTCAAATCATACCTAACTTGGACGCTTTGCGGGTTGTGAAAAGAGGTGTTGAAGTCTTCCTTCTCGAACTGCGGGTAAATCTTCTGTCCAGTTCCAGAGACTTTCATAAAAGAAAAAGGACACTCCAGCAAAATCGCGATCGCGCACTGCTTCAACTTGTTCAATAATAGTATGAGTAGAGGTAGACCTATCTTTCAGTCCGCTTAAAATCCCAATCGATACAGGAATATGCGCTTTTGCTAATTCAACCTCTGTCCGTTCCAACTCGGTAATAAATCTATCTAAATCAGGACGATACACCTGTAAAGCGATTTCTTCAATCCAACCTTTGCGTTCCCAAGTAAACCAGTCTTGGAGATAAGCAGGTAAAGAAAAATGTAAAGGATTAGGAGATAGGGAAACTAAACAATCTGGATTAGCAGCTTTAATTGCGTAAAACATTCTTTCCATAAACTGATTAAGTTTATCCGCACGCCAGCGAACCCAAAAAGTTTCTTGAAAGTTATCCGAAGGAGTTAAACCTTTTAATTCTTGTTCGTATAAACTTACGGTAAAGTCATCATAGCCAAAGTCTGAGGGTAAGGCGAAATGGTCATCAAATTGAATCCCATCAACATCATAATTAGTAACAATCTCGGTAACTAAATCTAGAATAAACTCTTGAACTTCAGGCTGAAAAGGATTTAACCAAACTCGCTCAGAAGATCCTTCTTTTCTAATTTTTGTGCCATCTTGACGCTGAGTTAACCAATCGGGATGTTGTTGTGCTAACTCCGATTCCGCAGGACTCATAAAACCAAATTCAAACCAGGGAATAACTGTCAAGCCTCGCTTATGTCCTTCCGTGATTATTTCTTGGAGCATATCCCGTTGTTGTAAATCGGGGTTAGGATCAAGGGAAATGCCAAAGGTTTCTTTCGCTACTTTACTAGGATAAAGAGTATAACCTTCTTGCCAAACTGTCGGATATATGGTATTGAAATTAAGTTTAACTAGGCGATCTAATCCTGCTTGAATATTAGACTTAGAAAAAAGAATATCACTATCAATATTTGTTAACCAAACGCCTCTAACTTCTGTCTTAGTTGGAGATTGACTAACAGCAATTGAATTAAAGCTGATTCCAATTATAATTAAAAACGAAATCAAGAAATAGATAACTTTGCGCTTAGGAAACATAGGTTTTTAAAATTTAAGCTTTAATGAATAGCTAATTAAAAAGAGCGTAGCCAACTGAGATCATTAATACGGAAATTGAGTGAGCCAATCTGAACTTCTGGGTTATAACGCAAAACAATATTATAAGTACGACGGCTATATTGCAAGAAATAATCCGTACTAATTGCTTCGTTTCTGTCTAAGTTAATTTCACTCTGAAAACCAAGACGAAAAGGACCGTAAATTTGTTGTATCAGTCCTAGAGATAATACTCTTTTGTCAACAACGCGGTCAAAGATAAAAGGGGATTCCCCATCGAGAAAAACTTGTCTATAGCCTAGATTAAAAGCAGTATAGTCGAAAAAACGACGGGAAAATTGTCCAACTTGTCCCTGAAGAGAAATTCCTGCGCCAAGAGAACGTTGTACTTCCTGATTACTATAGCTATTATTGATCCCACTTATATTGGCATTTAAACTTAAAAAGGGTTGAACGGGAACAGGAGAATAACGCAGTCCTTCCTCTGCGGTGGGTGGGAGAGTATTTCCTTCCCAAAGTAAGAAATCACGACCAAAAGATGCAACCGCTTGATAACGAGTTAGATTTAATAAATCATTATCCTGTTCAGGAGAAAGTAACTCAGGTTGGTCGGTCGCAGAAACAATATCTTGAACTCCGAGTTGATAGCGAAAATTGACTTGGGATTCCCCAAGAACGTAGTTAGGAGAAGTGAGAACCGCGCCTAAGCTACTCTGTACAGTTTGTTGTCCCAGAGAACCATTAAAAAACCGATCGCGATAATTATATTCCAAATTGAGCAAATAAGGATTTTGGAAATTACCGAATACTTGTCGTCCTGTAAAGTTAAAACGTAAGTTGTCTTCAACCTCGCTTAAATCTAAACTGCTTAAGTCAAAGGAAGAACGGATAGTAGTACGAGGACTAAAATTAACCCTTAAATCTGCGTCCAGACCGAGAACTTCGCTGGAAATCCCCTCTCCCTCTAATAGGGATCTTTGAATTAAATATTGCGGAGTCACCCGCAGTTGAGTTCGGGGAGTGGTGATTAACTCATAATTGCGCCCAATAAAAAGCCCACCGCGATCGCGATCATCATAACCAATAGTAAATCTATTTATATCGCGATCGCGACTTTGATCAAAAACAATCCGATCTTGAAAAATAGGTAGAGAGAAACCCTGATCAAAAACAACCCGTGATCTTGTTGTAGTGAGAACATCTTCCGTCGGACTAATACGGCGAAACTCTGCGGTATCCGCCCGAATTTCCAACTCTGGTGGGGAAAAAGGATCATTCGTTAAACTAATATTATTAGCTCGCCAAGTTTCGCCAACAAACTCTAACTCTTGGGCTGTAAAGCGAATCCAATTAATCCCCTCCTCTGATTCTGGTACAGAAAGATTTGTTCCATCTAACCTTGAACCGATTCTAAAAGAATAGCCCCCGATTGGAGTTCCTCGTCCTGGGTTTTGTCCTGTGAAAACGCGATCTCTTTGACGGAATTCGCCGACATTGAGCGGAATTTCTGGAGAAGTCTCAGGCGCAAGATCCCTTGTTAGAGTTGGCTGAAAAATCTCCCCACTCGCATTCAAAACCCTACCACTATTTTGAATCAGAGAATATTCAAACCGTTCTCCTTGTAATAACTGTTCCCCTCGTTGTAAAGACACATTCCCATCAGCAACGAGAAATTGATTATCCAAATTAACCTGAACACGATCTGCTCGCAAAACCCCCTGAGCAAAAGTTATCTGGACATTTCCCTCCGCAGTGACAACTTGTCTTTGTTCATCAAACTCCTGACGGTCTGAATTTATTTGTAGAGTCTGTAATCCCTCCTGGGTAGGATTAGGAGGCGAAATCTCAAATTCCTGGCGTTCCCCATCACGACTTTGTACCAATAGTAAAACCGCATTAGGTTCAGACAAACCAGCAACCATGATTGGCGCAAAAGGGGGTGTAAATTCCCCGCCCCCCCCGAAAAATGGAGCTTGAACAATTGGAGGAGGTTCAGTAAGAGCAATAGATTGCAGCATAGGAGAATTTTAACGAATTTACTGGTATGGCACTATGCTGATTTATTAGCAATCGGTAATCCTAAGAGAACTCTAGGAAAAAAGGGTTTTATTACTGAATTATTACTCTAACTAGCTACTTGATCGCCCTGGAAGCTCATATTTAAAGTCCGTTGGACCAGTATAATCGGAAGCTTCTGCTAAACTTTCTAAGGTTTGAGTCCCACGCAATATTTCACCGTTAACTTCCCAAGTAGGATAAGATTCAACCCCTGCGGATGCACAGACATTGGGCTGGGGATCAACACCTTGGGGATCACATTCGACATAGTTAATTTTTTCAAAGGCTTCCTTACCGAAGAGGAGTTTTTGCTCATTACAGTGGGGACACCAGAAAGCACCATATTTCTTTGCGCCAATTTCGGTTAAATTTTCCGCTAAAGCAATTTCAGATTCTCCAGAAGTGGTAGTAATTTCCCATCCTTTTGGTGGTTGGGGCGCAGTGGTGACTGTGGGAATAAGCTGGCGACCAGAAGCTGTAACAGCAGGTTCAGAATAGATTGCTAAGGTGGCGATAAATGTCACCATAACCACAATTACACCAGTAAAGAGAATTTGCCCAACGTCATCCCAATCACGACCGAAAATGGTTAAGAGGAGCAGAGAAAGTGATAAGAGGGCTGAACCAATACAGTAGAGACAAACAGCTTGAATTTCTGCTGTGAGCAAATACATCAGATAACCGCTAAAGACAGTCATGGAGATTGAACCAATCAGCAAAAATAGCCATGTCCAATCTTCAACTGTATTGCGCAGAGATTTCTTTTTGTCACGACTAATTGCTAAGGGAACTAAGGCAAAAATTGCCATTGCTGTATAAGCAAGAGATCCAAATAGGGAGAGAGGTAAACCAAAAATACTGGCGTAGCGACTGTTAAGGACAGTATCGCAACTAGCAGCACCTGCCTCTGCTCCGACCGCACAGCCTACTTCTGCCCCTGTAAGTTGGGAAATAGCGAGATAGGCGGTCAGAATAGCACCAGTGACCGCGATCGCGCCAATAATGGGACGAGACCAGCGGTGGAGGGGAGAAGTACGTCGGCGAGTCATATAATTTATAAGTTATCAATACATTTAACAAGGTTTGGGAAAGTATTGCCTTGACTTTAATTTTAGCAACCTCTCAAGACGGTAGTTTCACGGAGGAATTAGATTCGGGCTGTCCAGTTTTCCATCTATTTTTTTGCCTTGCTGCTGCCACAAATAGCCCTACCCGTATCGGATCAATCGGTTCAGTAATTTTACCTTGCCGTTTGAGAGAACTCGCGACAATTGCCCCGTCTGCGAATTGCAGCAGACCCTCAATATTATCCACATTTGCGCCACTGCCAACAAATACGGGGGTATTTCCCGCTGCATCACGGGCAAGTTCCAAGTCTTCTAAACTAGGGGGGCTACCTGTTGACCAACCAGAGAGAATCACCCCATCTGCTAGTCCTCGCTCAATGGTATCTTTGACTGCTATGGTCAAGTTTGGTGTTCCCAAAGGACGGGCGTGTTTGACCAACACATCCGCCAGAATACAGACCTCACTTCCTAACTCACGGCGGTAACGTAGTAGGGTATGGGCTTGTCCCTCAATGATGCCTTGATCTGTTGCCATGACTCCATTGAGTACATTTACACGCACAAAGTCAGTTTCCGTACAAGTCGCGATCGCGATCGCGCTGCGGGCATCATTACGTAAAACATTGATCCCAATCGGTAACATCACTAAGTTTTTCAGCCGTTCCACAATCAAAGTCATGGCACTAACTACCGCTGGATCAACACAGTCTTTGGGAAAAGGGGCATCAAAAAAATTTTCGATAATAATACTATCAACCCCCCCCGCAGCTAAAGCTGTTGCCTCTTGATCCGCGCGATCAATAACTGCTTTGAGGTTGCCACCCCAACGGGGAGAACTTGGCAACGGGAGGAGGTGAACGACACCTATAATAGGATTGGGGGTTTGAAAGATTTGCTCTAAGTCCACTTAAATTTCTTAATTAAACACTGATCACTACTGCTCATTGTCTTTAGGAATTAAACCCAAATATTTCAGATCTGCTAGAGCAAGATAGCAGCCCACAAAGTTATAATTATACGCCCCTTCCTCAAATTCTACTGAGGATGTCAAGGACATTCCTGAAAATAATCAAATTAAGTACAGGAAAAAATAATTCCCCTAAACCCTATCGAATCTGATAGAATAGAGGAAATAATTAAAAATCTTAGCAAAATTCAACTTAACTTCATATTTGCACTCACTCAATAAATCGGAATACATGGGCAATAAGCCAGCCATTTCACTAACTCACTTAGGATGTGAGAAGAACCGTATCGATTCAGAACATATGTTAGGTCTGTTGGCGCAAGCAGGCTATCAAATCGACACAAACGAAGAATTAGCAGATTACGTCGTTGTCAATACCTGTAGCTTCATCCAAGCAGCCCGAGAAGAATCGGTACGTACCCTAGTGGAGTTAGCGGAAGCAGACAAAAAAATTGTCATTGCTGGCTGTATGGCACAGCACTTCAAGGATGAATTACTCCAAGAACTACCTGAAGCCGTTGCCATAGTCGGAAGTGCCGACTACCAAAGTATTGTCGATGTCATTGAACGAGTTGAAGCAGGAGAGCGGGTACAAGCAGTTTCTGACACACCCACCTTCATTGCCGATGAAAACACCCCTCGTTACCGTACCACCACAGAAGCAGTTGCTTACCTACGAGTAGCGGAAGGCTGTGATTATGGTTGTGCCTTTTGTATTATCCCCCATCTGCGGGGAAAACAGCGATCGCGCACTATTGAATCCATCGTTACCGAAGCTCATCGCCTTGCAGAACAAGGGGTAAAAGAACTCATCTTAATTTCCCAAATCACCACCAACTATGGGGTAGATATCTATGGGAAACCGATGTTGACCGAACTACTACGAGCCTTAGGAGAAGTAAACCTCCCCTGGATTCGTATCCACTATGCCTATCCAACGGGGTTAACCCCAAAAGTGATTACAGCGATACGGGAAACAGCTAACGTCTTACCCTACCTAGACCTACCCCTACAGCATTCCCATCCTGATATCCTCAAAGCCATGAACCGTCCTTGGCAAGGGCGAGTAAATGACGAGATTATCACGCGGATAAAAACAGAGATTCCGAACGCCACCCTGAGAACCACATTTATTGTTGGTTTTCCTGGGGAAACAGAAGCCCATTTTCAACACCTCCTAGAGTTTGTTGAGCGTCATGAATTTGACCATGTTGGGGTCTTCACCTTCTCCCCTGAGACAGAAACTGCTGCTTACACCATGCCAAACCAAGTTCCCCAAGAGGTCATGGAAATGCGTCGGGATGCACTCATGCAACTTCAGCAGCCGATTTCCCTAGAAAGAAATCGTAATTGTGTGGGTAAAACGATTGATGTTTTGATAGAACAAGAAAATCCCTCAACTGGAGAATTAATCGGGCGTTCAGCGCGGTTTTCCCCCGAAGTTGATGGACTGGTATATGTCAAAGGAAACGCAAGCTTGGGAACAATGACTTCGGTTGAAATTACTTCCGCAGACATTTATGATCTTTATGGTCAGGTTGCACTTCCAAGCCAATTGTGATACAACTTCAATCTACAGTACGAACTGCGATTAAGGGGCTGCGGTTCTGCCGATCCTGAGAATTATGAATGGCTCCTCTTCTTGCCATTGTTTTGAATTTGCCTTAAATACTACAGGCAGTTTGCCAAAATGACTCCGCAAGATTGTCCAACTTGGACTGATATGAAAAATTTAGCTTCGAGACACAATCCGATTTTATTTTTCATTATTTATCAATTCATAATTCCTAAATTTCACGTTAACTAATTGAACACCAAACGGTAAAAAATACTCTATGACAACTTCATTTCAAAGCCTCGGAATTTCAGAATCAACTTGTGAACATCTCGCGGAGATGGGTTTCACCGAACCAACCGAAATTCAGATTCAGGCAATTCCAAAATTACTTTCAGGACAAGATGTAGTCGGTCAGTCCCAAACGGGAACTGGAAAAACCGCAGCCTTCTCCTTACCTTTCCTTGAAAAGGTTGATCCCAACAACATGGCAGTTCAGGTTTTAATCCTGACACCAACCAGGGAACTAGCCCAGCAAGTCTCCGAAGCAATTAAAGACTTATCCGCAGACCGCAAACTCTGGGTCTTAACCATCTGCGGAGGTCAATCTATGGACCGCCAGATTCGTAGCCTGCAAAAAGGAGTCCAAATCGTCGTCGGTACACCGGGACGAGTTTTAGACCTCGTAGACCGCAAAAAACTCAAACTCGAAGAACTTCAGTTTGCTGTCCTTGACGAAGCAGATGAAATGCTCAGTATGGGATTCATTGACGATGTTAAAAAAATCCTCAAGAAAACCCCTGCCAGCCGTCAGACCGCTTGTTTCTCCGCGACAATGCCCTATGCAATTCGCGACTTAGTACGGGAATTTCTTAAATCTCCTTCTACTCTTACCGTTGAGCAAAAAGAAGTTACTCCCGAACGTATTGAACAACGGGCTTATCAAGTCCCTCGTGGTTGGAGTAAGCTCAAAGCCTTACAACCAATCCTTGAGGTTGAAAACCCAGAAGCAGCAATTGTTTTCGTTCGCACCAAGCGCACCGCTGCGGAACTAACTAGTCATCTGCAATCTTCTGGTCACAGCGTTGATGAATATCACGGTAACTTAAACCAAAGTCAACGGGAACGTTTAGTCCAACGTTTTCGCGATGGTAAAGTTTCCATCGTTGTTGCAACAGATATTGCAGCAAGAGGCTTAGATGTAGAAAACCTTAGCCATGTTATTAACTTCGACCTACCTGACAACGCAGAGACTTATATTCACCGCATTGGTCGGACAGGACGAGCAGGAAAAGAAGGTATTGCACTTTCTTTGATTGATTCAAGTGATCGTCGCATGCTACGTTCTATTGAGCGACGCTTGCGCCAGACCCTAGAAACTTGCACCATCCCTACTCGTGCTGAAGTAGAATCCCGACGCTTTGCTCGTCTCAAAAGAGAAGTTAAAGAAGCTCTCTCTGGAGAACGCATGGCTTCCTTCCTATCCGTCGTTCACGAAATGAGTGATGAGTATGATCCCCATGCTATTGCAGCAGCAGCTTTACAAATGGTTTATGACCAGGATAGTCCAGATTGGATGAAAGGTAACTGGGAAGTTCCTGCTTCTAGTAATAAACCCATTGTTAAACGTAAAAGCAATCGCACTTCCCAAAAACGTTCTGTGATTTCCAACAGATCGCGGTAAACTGGTGTATCGATGAGTTGTGAAACTGAACTAGTTTCACTTTTCACAACTCTTAAGTTTTTAACTCATATATTTTTACTGTGGTAACTCTGGCATCTGAGAAAAGAACGCAAACATCTGCTTGGGCGGGTTTAATTGAAACCTATCGGGACTATCTCCCTGTTACAGCGGAGACTCCTGTTGTCACCCTTTTAGAAGGCAATACACCCTTAATTCCTGCTCCTAGTATTAGTAAGGAAATTGGTCGCGGTGTCGAAGTCTTGGTTAAATACGATGGACTTAATCCAACGGGTTCATTTAAAGACCGAGGCATGACCATGGCTATTTCTAAAGCTAAGGAAGCAGGGGCAAAAGCCGTTATCTGTGCAAGTACGGGGAATACCTCCGCAGCAGCAGCAGCCTATGCTCGTCGTGCTGGGATGCGGGCTTTTGTGGTGATCCCCGATGGCTATGTGGCTTTAGGGAAATTGGCACAGGCTTTAATGTATGGGGCAGAAGTGATTGCGATTAAGGGCAACTTTGATGATTGTTTGACAATTGTGAAAGAAATGGCAGAAAATTATCCTGTCACCCTAGTTAATTCCATCAATCCTTATCGTTTAGAAGGACAAAAAACCGCAGCTTTTGAATTAGTAGATGTCTTAGGGGATGCCCCAGATTGGCTATGTATTCCTGTGGGTAATGCAGGGAATATTACCGCTTACTGGATGGGATTTTGTCAATATCATGCTAAGGGTAAATGCACAAAGTTGCCCCAGATGATGGGCTTTCAAGCTGCGGGGGCTGCTCCCTTAATTAGTGGGCAACCCATCAGTGATCCCCAGACGATTGCAACGGCTATTCGCATCGGAAATCCTGCTAATTGGGAAAAGGCGATTAGTGTTAAGGATGCAAGTCAAGGCACATTTAATGCGGTTACGGATGAGGAGATTTTATCCGCTTATCGTCTGCTTGCTTCCCAAGAAGGGGTGTTTTGTGAGCCTGCGAGTGCTGCTTCTGTGGCAGGTTTATTAAAAGTAAAAGACCAAGTTCCGAGTGGTGCAAAGGTCGTTTGTGTTTTAACTGGCAATGGCTTGAAAGATCCCGATGCAGCGATTAAGCATAGTCATACTCAACTTAAGTCGGGGATTGAGCCTAACTTAGAAGCGGTTGCCCAGGTTATGGGCTTTTAAACCATGCTTGTAACTGGGGTGGTAGGGAGACTCTCTTCCTACTATTCGCATTAATACAAACATGTCTGGTCTGGGCAATGACTTTAGCTTTAGGGTCAGTTTTCCAGTTGCTAATAATTTTATACTCAATCCTAAATTCATTCTCCTCAATAGGCTGAGGTCTGACCTCGACTTCGATCTGATTTCCCCACATTAAAGGTCGCAAAAAATTGACCTCGGCATGGACTATAGGCAGGGCTATTTCCAAATTATGCAGAAGATGGGGTAAACTTATTTTCCCTTCGTGTAAATAAGCCTCATACGCCTCATGGCAAATATCTAATACTCTTGTGAAGTAAACAACTCCTGCTGCATCGGTATCTGCTAAACGAATCGTACGGGAATAGAGAAAAGCCATATTACTTATTGGCGACTCTTGGCAATCCGCCATGCCTGATGTCCTACATAAGCGAGAAGCATTGTTGCCCCAATCGCATAAGCGCCACCACTGGGAATACCAGAAAATGCCATTGCTAAACTACCCACCCAAAAAGTTAGGGCATAAATAAACAATACTGTTAAACGGTGGGAAAGACCAGCTTCTAATAAACGATGGTGAAGGTGACGTTTATCTGCAATAAAGGGAGACTTTCCTTGACGCAGACGAGAAAAAATTACTGCTGACATATCGACAATCGGAACGGCAAGAATGAGATAGGGGAGTAAGACCGCAGTTACTGCTGTGCCTTTAACTAAACCAATAACTGCTGTCCCTGCTAAGGTAAAGCCGAGGAAATATGATCCCCCATCCCCCATAAATATTTGTGCCGGATTGAAGTTAAACCGTAAAAATCCTAAAGCCCCCCCAGCTAAAGCAGCAGCAATTAGGGCAGCAGCAGGTTGATCCATAAATAAAGCGACAATCATTAAGACGACCGCTGCGATTCCTGATACTCCTGCTGCTAAACCATCTAAACCATCAATCCAGTTAATCGCATTGGCTAAACCGACTAGCCAAATTACTGTTACGGGAAGACTTAGCCAACCCAGCTGAACTACGCCAAAGAAAGGCACTGACAAAAAATCAATACCTACACCTACCCACCATGCAAACATCGCGACCACAATTTGCATAATTAGTCGTGAAGTGGCGGTTAGGTTAAAGAGGTCATCCATTAAGCCGATAGCAAAAAAGGCAACCCCCCCGATAGTTACGCCCCAGATTTCCCAGTCTTTTTCTGGAGATAGTGTTCCAAAGCCATCTAACCACCAAACTATTAGTAGGGCTGTCACCGTACCAATGAAAATGGAAATTCCTCCTAGACGTACCATCGGGCGTTTGTGGACTTTGCGATCATTGGGTCGATCAACTTTTCCGCTTTTTAAGCCCAGGTTGCGGACAACGGGTGTACTCCACAGTACAACGGTCATTGAAACTAGAAAGGCAATTAGATGGTACAAATTGGAGGACATTAAGTTGCTACTGAGAAGGCTAGGAGTCTATTTAAGCTGGTCTTTATTGAGTAGTAGAATCCCTGTATTTTTAAGTGATTTTTTGTTATACCATCGCTGTAACTGAATTTACTAAATGAGGATATAGGGGGAAAGCAGAACATAATTTGGAAACGCGATCGCGACAATCATTAGCTACTGTATCATCCTCTGGGCTGAGAAGTCTATCCGCAATAATATTAGCAATCTCCGTAAATTCTTTTGTTCCCATCCCTCTGGTGGTCATAGCAGGAGAGCCTAAGCGTAAGCCACTGGTGACAAAGGGAGATTCAGGATCAAAGGGAACGGTGTTTTTGTTGGCGGTAATATTAACCCCACTAACCAGACGGTCTGCTAGTTTCCCTGTCATTTTAATACAGCGTAAATCTAACAGAAGAAGATGGTTATCTGTACCATCAGAGACGATCTTGAAGTCTCGCGCTTTTAACCCTTGGGCTAAGGCTTGAGCGTTGGCTATAACCTGTCCAGAATAGGTTTTGAACTCTGGCTTGAGAGCTTCACCGAAGGCGACCGCTTTGCCCGCGATAACATGCTCTAAAGGACCTCCTTGCGTCCCTGGAAAGACTGCTTTATTAAACTTCTTACCTAACTCTTCATCTCTGGTTAAAATTAATCCTCCTCTTGGACCTCGTAGGGTTTTATGAGTTGTAGTTGTAACTACATCACAATAAGGTAAAGGGTTCGGGTGGTGTCCAGTAGCAACAAGTCCAGCAATATGAGCAATATCTGCTAGTAAGTATGCACCAACTTCGTCCGCGATCGCGCGAAACTTTTCAAAGTCAATAATACGAGGATAAGCAGAATAGCCACAAATAATCATTTTTGGGCGTTCTTTCAACGCAATCTCGCGAATTTGGTCAAAATCTAGCTGTTCAGTCTCTTTACTGACACCGTACTGAACCACATTAAACCACTTCCCCGAAACATTGACAGGAGAACCATGAGTGAGGTGTCCACCGTGGGATAAGTCCATCCCCATGATCGTATCCCCAGGCTTTAATAACGCCAAGAAGACCGCAAAATTAGCTTGTGCGCCAGAATGGGGTTGTACATTAGCAGCAGCAGCCCCAAAAAGCTCCTTAGCGCGATCTATAGCGATTTGTTCAACCTGGTCAATAAATTCACAACCACCGTAGTAGCGTTTCCCTGGTAAACCTTCAGCATATTTATTAGTCAGTACCGAACCTTGAGCAGCAAGTACCGCAGGAGAGGTAAAATTTTCACTAGCAATTAGTTCGAGATGTTGTCTTTGTCGTTGCAGTTCATTCTGAACCATTTCAGCAACGAGTGGATCAGTTTGCGCAAGAATTTCCAAGTTTTTATCAGTCACGTTATATCAGTTCCATATATCCCCAGGTTAATTATTCTAACTTGCTTTGGTATTCCTGGGGAGGTACGCCACTACCAGATTAATTTATCTTTCAAGAGTGGAGATTATTTTTTAAAACCCTTGCTACGACTTGTTGAAGGGAGACAGAGACAATTTTCAATTTGTTTGCGTAACTTGTCCTCATCAAGATTTTGACCAATCAAGACCAGTTGAGTTTTCTTCTCCCGTCCATTCCATTCATCATCTTCAATACTGAAACGCTTACCACTTAGATGGAAGATATGGCGTTCAGAGCTTTCTTCAAACCAGAGAATCCCTTTAGCGCGAAAAACATTTACTGGTAACTGATTATCGAGGAAATACTGGAATTTCCGAATAGAAAAGGGTTGATCACTTTGGAAAGAAATAGAGGTAAAGCCATCATTTTCTAGATGGTGGGAGTGGTCATGGTGATCATGTTCATGGTCGTGATGGTGATGTTCATGATTATGATCATCATGGTGATCACTTTCCTCTGCTTCGGGTTGGAAATACTTATCAGACTCGAATAATCCCACACTGAGAATGAGGGGAACAGGAACAACTGATTTCTTAGTGCGAATAATTCTCGAACCCTGTTTCATTTCACGGATTCTCGCCTCCAGAAGATCTACTTCCGCTTCATCAACTAAATCAACCTTGTTGAGTAAAATGATATCTCCGTAAGCAATCTGACTTGCTGCTGCTTCACTGGTAAACAAATCGAGACTAAAGTTAGCACAATCTACCATCGTTACAATTGAGTCGAGACGAGTCATATCTCGTAACTCTGTTCCCAAAAAAGTAAGTGCGACAGGAAGGGGGTCAGCGAGTCCAGTTGTTTCAACGACAAGGTAATCAATCTTATCTTCTCGTTCTAAGATTTTATAGACTGCATTTACCAAATCTTCATTAATAGTGCAGCAAACACAACCGTTGTTGAGTTCGATCATATTATCATCGGTAGTAACGATAAGTTCATTATCAATACCAATTTCGCCAAACTCATTTACCAGTACCGCAGTTTTCAGTCCTTCTTGGTTGGTGAGAATATGGTTGAGGAGGGTTGTCTTCCCACTACCGAGAAAACCAGTGATAATTGTGACAGGTAAGCCTAATTTTGCAGCTTCAATAGTTTCAGAATTTTGGATTTGAGGATTAACCGATTGCATAGTGTTATGTGTAACGACTTAATTTTAAAAAAGGTTACAAGATCCCTGGGGGATAAAATATAACTTTCTAGCTCTAGTTTATCGCGAACCTCCGCCTTGGGTTTTGGGAGAACCGCCTCTGGGTGTTGGGGGCTTTTGGGGTTTACTGTTCGTAATTGTTGTTAGCAAGCTTGTGGAAACAAACCGCATAAAGTTATTTATACAATACTAATCTAGCAGTGAGTGAAAAGACTGGATACAAAAATAAAAGAATCTTAGACTGAGCTTCTACAGCAAATAGAAGCTAAAGGTAAAATATAATTAGGCTCAGAGAGAGTTTCTATTTATTATTTTATTAATCGTATAAACAAAATTTATGAGTCAATCCGTTAGACCCGAAGAATATAATCTCAACTTGTCTCCTGGGATGGTGGGAATAAAATCTGGAGAGGTTAATCCTTTGGCTGATTTTACCCAAGAAACCCTCGCCTTGACAAAACGCTTATTTATCCAACTCCAACGCCGTCCTTCTACCCTAGTTGCGGGGGTTATTCAACCTCTAGTTTGGCTAATCTTATTTGGGGCTTTATTTTATAATGCCCCTGGAAGTTTATTTGGGGAAGATGTCAGCTATGGTAAATTCCTCGCGCCTGGGGTGATTGTATTTACTGCATTTTCTGGGGCTTTGAATGCGGGTTTACCTGTGATGTTTGACCGCGAGTTTGGTTTTCTCAATCGTTTGTTAGTCGCGCCTTTGGCTTCTCGCTATTCGATTGTGGCTGCTTCGACCATTTATATTATTGCTTTAAGCTTTATTCAAACTGCTGCTATTGTGGGGCTGAGTGCCTTTTTGGGGGCAGGTTTGCCGAATTTTGCTGGATTGAGTACCATTGCTTTAATTGTATTGCTGATTGTCTTGGGGGTGACGGCTTTGAGTTTGGGGTTGGCTTTTGCTTTACCTGGACATATTGAGTTAATTGCAGTTATTTTTGTAACTAATTTACCTTTATTATTTGCCAGTACCGCTTTAGCTCCTCTATCATTTATGGCAGGTTGGTTACAAGCTATTGCCAGCTTAAATCCTTTAACCTACGCTATTGATCCAATTCGCTATTTGTATTTACATAGTGATTGGTCGCTGAGTAGTCAGGTGATGGAAACCCCTTGGGGAAGTATTAGTTTTGCGGTCGTACTGCTAGTGTTGCTGGGTTTTGATGCGCTGATTTTATTACTAATTCAGCCTTTACTCCGTCGTCGCTTTGCGTGAATGCTTGGAAGAGGTGCGATTTTGAGCAACTTTTGCCGAGAGAATCGCGTCTTAAAATGTACTGGTTAAGCAATGCTGTTGTCCACAATTACATTTATTTTTTTTAATAATAACCATGAAAAATCTTACTAAAACCGCGCTAAATTTAGTTAAGCCTTTGGCGATCGCGTCTGGCTTTCTCGGACTGACAACTTTACTTTTGTCTCCTGCAAGTTTTGCCCAATCTCAACGAGTGAACCCTTCTGATGGTTATAATTCTAACGAGAGAAATTCTCTCGGTGGCAGTATGGGAGATGGTTCATTTAATCCTTTTGACCTGATCCATAATGCCAAACTTGGTGGACTAGAAAGCATGAGGGATTTTTCTAACCGCAGCAATACTAATATAAATTACGCTAGAGATAGCTTCTTTCGTCAGCGTCAGGAGTCCCTACAGAATTATCAACCCAATCTTAATAATATTGAGACAGATAGCACCTCAGAAATCGAAAGCGAGATTGAACCTGATTTGCAATAAGCGAAACTAGTCAAAAAAAACTGAAACTATGCTAAATATAAGGTTGCAACAATGACCAAGCAAAGATAAACAAGGAAAATTAGGAATGAGTATTGAGCCGATAATTGGTGACATTGGTATCAAAGAGAACCTTGAACAATTTTTGATTGTTCTGTGTGTTTCATTAAGCGTTGCAACTCTTTCGCGAATTATTAGTTGGTTTCGGAAAGTTCCCTATACCTTACTACTCGTTATTGCGGGGTTAGGATTGGCTTTTGTCAACATTCGCTTAGTCCACCTTTCCCCTGAACTAATTCTGGAAATATTTTTACCGCCTCTGCTGTTTGAAGCAGCTTGGAATATTCGTTGGCGCAACCTTTTTAATAGTATTCTCCCCGTTACTCTCTTCGCCATTGTGGGGGTAATAATTTCTGTTGTCGGGATTGCTTTTCCCCTCAGTCAGTTTACCTCTCTATCTCTCTCAACCGCATTACTCGTGGGCGCAAGCCTCTCAGCAACCGATCCTGTCTCGGTGGTGGCTTTATTTCGCGAATTGGGGGCGAGTGAACGCCTAACGACCTTAATGGAGGGGGAAAGCCTATTTAATGATGGGGTTGCGGTGGTAGCTTTCACCATTCTCGTGGCTATTCCGATGGGGGGAGAAAATTTTTCTTTCGTTACTACCATCAGCCGTTTTTCTGTTTTTGTCGGGATTGGAATCGGGATTGGTTGTTTAATTGGCTTTGGTATTTCTTACTTGACGCAACGTTTTGATCTCCCTCTGGTTGAACAGTCTTTAACTCTAGTTTCTGCTTATGGAAGCTATGTACTTACGGAAGAGTTAGGAGGATCTGGGGTAATCGGTGTTGTGACCGTGGGGCTAATTTTAGGTAACTTTGGATCACGAATTGGGATGAACCCCCGTACTCGCTTACTGGTATCAGAGTTTTGGGAGTTCCTTGCCTTTTTTGTCAATTCGATTGTCTTTTTGTTGATTGGGGATCAGATTGAATTTTCTAATCTAGGAAAAAATATTGACTTGATTGTTGTCGCGATCGCGACTGTCTTAATCACCCGTCTTATTGTTATCTTTGGTTTAGGTAATATCAGCAATCTCTTTAGTAGTGTCAAAACTAATCTAAAAGAACAAACCGTCCTTTGGTGGGGGGGCTTACGGGGATCGGTTTCCATCGCTCTAGCATTGAGTGTACCAGTGGTTTTAGAGGGACGACAAGATATTATTGATACGGTATTTGGTGTAGTCTTATTTACCCTTCTAGTCCAAGGACTAACTACTCAATTCGTACTAAAAAATCTCAACCTAGTTGGCGACCAACCCCTACGTCAAGAATACTCGGAAGCTACAGCCCGTCGGGATGCTCTCAAGCGTGTGTTAGATCATCTATCTGAACTTGATGATGCACCAGAAGTTGAGTCAGATTTTTATCGTTATGAACAAAAGTTAGTTCAAGGAGAACTCGCAAGTATTGAAGCAGAAATCACCACTTTACTGAAAGACAATCCTCAACTCCAAGCTATGGATATGGAGAAACTACGGGAACAACTCTTAGATATTGAAGCAGATACCTATGCGGAATTTATTCGCTCAGGACGCTTAAGTAAGAAGCTATCTCCCCTCCTACAAGAGATTTTGGCAAAACCACCAGAGTGATGGGGGAATGGGGGGGTGAGTTGAGGTTTCATCCCTCTTGAACCTTTACAGGTAATGCTCGCTGCATTTGGATTAATTCGTCACGATGAGCTTTGACAAGCAAAGCATTCTTCTGATCTGGAGTTGTAAATAACTGTAAATATACCTGCTCAATCCGTTCTGCTTTTTGCCAATAATAGATTCCCGCTAAAGGCGCGAGTATCACCAAACCAAAAAATAAATTCCTCAAATTGGGATAAACAAAGGAAAGCAGCAATCCGAGACATAACCAGCCACAAGCAGCAATAAGGGTGACAAAACTAGCAATGAAAAGACTTGGACGCACTAGTCCTTCCCAGGTCATTTTTTGTTCCTGAGCATTAGTCTGTGTGACTCGATAAGACCTTTGTTCAAAATACTGCTTCACTTGCTCCAAAATGGAAATTTCTGGCTCTTCTGTGACTAAAACCACCTCTTCAGTGCGATCTTTCGCGGATGCACGAATGAAAAAGAATAAACCCACCATTAACAGTAAGGTGATAAAAAAGGTAGAACTCAAAATTGGTAGATTCATTTTTATCCAATAAAATGGCAAGAACTTAGAAGCCAAAGGTTAGTTATCTAAATCAAGGACTATAGCTCTTTCACTTTACCATTTTTGCCTATATAGCCATGCCAGAGTTGGGAGAGTTCTTCCGCTTGAGTGATAAAATCAGGACTAATTCTATACATACGCCGAGGTCTTCCCCGTCCTTCTACTTTTTTCCAGTATCCATTAATTGTGCCTGATTCTTCCAGGAATTTTAAAGCAGCATAGAGAACTGTGTCAGAAAGGCGAAAATTTGCGTATTGTTTTTCTAGCTGTTCGATTAATTCTGTCCCATAAGATTCTTCTTCTAGCAATACTGCTAATACATAGCAAACAGCAAGTTCTTTGTTGAGATAGATGGGAGGAGGATTATTGAAAAATTGATATATGTCTTCAAATTTCATAGCAATTGCTTCTCGCAACACATTTGCTATGCAGTATGGCATAATCTTTCGGGAAATTTCCGTTATTTAAGCAAAAATATTGTTAAAGATAACTTATCTGTTTTTGATGGGTGGAGATTACCTATAACTTAATTCCTAATACCTGGGTATAAGCCCCTCGCGCTTGGGTTACGCCAATAGTGCGGTCTGCTGCTTCAATCATGGGACGACGCAGACTAACAACAATAAATTGGGCTTGTTCGGCTTGTTGACGAATCATTTTAGATAGCTTTTCTACGTTCGCCCCATCGAGGAACATATCTACTTCGTCGAAGGCGTAGAAGGGGGAAGGGCGGTATCTTTGGAGGGCGAAGATGAAACTAAGGGCGGTGAGGGATTTTTCGCCCCCAGACATGGAGGAGAGGCGTTGAACAGGTTTTCCTTTGGGATGGGCGACAAGATTTAAGCCACCAGTGAAGGGATCTTCAGGATCGTCTAAGCCAAGGTAGCCGTCCCCTTCAGAGAGGGTAGCGAAGATAGTTTGGAAGTTCTCGTTAACTGCGTCGAAGGCTTCTTGAAAGGCGCGGAAACGCAAGGTGGTGAAGTTTTCAACCCGTAGGAGTAGTTCGGTACGTTCTCCTTGGATGGTGGTGAGTTTTTCGGATAGTTCTTCTAATCGCTTTCGGGTCTTTTCATATTCGTCTAGTGCCAACATATTAACGGGTTCAAGGGCTTCTAGACGTTTTTGGGCGTTACGAATTTGCTTTTGTAGTTGTTCGAGTTGGGCTTCATAGTTAGCGAAGGCGATGGTTTCTGTGTCGGTGTTGGCGACTAAATCGGGAATGTCTGGAAGGGGATGGGGGAGTTGTTGTTCCTGTTCTTGAATTTGTTGTTGAAGTTGAGTCAGGGTTTCTTGACGTTGTTGTTGTTGTTCGCTGAGTTGTTGCTTTTTCCAAGTTTGCTGTTGTTGTTGGTTTTGGAGGGAACGGAGATCTTTTTCTGCGCGATCGCGTTTTTCTTTTTCTTCTCCCAATTTACTTATCAGTTCCTCTAATAGTTCCTCACTAGCGGTAATTATTTCAGCTAATTCTCTTTGCTGTGTAGCAATACTAACTAAATGTTGGGCGGTTTCTGCTTGTTGTTGCTGATGGGTTTCTATTTGAGTCTGTGATTCAGCTAATTTTTCGGTAAAACGCGATCGCGCATTTTCCAAGTCTCGTAATTTCGTTTGGTTATCCCGTAACGCAGATTCTCTCTGTTGTACCTCTTGTTCTTGAGTTTTAATTAAACCCTGCATTTTTTGCCATTCACTATGGCTTTGGGACTCTTCCAACTGGCTAAGTTGTTGCTGAAGTTGTTCTAGTTGGGTTTCCAGTTGCGGAACTTGGTTAGTGAGAACTTCTAAACGCTGTTGAACAATTTCGCATTCTTGACTATTTTGAGTCAGTTGAGATTTAACCGTATCTTCTTGCGTCTGGAATCGCTGTAACTCTTTCTGAGATTGTTCCAAACGTAGTTGTTGTTCTCGTTGTTGCTGTCTTGCTTCCGTCACTTCCTGACTGAGTTGCTTGACTTTATCTCCTAAATCGTAATACTGCTGTTCACAGCGTTCTAAAATCGCCTCAATTTCAGCTAACCTTTGCTTGAGTGTGCGAACTTCTTCCGATTCTCCAGTTTGGGCTGTGCCAAAATGTAAAGAAGAACGATTCGGGCGACTTCCCCCCGTCATTGCGCCACTAGACTCCAATAAATCCCCTTCTAACGTTACCATGCGACATTTGCCAATATAGGAACGGGCATCACTCAGGTTTTTAAAAACCGCTGTTGAACCGAAAACATAGGCGAAAATCTTTTCATATTTAGCCTCACAGTCAATGAGATTAACCGCATAATCAACAAAACCGTTTGCATAACGCAGGGCTACCATTTCCGATAAACGGGGCGGATTAATCTTATTTAAAGGTAAAAATGTTGCTCGTCCCGCTTTTTGTTGCTTCAGGAGTTCAATCGCAGCAGCAGCAACGCTATCATCTTCGACTACTAATTGTCCTAAGCGTCCCCCTGCGGAAGTTTCCAAAGCAAGTTGAAAACGGGGTTCTACCTGTCCTAGCTGGGCGACTAAGCCACAAATTCCAGGTATTCCAGTCTGGATGAGGATTTTAGTGGCAAACGTGCCTTGTGCCTCTTGTTGCGCTTGATTAGTGGCTTCGAGTTTATCTAGTTGACGTTGTTTATCCCGTTGTTCTCGCAGTAACCGCGATTGGGTATCTTGTTGAATACTTCGCTCTGCTTCCGCCATTGTTAGGCGTTGGGCAAGGGTTTGAATTTGGCTTTCTGACTGTTGTAACTGTTGGGCTAACTGACTCCCATCTTCTTGCTTAGTCTGGATTTCCGTTGCTAAGGATTGGAGTAGTTCAGTTTGCTCCTTGATTTTTTGCTGTAGTTGTTGATATCTTTCTATAAACTGGGCTTGTTCTGTGCGTTGAGGGTTCAGGGTAGTTTGAAGGGTATTAACTTCGCGAGTTAAGGCGGTTTGTTCTTGTACCCAGGCTTCAGACGCATCAGCAATTTCACTAGCTTTGGTACGACTTTCTGCTAAGGTTTCTTTCGCTTGATCTGTTGCAATTTCTAAAAGCTTGATATGTTGGCTAAGGTCTTGTTGCTGTTGACTATTTTGCTCTAAGTCCTGCTGATATTGGGAAATATTGGCTTTGGTTTGCGCGATCGCGTTTTCTAATTCCCCACGTTTAGATTCCAACTCATGCTGCTTCTGTTGGAGTTGCTGACGCTGGACTTTTTGGGTTGCGAGTTGAGAAGATACGGATAATTGTTCTTCTTCCCCTAAAGCTTTAACCCTAATGTTGAGGGTATCGAGGTTTTCTGTCCCTTCCCTAATTTGAATTTCTAATTGTGCTAACTTCTCTTCTAGTTGAGTTAGTTCAGTGTTACCTATGGTGATCTTTTGTGCTAACCCTTCTGCATTAGCTTGGAGACTGCGATAAATAAGAACCACTTCCCACTGCTGATACTCCTGGATTTGGGCTTTAATCTTTTTATACTTTTCTGCTTTAACGCGATCGCGCTCTAAGCGTTCTAAATTATGTTGTAACTCTTGTTCAATAATTCGACAACGATCTTCGCGATCGCGTACATCTTCTAACGTTAACTTAGCCCGATCAATCTTGCGATCAAAAGCAGCTACCCCAGCTAACTCATCAATAATTTCCCTCCTCTCGCGAGAATTCATCGAAATAATACTAGTGACATCCCCCTGAAGGACGACATTGTAGCCTTCAGGATAGATCCGCAACCTGTTTAACTGTTCATGAATCTCCGTCGCAGAAGCAGCTTCCCCATTGATGTAGTAATTAGAAGCGTAACTTCCCCCCTTCGTCACCCGTAAGCGTCTCGTGACACTCCATTCCTTTACCCCGTGACCATTATTTTCTGGAATCTGTTCAGCTTCAACCCCATGATCATTGTTGAGGGAATCATCCTCCTCATCTCGCAAGATATTCAAATCAACATCACTCAAATCAAACGTCACCGTCACGCTTGTTTCTGACGTTCCCTTGTGTTGCGACTGCTTATGATTGACCAAATCAGGTAAACGTTCCGCCCGCATTCCCTTAGAACTAGAGAGTCCCAAGCAAAATAACATCGCATCCAATATATTTGATTTCCCCGATCCATTCGGTCCAGAAACCACAGTAAACCCAGGTAACAACGGAACAGACGTTGTACCCCCAAAAGACTTAAAATGCGAGAGTTCAACCCGCTTCACATGAACCATACGCTTGATTTATAATGAACGGTAGGAGCATATAGTATATGCCCTCTTGTGAATAGTATTTTTTACCCCAACCTAATCACTCAAGATAGCATAGCTCGATCAAACTAGACTTATTTTCAGGCTTCGCAGTTCACTAACGGTAGGATTAAATTTTGGCTACCTGATAGTAGCAATGGAGTAGTTGCGAATCTCCACAGCAACCCAGAAGATTATCAAAAACTTTGGGGTATAAAACCTCGTCCTTTCAGGACGACTTCTGGTAAAATATAGTTTGTGGGAGCGTAATCAACCACTCAAAAAACCCTATTGCTGCTTAATACGCAGACGATGCACCTTGACAACTGAATCTATGGGGTTCTACTTCATAGTTCTAGTGTCACCTTGAAGTGGGTAAAAGATTCAAAGGTACGCTTACGAACAGCATTGTACAGACGCGAAATTTCGTGTCTCTAACAAACAAACTTTGCAGCAATGCAACTACGGTAGGGCATACCGAAAGTTAACGCTTGGGGAGAGAACCACCTCTGGCTTAGATACCGCAAGGAGTCTAAGTTAAGTGGACTCGCTGAACCAAGAATCCTCGTAC
>JBBQDV010000017.1:0-25366 GCA_038320005.1 Cyanophyceae cyanobacterium
GGGTTACGATGGTTGAGAGGAACAGTTCATAAAGGGAGAGAGTTACTTTCTTTGCTACCTTTACCTCCCCGAGATCCTCAACGATGCTTTGCGAGTCGTCGAGCTGAGGCTGACTATTATGAACGGTTATTATTTTCCCGTGTCCACTCTCTTCGTTGTGCTACTTGACTTTTAGCCTGTTTTGAGATGTGTCCGTCAGTCAGAAGGAGGATAGTAAATTAAACGAACTTGCATCTGGTAATGACGAGAGAATTCCACAATCCTCTTGATAAACTGAGTTCGATTAGAGCGAGTGGCACTACCTCCATCAAGATCTATGGCTAAGTTATTTTCCGTACGCTCAAAGCTTAAAAAAATTAGCTATATCAGAATTCAGAATTATCCCTCATAATTCTAGTTCATATTTAAAAGGGGGATGTGGTGGAGAGATAGCTAGAATAGAAGTACTTTGCTGAAGGAAATATCAGTATGCGTAATTTTTTTCTAGTTCCGACAACACAAGCTCTTGCTGCTGCGATTCTGAGCCTTGCGGTTTTACCGATTACCGTTTTACCAGCTTTAGCTAGAACTATTATTATTCAATCCGCCCCTGTACAGATTAGTCAAACTCCTAGATTTCACATCTACGGGAGTTCGATTTCAACCCCTGTCCCTGTTGACCCAAGGACGGGAAGAGTTCAGATGAGAAGTAACACCACTAACTATAACTACAGATATAGCAATCCCCGACAAGTACAGCAATATGATCCCTATAGATATTATGATCCGTATGATCCCGATAGAAGTGTTTCTAGTAATCGAGTTGAACGCTCGGTTTTAGTTAATCCAACAATTATCGATTCAGATATCTATGATTCAGTTTTAGTTAATCCTGTCATTATTCAACAAGATCAACATCCCTATCCTCGTTCAAGAGAAATCTACCAGAGATATCCCCAATATTATCGTTAGCCTCGAAAAATAAACCTTCTAAAATAAGAATATAAATATAAGCATATTATTAACTTGGCATGACCTCAACCCTAATTTCGACAACACCCCTCAACGCCCCTACCATTCGGACTCTACCCAACGGTTTAACCATTGTCGCCGAACAAATGCCTGTCGAAGCGGTCAATCTCAATGTGTGGCTAAATGTGGGTTCAGCAAATGAACCTGAAGCAATTAACGGGATGGCACATTTCCTAGAACACATGATGTTTAAAGGGACACCGAGTATTCCCATGGGGGAGTTTGAACGCCAAATTGAACAACGAGGTGCAGTCACTAACGCAGCGACTAGTCAGGAATATACGCATTATTATATTACTACCGCCCCGAAAGATTTTGCTCAGTTAGCCCATTTACAACTGGATGTAGTCTTAAATCCCACTATTCCTGATGAAGCCTTTGAACGGGAACGTTTTGTTGTCCTAGAAGAAATACGTCGCAGTGAAGATAGTCCTAATCGTCGTACCTATTACCGCGCGATGGAAACCTGTTTTGAAGAATTACCTTATCGTCGTCGAGTTTTAGGACCTGCGGAAGTAATTGAACAGCTTGCGCCTCAACAGATGCGAGACTTTCATCATCATTGGTATCAACCAGAAGCTATGACAACATCGGTTGTGGGGAACTTACCTGTTGAGGAACTAATTGATATTGTTACCCAGGGATTTGAGCAATATCAACCCCCAACTTGGACAGAAACTAATGCTAAATCTCGAAAACCCCCAACTTTAACCCCAGAACCTACTTTCACTGAAATTGTCCGCCGAGAATATGTGGATGATTCTCTCCAACAAGCGCGGTTGGTGATGATGTGGCGTGTTCCTGGGATGAATCAACTAGAAGATACCTATGCACTGGATTTATTAGCAGCGGTTTTAGGACAGGGAAAAATGTCACGGTTGTTTCGGGAGTTACGGGAAGAAAAAGGTTTAGTTTCGCAAATTAGTGTCAGTAACCTTACTTATAATGCTCAAGGTGCATTTTATATCTCCGCCTATCTTCCTCCAGAGAACTTAGAAATCGTTGAGACTCTAATTCGGGAACATATCCAGAAACTTCAGCAAGAAGCTGTAGCTAAGTCAGATTTAGAACATATTTGTACTAAGGCTGCAAATCGCTTTGTTTTTGCTAATGAACGACCTGGCGATCGCGCTAATCTTTACGGTTATTATTTATCTCAAGTAGGTGATCTAGCTCCAGCTTTTAACTATCCTACCCTGATTCAAAACCTCAATGGGGCAGATCTGCAAAAGTCGGCACAAGCTTATCTTAATCCTGATGCTTATGCTGTGGTGATTATGCGTCCCACCGTTTAAGGAAAAATAACATTTAGAATAGGATTACAAAATCTTGATTGTAACTAAGTAACTTCTCTCGTCAGCACTTTTAACTTAAGCATTTTGAGGATATCTTTGCCAAAGATCAGTAGTTGAATGTAAACTTTGAAAATCACCATTACCGAGAATTAAATGGTCTAAAACTGGGAGATTAAGAAACTGCGCCCCTTGTAATAGCTGTTCTGTTAAGGTGATATCTTGGGGACTTGGTTCAACGCTTCCTGTGGGATGATTATGAGCGACAATCACTCTAGATGCTCCCTGGCGCAGGACTTCTCGAAATACCATACTGGGGTCAACTAGAGTTTCTGTCGCAGTTCCCACTGTAAGCACCTGTGTCCCTACTAACTGATTCTTGACATCCAGCAACACCACCGCAAAGCGTTCTACGGGTTGCCACATTAAATCATGGCTTAAAGCAGCAGCAGCAGCACCAGGACTATCAATCAGGGTACGCTCCCCTGGACGAGTCTGAAATACTCTTTTCCCTAATTCTACCGCTGCTAAAATTGTCGTGGCTTTAGCTGGACCGATTCCTGGCATTTTCATCAATTCTTGGGGGCTAATATCTCTTAGAACCTCTAGGGGTTCTCTTTTATGTTGTCCTAACTGTTGCAGGATATATTGCCCTAACCCCACTGCTGAAAGTTTTCCTGCGCCTTGACCCGTACCTAGTAAAATTGCAACTAATTCCGCTGTTGCTAAATTTTTTGCTCCCTGTGATAATAGGCGTTCTCTGGGACGTTCGCTACTGGGAATATCAGCAATACGCAAGCAATAGGTCATCCAAGGTAGCCTCAGAACTATTTGATAATTTCTGATTTATAGCAGATTTAGGCTAAGAGTGCCAAGAAATGTAACACTTGGACATAAATTATTAAGGAATAGGGGAATTGACCTTCCCCCAGAGCATATTTCCTTAGCTCTTCAATTCATCGGTTTTTGCTGCCATGATAAAGTCATTCTCATGTAAACCAGAAATAGAATGAGTCCACCAAGTTACGGTAACTTTGCCATATTCAGTTAATAAAGCTGGATGGTGTCCCTCTGCTTCTGCTGCTGCCCCGACTTTATTGGTAAAATCTAAAGCAGACTGAAAATCAGGAAACTCGTAGGTACGCTCTAAACGCTTTTCATCATTTAATTTAATAATTTCCCAATTAGGAATATGAGATTTAAGCTGTTCTATCTCTCCATTGCTAGCACCTTCAGACTCTCCGTGACAAGGTACACATTGTTTTTTTGTTAAAGTCGTCATATATTTTTTTTTCCTAATGGATTACTCCTATCCATGCTAGGAAAAAAGTCATTTTTTGTAATCTATCGATATGGAGAATTCTTTGATTTTGGTCGATAACAACTTCCTGTCTTGAAATAAACCTCCTTTTGGTGGAATTTTTTTTCTTGGAAGAGAGCGATAAAATAGAATGCCATTGGAATTTAGAATTTTATGAAATACTCAGCACAGCTAAATAATCTTGAATATCTCGATCCTGATGTTATTGACTTTCTGCTTCAACTCCCCAAACATAAGCATAGCGAACTGATTCAGCGTGCTTTGAGTGTGATTGCCCGAATTTCTCAAGATAAAGTGGATCGTTTAGATTGGAAGATACTTACTGCTTCTTTGGAAGATTTAGAAAAAGGCTTCAATACTTTTTATCCCTATCGCCATACCCGTAAAGTAACTATTTTTGGTTCAGCCCGTATAGCCCCAGAAACGCCAGAATATCAGATTGCGAAAGATTTTGCTTATCATCTTGTCCAAAAGGGTTATATGGTCATGACGGGGGCTGGTGGCGGGATTATGCAAGCGGGAAATGAAGGCGCAGGACGGGAGAAGTCCTTTGGTTTAAATATTGACCTTCCCTTTGAACAGGATACAAACCCTTATATTGTTGATGATCCTAAATTGATCAACTTTAAATACTTTTTTACCAGAAAACTGTTTTTGTTGAAAGAGAGTGACGCGATCGCGTTTTTTCCAGGGGGTTTTGGTACTCAAGATGAAACCTTTGAAACCCTTACCCTCTGTCAAACAGGCAAATATGGTCCCGTTCCTCTCGTCTTAATTGATAAGCCTGGGGGAGATTATTGGTCTAGCTGGAATGACTATATCTGTAACCAGTTGGTAAAAAGAGGCTTGGTTAGTTCCGATGACCCTTCTTTATATACAATTACAGACAATTTAGCGGTTGCTTGTCAGACGATTAATAACTTTTATCGGATCTATCACTCTAGTCGCTATGTGAGAGACTTATTTATTATCCGCCTCAATATCGATTTACTAGATGCTGAAGTGGAACTGCTCAACGAGGAGTTTAACGATATTTTGATCAAAGGTAAAATTGTTAAAACTAAAGCCTTACCTGAAGAAATGGATGATGACAGTCTAAATCTACCTCGTATAGCACTCTATTTTAATCAACGGGATTTTGGACGCTTATATCAATTAATTAACCGTGTTAATGAGATGGAACAAGCAGTTGTAGAAACCCATCCTGAGCAAAAATAAGGAACTTGCAAACATATAGCAGGAGTTTACTACCTCATCGCTGCGGAATTAGATCAAGACCCCTTCCTTTTGTTTGAACTACGAGGACTCTCACGGGAAGACCTCTTCAAGGAGTTAGGGAAATCTCCCCTTGGTCAAGCCCTTTCTGGAGAACTGCAACTCGAAACTCAACCCCCTCAGCCTGTCTCTTCTTATTATCCACCTCTCCGAACCGTCAAAACTGAAAATTACACTAATTTACGCGAGTTTTGGCAAGGTAATAAACGTTTACCCCAAACTATTGACCTGTCTTCTGCTGTTTCTGTATCTGGGATTCCAGTCAAGAAGCAGGGCGATTTTCCACCCTTTTGGGAAAAAGACAATTCCTTTATTGAAGTGATGGAAACCTTATATAATCAGGTCAAGCAGAAAGGAGAACTGTGAAAGAGGAGTCTCTTTATTTTGAGAAAAACTGAGGAGATGACTGCTTAACACTTGAAAATAGCAATAACTGTTGTCCTCTTCTGCTCTTATACATTTCCGCAAGACAAGCTCGCTATCATCTGATTCAATAGTTCTAACCCCGCTTCTACTGTTTCGATTTGCGAGAGTTCATCCCTAAACTGCGACGCACCTGCAAAGCCTTTACAGTACCAAGCCAGATGCTTACGGGATTGATAGATTCCTTTTTGCCCCTTGTACTCCCATAATCCTTGTAAGTGTTCTTTGGCGCATTCTAAGCGTTCAATAGGTGTGGGAGTGGGTAACTTGCGTCCCGTTTTCAGGAAGTAGTCAATTTCGCCAACGAGAAAGGGATAGCCTAATGTCCCCCGAGAACACATTACGCCATCTGCCCCTGTTAGTTCTAAACAGTTTACCGCAGCTTCAACTGAAAAGATATCACCATTGGCGATTACTGGGATTGAGAGTGTTTCTTTCACGCGCTTAATCCACTCCCAGTTCGCTTTCCCTAGATAGCCCTGGGCGCGAGTTCTTCCATGCAAGGTCAACATAGCTGCTCCTGCGGATTCGAGTCTTTGGGCAAACTCAATAATATTAATTTCTGCCTCACTCCAGCCGATGCGGGTTTTCACTGAAACGGGGACATCCACTGCCTCTACCACTGCTTTAACAATTGCCTCAGCAATCTCTGGTTGGCACAGTAAGAAGCTTCCTCCACCTTTTTTTGTGATTTTATTAACGGGACAGCCCATATTGATGTCAATGGTTTCTGCTCCCTGAGCTACGGCTTTTTTAGCTGCTTCTCCCATGAAGTCGGGGCGACAGTCAAAAAGTTGAATGCTTATAGGTTGCTCATTTATACCAATCTCCATCAGTTTGGGAAGTTCGTGCAGGTGATGGATTTCTTTGGCACTGACCATTTCGGTGTAGAGCATGGAGGTAGGCGCATAACGACGTACCAGGCGACGAAAGACTAAATCAGTTACCCCAGAGAGAGGCGATTGTAAGACGCGACTGTTGATGGTAACCGAGCCGATTTTTAGTGGCGTGGCAAGTTTCGCTTGCAGTTGAGGGGAAAGCATAGAGCAGTTGACTGTAAATAAATGATGACATCCTCTCCTGCTAAAACAGACTCGATTAGCTTGGAGAGATAGGTTTTTGCTTCGTGAATGTTGGAGTTTTTCATAAAGAAAAAACTTAGCTGAACTTAGTCTAATAGTACACAAAATTCCCCCTTACCTGGCTTAGGTATCCAAATAGATGGGGGAAAAGCACAAGCAATTTCAGAAAAAAGCTTAGTGTGGTTTATTAACTTTTATACCGATAGCATTGATTATGGTTTTCGCGATCGCGCCATGCTCGCCTTAGTGGGTCATCCCTTCGTAAAATCTATTTGCTTTATGTTTGCTATTTTTCTAGTATACAATGAACTCTTGAGCTTGCCATAAATATCTATTGTGTAATACAACCCAACCCTATGATGCTAGCTCCTCTAAATTGGTCAGAACTAGAAACCTTTCCAGACTTTCACATTGATACTGTTAATGGTCCGACCAATGCTCAAGCGCGATCGCGTTTATTTGGCGAGAGTGAATCGAGTGTGCGAGTAACGCTATACCGCGATAACCATGCTTGGTGTCCCTACTGTCAGAAAATTTGGTTGTGGTTGGAGGAAAAGCAAATCCCCTACCGCATTCAAAAAGTAACTATGTTCTGTTATGGCAAGAAAGAAGCTTGGTATAAACGCATCGTACCATCAGGGATGCTACCTGCTATTGAGCTAGATGGTCGTTTAATCACAGAAAGTGATGATATTTTACTTGCCTTAGAAGAGGTCTTTGGGACTCTGGGCGTTGGAATGAAACACCCTACCGCCCTTCCTCTGCGACAACTAGAACGACTTTTATTTAGATATTGGTGTGCTTGGCTTTGCTATCCCACCAGGTCTACTCGCGAAGAACAGCGCAACCGAGCGCAATTCCAAGCAGTGGTTGCTAAGGTTGAGGCTGCCCTCAGCAGTACTCCTAGTCCCTACTTCTTGAATGAGTTTAGCACTGTTGATGTTATCTTTACGCCCTATCTAGAGCGTATGAATGCGAGTTTGTACTACTACAAAGGTTACTCCCTACGAGAAGAGAACCTGCGCCTAGCAGACTGGTTTGCAGCGATGGAAAGCCGACCTACCTATCGAGGTACTCAAAGTGATTTTCATACCCATGTGCATGATTTACCTCCCCAAATGGGAGGCTGCTGGGAAAACGGGGAACCACAGATGCTTCGCAATAAAGAAAGGGTAGATTCTGGTCCCTGGTTTGGGTTGCCGGATGTGGCTTATCCTGAACCCGAAGCCTCTCGTGCTGAAGCTCTTCAACGGGTACTCAAACATCGCGCTAATATTATTCGAGTTAATCCTGCTGATGACTCATTATTTGAGGAAGCACTGCGTTGTGCTTTGAGCTATATGATGACTGGTAAAACCTGTATGCCTCCACCAGGAGCTGATGTGGCACTGAGATATTTGCGCGATCGCGTTAGTGTGCCTCGGGATATGTCCATCTATGCAGCCAAACGTTTGAGGGAAGCGTTAGAGACAACGGCTGCTTTGGCAGGGGATCGCCAAGGTCTACCAATTCCGATAAACCATCGACGAGATCAAGACCCTACTAACTTTATCTCTTGAGTGGGAAGAATCAACGTTTCAATCAATTCACTCTTGTCATGCTAGTGAAGCCATTTGCCATGTCATCTCCTGTCCTGCCCCTAAAGGCACAAGCCCAGATTCTAGAAATGACACTTTATCAGGAACGCGCCAGGTCGTTTTAGTCAACGTAATCTGTTCGGTATTGCGCGGAAGTTGATAAAAATCTGGTCCATAGAAGCTCGCGAAAGCTTCAAGTTTATCCAGTGCCTCAGCACTCTCAAACGCTTCTGCATACAATTCCAGGGCATGGAGAGCTGAAAAACAACCAGCACAGCCACAGGAACTTTCTTTACTATTACGGGGATGGGGGGCGCTATCCGTACCCAGAAAAAACTTAGGATTACCTGATGTTGCTGCTTGCAAAATTGCCTGGCGATGCTCCTCACGTTTCAGAATTGGCAGGCAATAAAAATGGGGGCTAATGCCACCTTTGAAGAGGCGATTACGGTTAAATAACAAATGTTGGGGCGTGATCGTTGCAGCGACCTTGTCAGCGGACAGGACAAACTGCACTGCATCTGAGGTGGTAATATGTTCCAGCACCACACGCAGTTTGGGAAATCGTGACTTGAGGGGGATTAAGTGTTGCTCGATAAATACTTTCTCGCGATCAAATACATCCACATCCTGATCCGTCACTTCCCCGTGCAGTAGTAATGGCATATCAACCTGCTCCATGGCTTCAAAAACGCGATCGCATTTACGAATGTCCGTCACACCAGATTCTGAATTGGTGGTTGCACCGGCTGGATAGTATTTTACTGCTTTGACAAACTGGGATGCTTTGGCTTTGATAATTTCATCGGGGCTTGTTTTGTCTGTGAGATAGAGGGTCATCAGTGGCTCAAATTGTTGACCTTCTGGGATGGCTGCGAGGACGCGATCGCGATAGACCGCAGCATCCGCTACTGTGCGGACTGGAGGCTTCAAATTTGGCATGATGATGGCACGGGCAAACTGACGCACCGTATGGGGCAGAACCGCTTTCAGTGCTGCGCCGTCGCGTAGATGCAGATGCCAGTCGTCGGGTCGGGTGATTGTAAGCTTTTGCATCTTTTTATTATAAGCCTGAGGTTGTTTTTATTCAGGCTCAGTTGATATGAGTAAATGGAGCGAATTGTAAAGCAGTACCCGGTTCACACCAACACCCTTGCCCAAATTCTCTAAGATGAGAGTTAGGCACAAAAAACCGCAGTATACCCTCCATGTCAGACCTCTACTCCTTCCGCTTTGTTGAAAGTCCAGCAGCCACAGCCCTAAAAAACGAGCAAATTAGCGACTTGACCAATTATGAAGCCCGTTTGTCTCCATTCCAACTCAAAGTACTGGCTCATTCCGCCACAATAAAGTGAGAAGTGCGATTCGTTGAGCTAAAAAAAGTGGAGAGCATAACTATTAAACTAAGCGAAACCCTCACGAGTCCCGCTCGTCTTCAAAACGGAACGTGATACTTTCGCATCATTCCGCTCCTCAATAATATGGTACTTGTCACGCATACCTCATTACCCATTTATCCACTACTCTCTCAAGTATTTTGGGGGGCTTAGGCTTGGCACTATTACAGCCAGATTTGTTGCCATTACTGCCATCATTGGCTGTTTTTGTATCGTGGCAATGTCTATGAAGAAGTTGAAGATTATCGTAGAAATCCTTTCCACCTTGCGATTTCGGGATTTTATGGTCAACTTCTATTACATCATTTTCACGGAAATACAATCCGCAGTGGGTACATTTCCCTCTTTCCTTTTTCAAGAGTTTAGACACTTTACTTGTACTTTCGCACCAGGGAGAGTTTCCGCGTACCACTTAATTCGTTCTTCCATCTCGTGGAGGGCAATATTTGCCAGTAATGGGGAAATGACCCCACCCTGTGGCGTTCCTTCAGATGTTGGAAACAACTGTTTATAACTCCGTCCACTCCTGCCGTTGCTTTCCCTGCATTATCCTGGGTGACTCTACGAACCGCTAATGTTCTTGCTGACCAAGAATTCATCAATGTCTTCTGGAGTCTGCGAACTGCTTTCACATCACCACGATTTGAGGCTTGATAAATTCTCTTTTGAAGCTTATAAACCACCTTTTCCAGCTTTCGCCAGTTAATTGAGTTCCATTCCACCATCAGGTTTATTGGAAGTGCAGGTTGGTCAATCTAAAACTTGCCAACTCCTTATCCTGTGTCTTTTTTTTGACTCCAGCGTATAAGCCTTATTCCGCTGGTTTCGTATGATGACGATTCAATCACATCTTCAAGCCGAGGCTTTACTCATGGGTACTTTGCTCGATAGATACCGAATTAGGCTTCCAGTAGAGCTACCTTTCATTCCCGCTTCAGGCGTTGATGGCTAGTCTCGAACCTGGGGAAAGTGCTTTCACCGTTGCACCTACGGGGTAGGATTTGAGGTTTCTAGGATAGTAACTCTCACCTACATGGTCATTAAGATAATAAATCTTTACAAACATATCTGAAATAAAATCCTCAGAGAATTACGGCATCTCCCTAAGTTCTGAGACTAGTCGTCAAAGGATTTAAGCAGGGAGAAACTAAGTTAAATCAAGGCTCTGCGTGCATGGAACGAGTAGAAGATGAAGATTAATTACGAAGGGATTGACTTTGAGAAGGAGAAACTCGTCCATCTTTGTTTGGCATCATTGTAGAATCAAATGGTTGCAACTAGCCTTCGAGGACAATTTAATGGTAAAAAAGTTCGGTCTGTAATTTAAGAGTAAACCGAACTGAAAATGCTATCTGGATTTTATCTCAACTTTCTAAAAACTTATCTAACTGAATCTCAACTACTAACCTTGAAAGCGAGGTTTCCCCATTTATTGGCAATTCCTCGATGAAATTGGCAGTAGTGATTTAGCCGAACAAAAAGCCGTTTTACGTCCGGTGCTGCGTCTACTTAAAGCTTATAAAATCGTCATTGTAGAGTCGAACATTCTGTAAACATAACGCCTGTCCAGGCTGAAAATGATAGTCTTTGAGTTGGACGCAACCTTTACCCGCCCAAATCCAGCCATCTTTTTTTCCCAACCCGATTTGTCAAATCCTTGCATCCTTTACTCTTGCTACGTTTACACTTTTTCCCTTCAACTTTTGTCAGTCAATCAGGTTTGATACAATTTGACTTTTTTCTGATTCTCTTAACTTGTTACCAATGAGCTTTGAGAGTTGTCTCTCCCCCCTCCCCGAAGAACCGTATATGAAAGTTTTCTATCATACGCAACTCAGCTTTACTTCAAGTCTTAAGTTATGTTCGAGAAAGAAATACTTTGCCAATTATCATTATTTTAAATCGCGATCGCGATATTCTGATTCGCCAAAAATGACCCTAGAAAGCGATGAGAAAACCACCAGAAACATTTTTCCTCTTCCCTTCAAGGGGGATAAGCTAATGTCCGTAATGACACACCTTGCAATAAGGACTAATATAAGAGCAGTCAAAGAATTTTACTTATATAGTTATCGGCTAGAAGAAATAGCAACTTATCTAAGTCTAACCTAGTCTAATCCTAATTAAACGGTGCTTTTTTTATAACAAGTGAGGACTCAACAATGCGAACTTTATTAGTTTACCCTGTATTTCCACCAACTTTTTGGTCTTATGAGAAAATCTTAGAACTCGTTGATCGCAAAGTTCTTTTACCTCCCCTGGGATTAGTCACTGTCGCTGCAATCTTACCCCAAGAATGGGAGTTCAAACTAGTAGACCGTAATATTCGCCCCGTCAGTGAAGAAGAATGGGAATGGGCAGATTTGGTAATCTTCTCTGCAATGATTGTACAAAAAGAAGACTTGCTTGACCAGATTAGAGAAGCAAAACGCCGAGGTAAATCCGTTGCTGTGGGTGGTCCTTATCCCACCTCTGTTCCCCACGAAGTTGAACCTGCTGGGGCAGATTTCCTGATCTTAGATGAAGGGGAAATTACTCTTCCCATGTTTATTGAAGCCATAGAAAGGGGTGAAACCAGTGGCGTATTTCGCACTCAAGAAAAGCCCAGTGTTACCGATACACCAGTCCCCCGTTTTGACTTGCTAGAACTGGACGCTTATGACTCAATGTCCGTTCAGTTTTCCCGTGGCTGTCCTTTCCAATGTGAATTTTGTGACATTATCGTACTCTATGGACGCAAACCTCGCACCAAAGAGCCTCAACAGTTGCTTAGAGAGTTAGACTATCTCTATGAGTTGGGCTGGAGACGCAGTATCTTCATGGTAGACGACAACTTCATTGGTAATAAGCGTAATGTCAAGTTGTTGTTACAAGCCTTAAAGGTTTGGCAAGAAGAACATAAATTTCCCTTCCGCTTCAATACTGAGGCATCGGTAGATCTAGCTCAAGATCCTGAAATGATGGACTTGATGGTAGAGTGTTATTTTGATGCGGTCTTCCTGGGAATTGAAACCCCTGATGAAGAAAGCTTACAGATGACGAAGAAGTTCCAAAATACTCGCGGTTCTCTTGCGGATGCGGTTGAGGATATCATTAAAGCAGGACTGCGCCCAATGGCAGGGTTTATTATTGGCTTTGATGGTGAAAAAAAAGGTGCAGGGGATAGAATTGTGCGCTTTGCTGAACAAATCGGCATTCCCACAACAACCTTTGCGATGTTACAAGCTTTACCAAATACAGCCCTCTGGCATCGTCTAGAGAGAGAAGGGCGACTACGGGCGAGTAAAGATGGGAATATTAACCAAACAACTCTAATTAACTTTGTCCCAACCCGTCCCCTGGAAGATATTGCCAACGAGTATGTCGAGGCATTTTGGAAACTATACGACCCTGAAGCCTATCTAGACCGCACCTATCGCTGTTTCCTGAAGCTAGGCGCACCGAAAGCTAAAGCTCCTTCTAGTTTACCCGATTGGATTACAGTCCGTGCTTTAAGCACCGTCATCTGGCGACAAGGCTTTAAACGTAGTACCCGTTGGAAATTCTGGCATCATTTCTTTAGTATGCTTCGCCGTAACCCTGAAGTATTTGAACACTACATCACTGTTTGTGCGCACAATGAGCATTTCCTGGAATATCGTCAAATTGTCCGAGATGAGATTTCTGAACAGTTGGCAGAATATAAAGAAATTGAGGCACAGTTCATTGAAGAAGATTCTCCTGTGGAAGCTATCGCTAGTTAGAGTTATAACTGCATAGTTATTGGAAATCCCTAATCAAATTTGTTGGCTAAAAACAGTTTGGTTGGGGATTTTCATCTTCAATTAGGATACCTTAGTGCGATCAGTTAAAATCTCATAACCCGTAGCTGTGACTAAAACAGTGTGTTCAAATTGAGCAGAGAGAGACTTATCCAGCGTTACCACTGTCCAACGATCGCGCAAAGTTCGAGTAAACTTAGAGCCAGCATTCAAAATAGGTTCAATCGCTAAAGTCATCCCCGCTTTTAGCTTCACATTTGGCAGTTGATTTGTCCGAAAGTTAAACACAGAAGGCTCTTCATGTAAATTCCGCCCTACCCCATGTCCAGTAAATACTTCCACCACACTATAACCATTCGCATTAACATGGTCTTCAATCGCCCCAGCGATATCTAGTAAGTGGTTTCCTGCTTTTACCTGTTCAATTCCCTTATATAAAGTTTCTTCTGCAACTTGGATTAAGCGTTGTGCTTCGGGGGTCACTTGTCCTACCGCAATGGTAATACAGGAATCGCCATGAAAACCCTGATAAAATGCCCCTGTATCCACCTTCAAGACATCCCCCGCCTTAATAACCTTTTTCGGGCTAGGAATGCCGTGAACTACCTCATGATTGATGCTAGAGCAGATAGAGCCAGGAAACCCGTAGTAACCCTTAAAGCTAGGAGTTGCCCCCATTTCCCTAATCCGCTTTTCCGCATAAACATCTAAATCCGCCGTTGTCATCCCAGGTTCAACCATTGTAGAGATTTCTTTTAAGACTGTGGCGACAATCAAGGAGGACTCTCGCATAATAGCGATTTCTCGTTCTGATTTGAGTTCAATTCCCCTACCGCTTTTCTTCGGCTGAGAAGACTGAGATTTATTTTCTGTTTTTTGGCTTTTGGGAAAAAGGAGATTACTTAAAAGGTTCATATTTTGATTAATGTTTGTTACTCGATTATTTATCTATATTCGTCACCACAATCGCCAATAAGTTGGTGTAAGTTGCGAGAAGTTCGCCAAGCACTCTCTAATTGCTGATAATCTTGGGAGTCTAAACTAAAATTAAATACACGAGCGTTTTCTTCACGGTGTTCAGCGATACCTAATCTTGCTCCAATAATTGCTCCTGCAACGGCAGGTTGTTCTAAAATATATCGTACTGCGATATTAGGGATAGTAACCTGATGTTTATCGGCAATTTGTTTCAGGACTGTCAGCAAATCTTGAAATAGTCCCCAACCACCCCAAGCATTAACTATATTTTTGTATTTTCGTAAACTGACAGTATTTAAGTCATTTCCTCTTGGTTCAGCTTGTCTGAGATAGCGTTCACTCAACAATCCACCCGCTAGAGTTCCATAAGCCAATAGCTGAATCTTGTTTTTTTGACAAAATTGGCTCATTTTTGCGAGGGGACGACGGTCTATTAGGGAAAATTGGACTTGATTGGAGACAATTTTAATACCAGATTCAGTAATAATCTTGAGATGTTCCGTATCAAAGTTAGTGAGGGCAATATGCTTTATTTTACCTTCTGTTTGCAGTTCTCCTAAATGGTGCAGAGCTTCAAGATAATTGATATCGCTATATTCCCACCAGTGGAATTGCAACAAGTCTAGGGTATCTACCCCCATTCTTCGGCGAGAAATATCAATATTTTCTGCAACAATTTCCTTAGTCATCTTTCCAGGACGGGGAACCCATTTAGTGAAGGCTTGAATCTGGTTTAACGCCTCTTTTCCCCGACTATTAACTAATTCTTTGCGAAACTCAGCAATAAAGTCTTCCGCAGAACCATAATGATCTGCTAAGTCCCAGGTGGTGTAACCTGCATCAAAATAATCTAACATAGACGCGATCGCGCTTTTAGGATCAATATGTCCATGACCACCACTAACTTGCCACATCCCGTTTAAAATTCGGCAAATATTTAAGTCAGGGGTAAACTGCAATCGACTAGAAGGGGGTAGAACCATTATTTTATTTCTTAATTACGTAATTCTACTAGACAAATATTTAATGAGCGCACATTGCGTCTTCTACTTGCGCCCAAAGGTCTTCTTTTAATCTTCCTACCATAGTTGCCACTATTTAAGATTTTTTGAAATATCCCATGTGTTAATCCTACCCTTAATTTTAGTGATGAGAAACTTTTTAACTCAGGTTAAGTCTTTAGCCTTAATATGCTGTTGGGCGACTACAGTTGGCTTTGCTATGATCCACTAACTAAAAATAAAACGATTTCTTTGGCTTTATCTGCAATAAATTTCTATGTTAAATTTTCGGAAATTTCTGGTATCAGTTTTCTCCTTTTTTTCATTCCGCAAAGCTCCTATTCGTCTTTTCTTGGTCGGTTTCTTAACCGCTGGAATCATCTTAACTCAAGGCTGGTTAACGACTCCAGCGATAGCTCAACCAACGGGGGATTATTGTCAAGCTAGTGAAGCTGAAATACAGACGAAAAATGATCTTCGTGAGAAAGCTCTACAAGGCGATCGCGATGGACAAAAACGCTATGATTCACTGTTGAAGGAACAGGCTAATGCTATGAAGCAATGTCGTTCTCGTAGTTGGCTTAAAGATCAAACAATCTGGATACGCCTCTACCCCTGCGATGCCCGTCCTGGTAAACTTGAAGCCGTCTTCGACAAGATGGTTGATCGAGGTTACAACAAAGTTTATGTTGAAGTATTCTATAACGGACAGGTCTTACTTCCGCTCAAGGATAATCCTACACCTTGGTCTTCTGTGCTGCAAACCCCTGGTAGTGAAGATGTCGATCTTTTCGCTAAGGCAATTAAACTTGGGCGCGATCGCGGTTTAGGGGTGTATGCTTGGGTCTATACCATGAACTTTGGCTATACCTATGCACAAAGGGCAGAATCACAGGGAGCTTTAGCTCTCAATGGTAAAGGACTCAATAGTCTTTCCGTTGAAGAAAATGCCTCTCAAGTCTTTATCGACCCCTACAACCGTCAAGCCAGAAGTGATTATAATCGCCTACTCCAAGAAATTGTCCGCCGTAAACCCGACGGAGTTCTCTTTGATTATGTCCGTTATCCAAGGGGGAATGGGGCGCAATCCGTACTAAGTGGAGTTAAAGACCTCTGGATTTACGGAGATTCTGCTCGTCAAGCCTTATTCCTGCGAGCGCAAAATAATAAAGGCAGAGTCCTAATTGAACGTTATCTCAGTCGGGGCAGTATCACCTCTGGAGACGTAGCAGAAGTAGATCGCCTCTATCCGAACGAAGGTAATCCCCTTTGGCAAGGACGCAATCCTAGTGCGGGTGAGAGACAAGCCTCCCTCCAAGCACGCCAGCAACGTCTTCAGTTTGACCTTTGGAATCTTTCCGTTGCCCATGCCGCTCAAGGTATATTGGACTTCCTATCCCTTGCTAACAGCACTGTTGAACGCGGAGGCATACCTGCGGGAGCAGTATTTTTTGCAGACTCGAACAAGCCAGTAGGCACAATGGGTTTTGACTCACGACTCCAGCCTTGGGATCGTTTTTCACCTTCCTTGGAATGGCATCCGATGGCGTATGGTGTTTGTGGAGAAAATAATACCAGTTGCATTGTTGAGCTAGTTCAACGGGTTACTGCTTCTGCCCCATCTCAAACAAAGGTAATTCCTGCCATCGCTGGCTCTTGGGGAAGACCTCATACTGGTCGCCCTTCGTTGGAAGCACAAATGCAAGCCATTCACCGTGCTGACCGTCGTATTAGCTCTATCAGCCACTTTGCCTATTCTTGGCAAGAACCAGAATCTGATAATAGACGTAAGTTCTGTAATTAGTTTCGGGAGTTGGGAAAGTAATATAATATTTTTTCCCAACTACGCTAATTATGTGGTACGATGGTAAACCGATTGAATAAATCGACTGCGGATGTGGCGGAATTGGTAGACGCGCTAGATTTAGGTTCTAGTTTCTTCGGAAGTGAAGGTTCAAGTCCTTTCATCCGCACTTTTATAAAGATAAGAAGTTTAGATTTTGGTTAAACTTACGCTTACCTATATAGGCTCGAGGTATTTACGAGACCGGAAAGCTATGGAGTCATTAACAGAATAATCTTTCCAAGCGTTTGAACGTCCGATTTTATGGGGAAGTCCGATACCTGTATTGATGCCTGTTACTCTCATAAGCGTTTCATAATTATCCTAATTAGCTTTCGTTTAATTCTCTCATTGCAAAAAAGTCAAGCCGAACCCGATTTCTTAGTGGACAAGGTTAAGCGTTGACTCAACTCCTGTTTAATGCGACTGAGAATAGAACTTTCGTCTAAAGAATTGAGAATCCGACTAACTACTGCTTTTGGACCTTCGGGACCCCAAGATGCGCCATTGGCGAGATATGTTTTTGTCACCTGTCCAATCGCATAGGAAGATACCCCTGCAACCCCAGCTTGGGTTATAGCAACAGATATATAGGGGGCGAGGGATGCCCCACCAGTTAAGGGCGCGGAGAGTCCTAGTAAGCCTTTGAGAGAACTAAGTCCCAGGGTAGCGAGTAGTTCACTGGCACTAATTCCCCCCATACTGAAGGCAATCTTTTGTAGTAAGCTTATAGCGGATTCTTGGGTCATGGGGATACCATACAAGCGCGAGAGGGTGAGAATCATGGCGATATCAACAACTGCGCCAGTAAACAAATCGAGAACAGTAACAGGATTAAGCGCAATGGCTGTGGCTTTGGTCATGACTCCTCGCCAAATCAACTGATTAGCAGCTTCGTTACGAATGGTCATTTTCCGTTCTACCAGTTGTTCATTTACATCGTTGGCGTACAACATGGTATTGAGGGCGATAAGAGATTTTCCTTCTCTAGAGAGGATTTCGAGGATGCGTAACTTTAGTTCTTGAATTTGGGGTGTTCCTCTGCGGTATTCTCTGTTGATACTCCCGTCAGGACAGGCTAAGGCTTGTAATTCTAGGGGGGCTGCTGCAACTCTGACAATTTCTTCGGGGGAGAGTAACTGGCGCACTCTTTCATCGCGAATTTTTTGGTAAATTAGATCGCGATCAGCTTCTGGATATTGATCGACTTTATTAAATACCAGTAGCATCGGTTTCCCCACTTCTCGCAGTTGCGAAAGGGCTTGATATTCAACTTTGGTTAAGTCGCCAGCGATGACAAAAAGAATTAAATCTGCTTGTCTGGCGATATCTCGCGCTAATGCTTCTCTGGTTTCTCCATCTACTTCATCAATTCCTGGGGTATCTACTAACTGTATTTGGGAATTTCCCACTGTGGGTAAGGCGACTCTAATAACGTCTTGATGGCTATCGGGGAGAGTTTCTTGGGTTACTTCCCATTCTGCGCTTTCAATGCTGCGAGTGACTCCATGTAATGCGCCGCATTCAAAGATATTTTGACCTAGGAGGGCATTTAAGACTGAGGATTTTCCGCGCCCGACCATTCCAAAGGCAGCGATTTGGATGATACTGTGATCTAATTTATCAAGCATGTGGGTAAGATGCTCAATTTCTGTTTCTAGTCCAGTTTGTTCTTGCAGGGTAAGATCTAAGTTACTGACTAAGTGGCGTAGGGAGTCTTGGGCGTGTTTATAATTTAGTTCGCCCTGTATTTCCCCAAAGCTGAGAATGGCTTGTTCTAAATCGTCAGGGTTGGGCATATTAGGAGTGAACAGTTTACGGTTGGTCTATCTATATTCTAGATCATGGTTATTTTGGTAATGGGTGTCTCTGGTTCAGGAAAAAGTACGATTAGTAAAATGCTGGCGGATGAACTTCAATATGATTTTCAAGATGCAGATGATTTTCATCCTCAAAGTAATATTGAGAAAATGGCACAGGGACTTCCTCTGACAGATCGCGATCGCGAATATTGGTTACAATCAATGCGTCAAGTTATTTCCCAATGGTTACAAGAGGACAAAAATGTTGTTTTAGCCTGTTCCGCCCTGAAAAAAAGTTATCGCCAACAGCTTTGCTATGACCATGAAGGAGTTTGTTTAGTCTATCTGAGAGGTTCTTACGAATTAATTAAACAACGTCTAGAAAATCGGACAAATCACTTTATGGGTAAGGATTTGCTTGATAGTCAATTTGAAGATCTAGAAGAACCTATTTCAGGCATTCAAGTTGATATTGATAAATTACCAGCAGAAGTGACTGCGGAAATTATTAATCGTTTAGGGCTGATGGAGTGATGGGGGGACTGTCAAGAAGTTAAGCTTGAAGCTAGTGCCATTAAAATTAAGTAGCACAAGCTTTATTTTCAATTAACCTAATAGGGGCAGTCTTTGTTATCCAAAACTCGCATAATGCAGTAAGTTTATTTCGTATCACGACAAGGACAATTGACCAGACAATTTGCAAGACAGTGTGTTTCTAAATCAGGGGAATTCGCGATCGCGCTTTCGGTAAAGCCCTTCCTTGTATTTAATAGCTAAATGAAAGACTTGAACTGTCTGGCTTGCTGTTGCATTCTTTCGCCAACGCGATCACAAACTAATTCGCATAAGTCGAAGATAACTGGATCGCTAATTTCGTAGTAAACACTAACGCCTTGAGGGTTACGGCTGAGAAAGCCGACTTGGGTAAGAATTTTAAGGTGCTTTGACAAGTTCGCCTGTCCTAATCCCGTCGCTTCTCCCAATTCCGTGACATTCATCGCCCCAGACCGCAAACAATTCAAAATCTGCAAACGACTCACTTCCGAAAGGACTTTAAAGTAATCCGCAATTGGGTTCAGGGCTTCTGGGGGAACTTGTGCAAAAGGAGATTTCGCCATTATGGAGCGGAAATACAGTAAATTTCATTAAATGCTTATATAGTATTTTAACTAATTACTGATCTGAACTCTAGCCTGCAATTGAATAGCTTTATATAACTATCTTGTCATATACTAGAATAGTAGTATTTATATTGTAAACTACCTTGAAACTTGGAAACTCATTAATAATGGTCACATTTAACCCAGAACAACGAGATAAGCTTCACGAAATTGACGCTTCAACTCTGCAACAATGGCGAGAACAACCGAAAACACTCTTAATTGATATTCGAGAACCAGGAGAACATCGGCGAGAAAATATCCCAGGTTCGCTGCTAATGCCCTTATCTCGCTTTGATCCATCCCGAATGACCCAATATAAAAATAGGCGTATTGTTCTCTACTGTCAGAGTGGTAATCGTTCTAGCCAAGCTTTGCAAAAACTCCAAACAGCAGATTTTCAGGATGTTTTTCAGTTAAAAGGGGGTTTACCGACTTGGAAGCAAGCAGGATATGACACCCAAGAGGATAAAAATGCCCCGATTAGTCTTATGCGTCAGGTACAAATTGTCGCTGGTTCTCTTGTCCTCATTGGAACTTTACTCGGTGCGTTTGTGTCTCCCTGGTTTTTACTCCTTAGTGGCTTTGTTGGCGCAGGCTTAACGTTTGCGGGCATTACTGACACCTGCTTGATGGCAAGACTTCTTGCTAAACTTCCCTATAATCAGTAAATTTACTCGCTTATTATTGCGAAATTAGCTGCTATTTTACCTATTTAAAGCATATTATCGGAATAACCATGAAACCTATTCGTATCTTTTACTTTTCTGATGTTCTCTGTATTTGGGCTTATAGCTCTCAGATCCGTTTGGATGAGTTAAAAACAACCTTTCAAGATAAGATTGAGATTGAATACCACTTTGTCCCTGTCTTTGGTAATGCTCATGAAAAACTGGAGAACGGATGGCGCGATCGCGGAGGATTGCAAGGATATAGTAACCATATTCAGGAAGTTGCGAACAAATTCGATCACATCAATGTTCATCCCGATATTTGGACTAAAGCTACACCACACTCTTCCACATCTTGTCATTTATTCCTCCATGCTATTCAACTACTGGAAGAAAAGGGTTTAGTAACGCGATCGCGACAAGTATTTGAAAAAGCAACCTGGGCATTTCGGGAGGCATTTTTTACCCAAGTGGCAGATGTTTCTGACCGCAAGGTACAATTTAAAATTGCGGAGGAATTAGGACTCCCACTCACGGCTATTCAAGCTCAAATCGATAGTGGAGAAGCTTATGCCAAGCTATCTAAGGATTTTGAATTAGTCAAGGAACATACGGTTACAGTCAGCCCCACGCTGATTTTTAATGAAGGACGACAAAGACTTAATGGTAATGTGGGCTACCGAGTCATGGAAGCCAATATTCGCGAGTTACTAAATAATCCTCCAGGAGAACAGTCTTGGTGTTAGGGATGTTGGGCGGTCACATCAAAATAAGAAAACATCAATAAAAGTGTCCACCTTTAATCACTGTTACTAGGAAATTAAGCAATAATGGGAAGGAAGTATTGAAGGAGTTACAGGCGTAATCGTGTTAAAACGTAATTGGTTTATTTCCCTACTCGCAGTTGCAGGAGTTTGGAGTATTGGGGAAGTTTCCCCTGTGATGGGACAAGCCCTTTTACCCTATACTCTTAATTTAGATGCAGCCCAACTTGAACAAGACGGCTTAAACTTAGCCCAAGATGCAGCCCAGTTAGTACGTTTTGGACAGTTTGAACTAGCATTTCCACGGGCTAAACTCGCGACTCAACTCGCCCCTGATGCTTATGAGACTTGGTTTATTTTAGGAAGTCTCCACGTCCAACGGGAGGAAGTAGACGAAGGGATAGCTGTTTTAGAGAAAGCTTATTCTCTCGCACCTAGTGAACCTGGAATTTCTTTTAGTTTGGGATCTGCTTATTTCCAAAAAGGGAAGTACGAAAACGCGATCGCGCAATTAGAAACAGGATTAGCCCTAAAACCAGATTCCCCAGAAGCCCTCTTTGACTTAGGAAATTCCTATTTAGTCCTCAGACGCTTCCCCGACTCTGTTTCCGCTTACCAACAAGCCCTAGAAGTCGAAAGTGAGTTTTGGCCTGCTATTAATAATATCGGCTTAGTTAAATATGAACAAGGGGATATAGATGGCGCGATCGCGGAATGGGAAACTGCTGTGGAGATTGACAAAGAAGCTGCTGAACCCTTACTCGCAACAGCGGTAGCCCTTTATAAATCAGGGAGAGAACAACAGGGTCTTAATATGGGGAAATCTGCCTTACAGATAGATAATCGTTACGGAGACATAGACTTTCTCGCCGAAAATCTTTGGGGGGATAATTTACTTAGAGATACCCAGGCTTTCTTAGCTATACCTCAAATCCAATCATATTTACTCAGTCAGGAAAACGCTGAACCCAAACCTTGACCTGCTAACCAAGCTGTTGTCCAAGCATTTTGAAAGTTAAAGCCTCCGGTAACTCCATCAATATCGAGGACTTCCCCTGCAAAATATAGCCCTGGACAACGCTTACTTTCCATTGTCTTAAAATCTACCTCTTTCAGCGTCACCCCACCACAGGTAACGAATTCTTCTTTAAATACACCTTTTCCTTGGATCGTATATTCTCCTTGTATCAACTCCTTGAGGAGAAGGTTAAGGTGTTTCTTAGAGACTTCCGCCCAACGTTGTTCTGTTTCGATTCCTACAGTGGTAACAAACCTTTGCCAGAGGCGTTTTGGTAAACTAACAGGACAATGGGAGATAATTTGGCGTTTGGGAAACTCCGTTTTAGTCTTGAGTAAGACCTGACATAAGCTTTCCCTATTATATTCAGGCAGCCAATTAATAAATAAAGGCAAATTGTAGTTATAATCATGCAGCAATCTCGCACCCCAAGCGGATAACTTCAATATCCCAGGACCACTTAAACCCCAATGAGTAACCAATAACGCCCCTGTTTGTTCTAGTTTTGCTTTTCCTGCTTGTAAGCGGAGATGGACATTCTCCAGACTTACCCCTGCTAAATCTTGCAGACGAGGATCTTTAATCTTAAAGGTAAAAAGGGAAGGAACGGGGGGTTGGAAAGTATGACCGAGGTTTTTTAGCCAACCATAGCCCTTGGGGTTACTTCCTGTGGCGATGAGAACGCGATCGCGTTTTTCCTTTTCCCCAGATTTCAAGGTAATCTCAAACTCTTCTCCCACCTTTTCCACCGACTGAACCACCATCCCCGTCCGTAATATTACCCCTGCATCCTTAGCAGCTTTTGTCAAGCAATCAACAATAGTTTCCGAACTATCCGTAATTGGAAACATTCTCCCATCCGCTTCTGTTTTCAGCTTTACGCCCCGACTCTCAAACCAAGCAATCGTATCTTGTGGTTGAAAGCGAGTAAATGCACCTCGTAAAGCTTTCCCACCTCTAGGATAGTTCTGACTTAAGCGTACAGGGTCAAAGCAAGCATGGGTAACATTACAGCGACCACCACCAGAAATGCGAACCTTAGCTAAGGGAGTTTGTCCAGCTTCGAGTAAAGTAACTTGGCTATGGGGATAGGTTTGGGCGCAGATAATCGCACCGAAAAATCCCGCAGCCCCTCCCCCAATTACAACAATTTTCAAAGGTTTCAATTCGTCTTTCTTAATTAATCAACGGGTTCAAAATCAGCTTTTTCTGCCCCACAGACAGGACAAACCCAATCATCGGGTATAGACTCGAAGGGAGTCCCAGGTTCAATCCCACCATCAGGATCTCCTGCCTCAGGGTCGTATGTATAAGCGCAGAGAGTACAGATATATTTTTGCATAATTTTCTCCTTATCTAATCCTTTTTACTCTACGACAATTTTCCATTCATGCACCTCATATTCAACGCACTCATTTTTAATTAAGGGGTCTTTAGCCACAATTATCTGGGCTTCTTCGAGAGATTCCGCTTGAAATAGCAGCATTCCCCCACCATAATCTGCCCAATAACCAGTTTTAGCTTGATGTCCTTCCGCAATCAACTCCCGTACATACTGTTGATGGTCAGGAACATATTGGTCAAAGACAGCTTTATTAACAATTCCTTTCTCAATCTTGACGAACCAAGGCATATTAATAGTTAGAGATCTAAAATTTTGAATAGTGACTAAAAGCTTATTTTTTATCGCCTTGCTACCTCCTAAAGAGATTCAGCAAGATATTACTGATATTAAACAGCATTTTGCCCAAGTTTATGATAGTCGTGCTGCCCTAAAATCTCCCCCTCATATCACTTTACAGCCCCCTTTTGGTTGGGAGATGGCGAACTTGGCTGATTTAAGCACAGGTTTACAAAATTTTGCCCAAGTTCAAAAGGCTATTCCCATTCAGTTACAAGGGTTTGGGGCTTTTATTCCCAAGGTAATTTATCTGCAACCCTCAAAGACTCCAGAGTTATTAGCCCTACAAACAGCATTGCAAGCCTATACAGAAGATGAGTTTAAAATGGCAAAAACAAAAACCCGTTCCTTCTCCCCTCATATTACCGTAGCGTTTCGTGACTTAACCAAGGCTAATTTTCGCCAAGCTTGGGAGATATTTGAGAAGCGAGAATTTGCTACAGAGTTTGTTGTCTATCACCTAACCCTGTTACTCCATAATGGCAACAAGTGGGAAATTTGCCAGGAGTTTCCCTTTCAAGGGAAGATGGGGAAGTAAATATTAGAGATAAAATTAATGGCAAGTATTCAATTTTCAAAAGGTCTTGACGAAGAAGCAATACCTGATGTTCGTTTAACCCGTGCAAAAGACGGTGAGACAGGAACAGCAACTTTCCGTTTTGATAGTCCTCAAGCTTTTAATCAAGATAGTTCTGAAGATATTACTGGAATGTACCTGATTGATGAAGAGGGAGAGATTATTACCCGTGAAGTAAAGGGTAGATTTGTAAATGGTCAAGCCCAAGGTATTGAAGCAGTCTTAATTATGCAGTCTGCGGACGAGTGGGAGCGTTTTATGCGCTTTATGGAACGCTATTCAGAAGAACATGGTCTGGGCTTTACCAAATCCTAATTCCCGTCTCTGCTAACTTGTTAACTATAACTACTATGGGGGTGCAAGGTTTGCGCCCTCAGCAATACTCTTTTTTTCTGGTAAACTTCAAAAAATATTGTCACACAAAACCCTTATGTAGAGAGGGTTAGAGGAAAAAGGAAAAAATAGACGAGAAGTTTTTCCTCAAAAAGGTTGACAGTTAGAGAGAGAGGTTGCTATATTAGGAAAGCGCGAGAGGGAAGTGAAAGCGACCCAAACGCCCCGAACCTAGAAAAAATAATAGTTTGAAAGTTTAAAAAACTTATTCCTCGTCAAGGAATTAAATTAATGATATTGTAGCAAAGAAAGAAATTTCTTGCAAGCAATAGAGAAAGAAGCCAGAAACACTTCAATAAAATGGAGAGTTTGATCCTGGCTCAGGATGAACGCTGGCGG
>JBBQDV010000018.1:0-24719 GCA_038320005.1 Cyanophyceae cyanobacterium
GCACAACGATTTAGAGAAAATTGTCCTTCCTGAATATCCCAAAGTCGCCCAACTACGAGAAACCTTTGCGAGAACAGGGGTTTTAGGTACGATGATGTCAGGTTCAGGTTCAACGGTATTCGCTTTGTGTGAATCAGCCCCAGAAGCGGAAAGGGTTAGAGATGAAGTGAGGAATGCGATACCTGACCCGAATTTAGAGTTTTGGATTACACGCTTTTCTTCTCAGGGAGTGCGAGTTAGTTTAACTACTAACGGTTAGATTTAGTTAACTTATTTAAAATTGCAGCTAGTTTTTAAAAACCATGAATGAACAACCCAAGCCTTCCGACTCCTCAACAGCCGTAACTAATCCTTTGAATACTTTTCTTGGCGCAGGTATTTCCAGTGGCTTTGCTTTCGCCCTCTATCTGCTGACTTCCTCAATTATTACCAGTTTTGCGAGTAAACCAGTAACTTCTGATAATCCCACCGTGATTAGTTTAACTGCTGCTGTGCGAACTTTGGTAATGGGGGTCGCTGTGATGGGAACAGGGGTATTTACAATAATTGCATTAGGGTTATTACTTATTACGATACAAATGACGTTCCAGAAATTTAAAGCCCCCTCTTCGTCTGATTAATTTATCTGAGGGTATTGGCGCGACAATCTCGCAACCAGAGACTAATTCCTTGCGCGATCGCGCTTTTGCTACTTTCTAGTGGTGGAGTGGGGAGACGACCATCTTCAAGGGAATCTAAGCGAGAATACATGGTAACTACACGCCAACCGCTATCGGTTTGAGTCAAAAATAGCCAATGAAAATGTTCTAATTTAGTTGCATTGTTATTTAAGTAACCTCTTTCTAGGGTAGTGAAAAAGACTTGTTTAACTGTATCATCTACTCGCGGTTCAATTGGTACATTCAGCCCAGGATTTAAGCTTAAGGGATCAAATTCTGGTCGTCCCGCAATTAGGACATAGTTACGAGCATTTTGGGCAAGTTCGAGAGAACGCGATCGCGATATTACCCGATTTGCATAATTAGGTAAATCTGTCAAGAGATTTTCAACTAAAACTTCCACATTCGCAGGACAGGAAGCATTTGAAGCAGTTTGTCCCATCTGCGGAAATGCTAAATCTCTGCCCATAGTTAGCAAAACCGTCAGCAAAATTGGCTTTATAATCTTGTGTAGTAGCATCATCTGGCTTCCCCCTTTTTAAGGGGGATTGAGGGGGATCAAGAAGGGAAACGGGAGGGGGATCAAGATTCTTAATTGGGCGTAAATACGACTAAAACTAGATGATAGCAATTCTTTTCTCTTGATGAATTTTTCAGCTTTGAGATTTCACCAGCGAAGGGCTAGAATTGAAAGCTTTCTCAGCAGCTTGTTCTCGCCAAAAACGGACAATTTGCCGTCCCACTGGTTGAGGATTAAAATAATGAAATAGATGATGTCCTTGGGTCGAAAACCAAATGCGGTCAGACTCTTTTAGACAAGCTTTCCACGCCTCTATAGCATTAGGATCAACTATTACATCATCCTGAGAACCACACACCATCAAAGGCATTTCTACACCGCCCAAGGGCATAGATACTCTTTGATAAAGGGAATGAGGCGAGGGTGAAGTCAGCAAATCTTGTTCTAAAATCTTAATCAACTCTTTTGTGATGGAATAATTCTGATAGCCAAAGAGATTCTGAACCATTTGCGCCAAAATCTGGTGACGACTACAAGGTAACTGTTGACGCAATATGTAATAATGGGCTTGCCAATCAACCGCAGGATGAACACCCACCCCCAATAAGGTTAAAGACTTCACCCGTTCTGGATACTTGCGTCCATAGAGTAACCCTAGTAATCCCCCTGTACCATGACCGATTAAATGTATAGGTTCTTTTTGTCCCTTCAGATAGTCATGAAGTAACACTAAAGCGATATCCAGGGAACTGGCTTCATCAGGAGATTGTTGATATTCCCATTGACCGATGCGAACTTGTTTAGCTAAATAGCGAATCAGTAAACGGTCGAAACGCAGAAAAGCAGGATTAGTATTAAGCCAAAGGATATCTGGTTGACGAGACATTTTGATTACTCCACAATAATAAAATAATAAATAGTGGGGTAGGCATTACCCACCCTGGACAAAATAGAAATATTAAATCCCAAACTCAGATTTAACTTGTGTGACCCAAGCGGAAATGCGTTCATCGGTTAACTCAGACTGATTATCTTCATCTAAAGCCAGTCCCACGAATTTCCCATCTTTAACCGCTTGCGATTCACTAAAGTCATAACCAGAAGTTGACCAGTAACCAACGGTTTTACCGCCTAGTTCAGAAATCTTCTTTTCTAAAATTCCCATCGCATCTTGAAAGTTATCGGGATAACCCTCTTGATCTCCTGTACCAAAATAAGCTACCTTCTTACCACTAAAATCAACGCTATCTAATTCTTGAAAATAGCCATCCCAATCACTCTGTAATTCCCCAATATCCCAGGTGGGAGAAGCGATAATAATATTTTTATATCCCTCAAATTCGCTATCTTCGACTTCAGAAATTTCATGTAAAGCCACTACTTCATCACCACCGAAAGCAGATTGTACTCTTTCTGCTACTTCTTCTGTTTTACCTGTAGTTGAACCGTAGAATAAACCAATTTGCGCCATTTGGACTCCTTAATTTTGTTGAAAATAATAATCAATAAAAAATAGACAACTCAACTGAGGAATGAATAGAAGTATCATCTACTCATCCACAGAGAATTTTCTGCTTGTGACTTAGGCAAAAGCAATTAAATTAGGTCATTACCTGCTAAAAAGCAATCTCTAAACCTAATTTACCCGTTAAGTTACTTCACTCTTACTAATCCAGTTTGATGACTAGGAAAGATAAAGGGGTTAAAGAAATATATCCCCAACCCCCTTTTAGGTGTGAGATAAGCTAACTGAAATTAAATTTAGTCTTTATTGATACTCTTTGTCAACTATTTTGAGAAATTTCTATTATTTCTTAGTATGAAGTGGGTTAAATCGCGATCGCGATCCCAAAAAAGTCCACCAATAACGAAGTATTATCCAGCTTCAGTGACACATATCACCTATTTATTTTTGTCAAGTCACAGCAATATATCTTAATAAAATCTTGCAGTTGTTAAACCTAACTCTTAACCTTCCGAAGCTGATCTAGGCGCAACTGATGAGATTGGTTAAATAACCGATTGAAAGCAAGCAAAACGACTCCTAAAGTTCCCAGAGCAGTGCTAGAAGCAATCATGAAAATAATGATAATCTGATAACGTACCGCATCAATCGGATTAGCCCCCGCGAGGATTTGACCCGTCATCATTCCAGGTAAACTGACCACCCCCATCACCATCATCGAGTTAATTGTGGGAATCATCCCTGTCCGAATCGCTAAGCGTAATTGAGGACGAGCAGACTCCCACCGATTTGCGCCTAAAGTGAGTAGAGTCTCAATCTGATTTTGCTGACTAACTAAGCCTTCCATAAAACGATCAAGTCCGAGGGAAATTCCAGTTAGGGTATTTCCTAGCACCATTCCGAGTAAAGGAATGAGATATTGTGGATCATACCAAGGTTCTACCTGAATAATACCAATTAGGGCAAAGCTAGTGACGACCCCAGCAGAGGCTAAAACCGATAATAAACTGTTCCCATAAATACCCGTAAAGCGACGACTGGTGCGATTAACAGAAGATATACCTGCAATACTTGCCATAATCAGACCGATACCGATAATCAGCACGGGATTTTCCTGAGTAAATAGCCACTCTAAGACAAAACCAATTAGTAGCAGTTGTACAACCATGCGAATGGTCGCAATAAAAAGTGACTTTTCGAGTCCTAAGCGTAGAGCAATAGAGAGTCCGAGATTAACCAGGATTAGCAGGGAAGCAAGGACGAGTTGCGGATAAGTAATGGGAATATATTCAGCTTGCATTAAATTCTGCTAAATGAATTTGACGATTAGTGACGCGCCTAATTTGCTCAGAATCATGGCTGGTTAATAAAAGAGCGCGGTCAGATTGAGAGTTAAGCCAATGTTTAAGTAAGGTTTCTACTTTGAGAGTAGTTTCAAAATCTAGGGAGGCGGTTGGTTCATCTAGCAACAAAATTTTAGGGTTAAGTTGTAATATTCGCAATAACGCTAAAATCTGGCTTTCTCCTCCAGAAAGTTGAGGGGCTGGTAAGTTTAAAAAGTCACTGTCTCGACCCAAAATATCTAGATATTCCTCAATCCTCCCTCGCGAATAAGTTGAGTCACGATTAGTAGCAAAAGCAAAGATAAGCTTGAGATTGTCTTCCACTGTTCCCTCAAATAGTGATGGACGTTGGGGTGAATAAATGACCTGGGTTCGATAAGCTGGAATTGACCAGTCTTCTAAGGTACGGTTTGCAAAGATAATTTTACCTTTATCAACAGGATCAAGGGCAACAAGATTACGCAATAACAAAGTTTTACCTGATCCTGATGCGCCAATTAAGCCGACACAATCTCCTGCTTGAATTTCAAAGCTAACCCCTCGCCACAGCCAACGGTGCGAGAATTTGCGACTCAGCCCTTGAACGGTCAGAAGCGGGAATTTTTGAGACATAGGAATGAGGAAGTTAGTAATACTGAAGTTGTTTTATGTCAGGATTTCATATTACTCCTAAAGCGTTCGTAAATAAATAAGTTTGTTTCTTTAGCTACAAATAGTGCCTTAGATCCTATGCTATAAGCCTTAGTAAGCTGTCATCTATCCAGTTAAATGAATACTAGCCAAAAGAAATACTCATATAGAAATATGGTCAACTTGTCAAATATTTGTTATATTTTGTAATATAAGTCAAAGCAAAGGTTAAAAATTTAAAATAGTTCAATTTTTTACTTTTGTTGTTGAACCTGTTATCTAGTCAAACTAAGGAGATAGCGATGTCTAAATCTAGTGAACTGACTCTTGAACAAAAATTCAGCCTTCGTTCCTTTGAAACCCAAGTAGAAGGTATGAGTCGTGAGCAAGCCCAAGATTTCCTGGTAAAACTTTATCAGCAAATGATTGTTCGCGAGAATATGTACAAAGAGTTCCTTAAACATGAATGGGGACTAAGCTCATAGATATGATAGGGAATAAGCCCTATTATCAAGGATGACCTCCTTCTCTTCCTTAGTTTGCTTATACTGCAAAAGAAGCCAGGGATGTCGGGGCATTTACTTTCTCGCTAAAATAACAGATGACATTTGAAGATAAAAGACAACACGCTCCCGCAACTCAGCGTAATCGCCAGCCCATTTTGGAGGTACTGAAAGAAGTATTACCTCCCACGGGAACAGTATTAGAAATCTCTGCTGGTACGGGAGAACATTCTATTTTCTTTGCACCACGTTTACAGCCACGTCAGTGGCTACCCACTGATTTTAGTCCTTTTGCTGTTGATAGTATCTTTGCTTGGCAAGAAATTGTGCCGTCAGAAAATCTCCATCCTCCTCTACAACTGGATGTAACTGAAAATCTTTGGGCGGTTGAAGCAGATACACCAGGATGGGTCAAAGAATTGTTAGAATCCCACCCTCTAACGGCAATTGTTAGTATTAATATGATCCATATTGCTCCCTGGTCGGCTTGTTTAGGACTGTTAGCAGGGGCAGAACGGCTTTTAGACAAAAACGGTATTTTGTACCTCTATGGTCCTTTTCAACGGGAAGGAGAGGAGACTGCACCTAGTAATGTTGCTTTTGATCTTAGTTTGCGCGATCGCGATCGCGAATGGGGAGTGCGAAACTTAGAAGATGTGGTTGCTATTGCCCAAAAACATCATTTAGAATTGCTAAAAGTTATCCCGATGCCAGCGAATAACTTATCAGTTATTTTCCAACGGAAATAAGAGTAGTTACTTTTTATCCAACAATTGAGAAACATCAGCGTGTAAAAGGGCAATATTAGGATCGCGCTGAATCGCTTCGTAATAACGTTGTTGTCCTTCAGTCCCATCTTCCGCTGGACGTAAAAGAGTATTCGCCTCTGCTAATAACTCATTGACAGTTTGCAAAGTTGCAGGTTCTTTCTCACTGAGAGTTTCATCAATTTTGACAATAAATTGCGAAATCGGACGTAACCATTGAAACCATTGGTCATCGACAACAAGACGGAAGAAATCACCCTTTGTCGGGATTGCACCGTTATTTTGCTCATAGACAGCTCGTTCTGAATCTAACAAAGCTTTGTGTAACTGGAGCAAAGTCGCTCGTAACTTGCGTAGGTGTTGAAATGGAAAATCAAGAGAGTTTGGAGAAGACATGATATTACTATTTTGGAAAATTTAACTGGAAGTTTCTACCGTTGCAGAAGAGGAAGCCAAAGCCTCTAAACGTTCCTGTTGATCCCGACCAATACAGCTTTGAATCAGAGTTTCGATATCCCCTTCTAAAGTTCCCGAAAGGTCAAAATTTTGACTCAAACGGTGATCTGTAACCCGAGTATCTTTATAATTATAAGTGCGAATTTTCTCAGAACGAGAACCCGTTCCAACTTGAGAACGACGCATAGAAGTGACTGCTTCTTGCTGTTCCCGCAGTTTTATTTCATATAACTTTGCTCGTAAAATCTGCATCGCCCGCTCACGGTTTTTTAACTGGGAACGTTCCTCAGTACAAAAAATCCTAATTCCAGTCGGTTTGTGAAATAAATCTACTGCGGTTTCAACTTTATTAACGTTCTGACCCCCTGCACCACCAGAACGTGCGGTGGACAGTTCAATATCTTTCGCCTCAATCTTTACTTCTACATCATTCACTTCTGGCATAACTGCAACAGTAGCAGTAGAGGTGTGAACCCTTCCCCCACCTTCAGTAACAGGAACTCGTTGAACTCGATGCACTCCTGCTTCAAATTTGAGTTTACTATAAACCTGATTTCCTTGAATTTCTAGAATTGCTTCCTTAAATCCGCCCATATCTGCTGTGGACTCACTGAGAAGTTTTACGCGCCAGTTCTGAGTTTCTGCATAGCGAGAATACATTCGTAGTAAATCCCCTGCCCAAATACTGGCTTCATCTCCCCCAGTCCCTGCACGAATTTCTAGCATAATATTTTTATCATCATTAGGATCGCGAGGAAGAAGCAGCACTTTTAACCGCTCAACAAGTTTATCTACCTGTTCTTCCAATTCTGCCACTTCTGCTCCTGCCATTTCCTTCATTTCTGGATCGGCATTAGCTTCTTTATAAATTTCCCTGGCTTCAACTAGCTGATCTTGAGCAGATTGCCAAGTTTCGTAGGTTATAACAGTTTCTTCTAAAGACGATCGCGCTTGGGCAATACGTTGTAATTCTGGGGGATTAGTGGAAACATCAGGATCAGCCAAACGACGGGTCAATTCATGAAAAGTTTGTTTAACTGATTCGAGTTTTTCTAATAAATAAGCTTCAGCCATAATAAAAATTTATGAGTTTTATATTATTAATTATATATTCTTTAAAAATATCCTTTCTAGCTGCAAAAAAAGAACCCAGCAATTACTCACTGGGCATCTCGACCAAATTTGGTGCTATTTGTTTTCCGTCTCTGCGGTTTCTTCTTCTTCGTCCAACATTCCGTACTTGCGTAAGAAACGATCTACTCGTCCTTCCGTATCAATAATATTTTGATTTCCAGTATAGAAAGGGTGATTTCCAGACCAAACTTCGACTTTGATTTCTGGTTGAGTTGCTCCAACTTCCATAACGACTTCGCCGTTACAAATTACTTTTGCGTTTGGATACCAGGTGGGATGAATATCAGGTTTTGGCATGACCAATTAATCCTTTGTTGTTGTGCAATAAATAAATTAACGTTTGGAGAATTGAGGAGCTTTGCGAGCTTTTTTCAATCCGTACTTCTTCCGTTCTTTCGCGCGAGGATCACGGGATAAATGACCTTCAGTTTTGAGAGGTTGACGATTATCAGGATCAAGCTGACATAATGCCCGTGCTACTCCAAGCTTAACAGCATCAGATTGACCAGTTAAACCGCCTCCGTGAGCATTAACTAAAATATCGTAGTCTCCTTCGAGTCCCAAGGTTTCTAGGGGAGATTTTGCGGATGCTAAATAACGGGGGTTGCGGTTGAAATAAAGATCGCCAGGTCTGCCGTTGACGATCATGTTTCCTGTACCAGGAATTAAACGAACTCGCGCGATCGCGTTTTTGCGACGACCTGTTCCCCAATAAATCGCCTTATCTTTAGTATCAGTGGCTTGCATTAGCTTTGACCTCCAGGAATAGTATTAATAATTAGAGTTTCAGGTGATTGAGCCTCATGGGGATGCTCAACGCCTTTATAAACCTTGAGTTTCTTAAAGACTTTGCGACCGAGAGCGTTATGAGGTAGCATCCCTTTTACCGCAACTTCAATAATTCTTTCTGGTAAACGATTCTGTAAATGAGCAAAAGTTTCTGTTTTCATTCCGCCAGGTCTACCAGAGTGACGGCGATAAACTTTTTGGCTACTTTTTTTGCCAGTTACCACAACTTTTTCAGCGTTGATAACAACAACGTGATCCCCAGTATCCATGTGGGGGGTAAAAGTCGGTTTATTTTTCCCGCGCAAAATTGAGGCAATTTCTGTTGCTAAACGTCCTAAACGTTGGTCAGCAGCGTCAACAATATACCACTTTTGCTCTAGGGTATCTGGGGTTGGGAGAGTTGTTTTAATCATGGAATTTGGTATTAGTAATCAGCAATAAGAATTTATTGTTTAAAAGTTAGTTGCCAAAGTGGAATAGAGGTTGGGTATCATACCAAAGAGATTTGGGAAAGGGAAACTCAGGATAACCAACTCGCAATAAGCATAATCCCTTCGCTGGAGCAGAATATTTAACTTCTTCTCGCTTTTGCTTGACCCAAATTTCAGTAAAATCAGCAACAGATCGCGCACCTTGTCCTACCTCTACTAACATTCCCACCAGCAGCCGTACCATCCCATATAAAAAGCCCTTGGCTTGGATCTCCAGGTGTAAAAATGCACCTCTGCGGTAGCACTGCACCTCGTGAACCTCTACCCAGGAATCTTTTCTCGCTGAACCTGCTCGCTCGAAGGCAGCGAGATGATGACGACCTACTAGGGGGTTAAGGGCAGCTTGGATGGAGTCAGTACAGAGGGGAGCATGATAATAGTGCCAGGTAAAAGGTTTAACAAACAAATTCGGTTCTTTGTCTGTATATAAAGTGTAACGATAGCGTCGCAGAGTAGCAGAAAATTGGGCGTGCCAGTTTGGGGAAACTTCCCCAGAGGCTCGAATCAAAACATCTTCTGGTAAGTATCCATTCAATACCATTGCCCATTTCTGGGGCGGGATCGGGGTGACAGCATCAAAGTGAGCCACTTGGGCTGCTGCATGAACACCAGCATCGGTTCGTCCTGCCCCATTCAGGGTAACAGGAGTTCCGAGTGCTGACGCGATCGCGCTTTCAATTTCCCCTTGCACCGTGCGATGTTCGGGTTGTCGTTGCCAACCGTGAAAATTAGTTCCCAGGTACTGAATAATTAAAGCAATACGTCGGGAATTAGTTTGAGATTCTGCCATTAACTGCCTTGAACTTATCGGGTGATTTACACTAGCTCAATCAGAGCCATTTCCGCATTATCTCCGCGACGGTTAACAGTGCGGATAATGCGAGTATATCCACCGTTACGATTACCATAACGCTCTTCAGCTTCAGCAAATAGGGAATGAACTAAATTTTTATCATAAAGATAAGACATTGCCCGTCTTCTTGCGGATAGAGAACCATCCTTCGCCAAGGAGATCATCCGATCTGCCTCTTTGCGCACTTCTTTGGCGCGAGTTTTCGTGATTTTAATTTGCCCGTGACGAATTAATTCAGTCGTCAACGCTCTTAACATTGCTTTACGTTGGTCAGCAGGGCGACCTAGTTTTGGTACTTTACACCCATGACGCATGGTGTTACCTCCTTAAATAAATGAGTGAATTTAAATCCTAGCTAATTGCTTAACTTTAGCCCTTCGCTGCTTTTTCTTGAGGAAGGGTAATACCTAACCTTTGTTGCAAGGCTTCAATTACTTCTTCGGCAGACTTTTGACCAAAGTTTTTGATTTCCAAAAGGTCTTCTTGAGAATAATCAAGTAAGTCAGCCACAGAATTGATTTGCGCCCGTTTCAAGCAGTTATAAGCACGGACAGAAAGTTGCAATTCCTCAATCGGAATTTGGCTGCTGGGATCTTCTTCATCTTGGGCTTCATCTTCCACTGCTTCGAGAGTAAGATTCCGCAGGGGATTAAAGAGATCCACCACAATATCCGCTGCTTGAGAAAGGGCTTCCTCTGGCTTCATACTACCGTTAGTCCAGATATCTAGCACGAGGCGATCCCTTGCTAATTCCCCATCTACGCGAATATCTTCGACGGAGTAATTCATCTTACTTACCGGCATAAAAATCGCATCAATCAGGAGAAAATCAAGAGAAGTTGTCTCATTGAGACTGCGATCAACTGCTCGATAGCCTTTACCTTTTTCAATGTGGAACTCCATTTCCAATTTTGCCCCTTCTTCAAGGGTGGCAATATATTGGCTGGAATCAATTACTTCTACCTCAGAGGGGAGGTCAAAGTGACCAGTCGTCACGGTAGCGGGTCCCGTCACCGTTAAACGACCAATCTGAGTACCAGAAGCATAGCTTCGGAGTACCACTTCTTTCATGTTCAAGAGGATTTCAAGCACGTCCTCTCGCACCCCTGGGAGGGTGGCAAATTCGTGGTTAACCCCAGCAATGCGAACAGCGGTGACTGCTGCCCCTTCTAGATTGGACAATAATATTCGTCTAATCGCATTACCAACGGTAATTCCCTGACCCCTTTCTAAAGGTTCAAGGACAAATTTGCTATACTGTTGCTGATTCTTCTGTGTTTTAGAATCAACACATTCGATCTGGAACTGCGCCACGGAGTGACCTCCCTTATTAGTCATTAGTCAGTAGATTGCTAAAACAGCTTGTTTTTTTCACTGCTTTAAATCGGTGTGTGGTTGTTTGATTTCCCAAGAAAACGCAGTATTCCCTCACTGAATTTCCTTTGTCAGCAAGAGATTGCCGACAAAAAAATAACCCTATATTGTCATTAATTAAACAAGTAACGACTTAGGGCTGTCAACGGAATAACTAAACCCGTCGCCGTTTTGGTGGGCGACAACCGTTATGAGGAATTGGAGTGACATCGCGAATCACAGTGATTTCTAAGCCTGCTGCTTGCAAAGCTCGGATTGCTGTTTCTCGTCCTGCTCCAGGTCCACTGACCATCACTTCTGTTTGTCGCATACCTTGTTCCATGGCGCGACGAGCAGCACGGTCTGCTGCGGTCTGAGCAGCGAAGGGAGTCCCTTTTTTTGCTCCTTTGAAACCACTAGCCCCAGCGGAAGACCAGGAAATGACCTCCCCCCGAGTATCGGAAATGGTCACAATCGTATTGTTGAAGGTAGATTGAATGTGAGCAACTCCACTAGGAACGTTACGCTTTTGCTTCTTCGCACTACCTTTTTTCGGTTTTGCCATACTACTTTTTTAGAATACTCTCAACTATTTCTTGATTCAGTCAACAAAAGATTATTTCTTCGCTGCTGCTTTCTTCTTACCTGCAACAGTTAAACGTCTACCCCGACGGGTACGAGCGTTAGTACGAGTTCTCTGTCCTCGCACAGGTAAACCTTGACGATGACGGCGACCTCGGTAAGTGCCGATATCAGCTAAACGCTTGATATTCATGTTTTCCCACCGACGCAAATCTCCTTCGATTTGGTAAGCAGTAGTAACATGGGTTCTCAACGCGGATGCGTCTTCATCGCTCAGGTCTCTGACGCGAGTATCAGGATTGACTCCTGTTGCTGCTAAGGTTTCTTTAGCGCGAGTTGGACCGATCCCATAAATATAGGTTAAGGCCACTTCGATTCGCTTTTCTCTTGGCAGGTCTACACCAGCAATTCGTGCCACGCTTTATTTTCTCCCTTTCAATTTCCCTTCGTCTTTTGCTATTGTGGTTTTAACCTTGGCGTTGTTTGTGCTTTGGATTTTCACAAATAACCATTACACGACCGCGTCTTCTGATGACACGGCATTTTTCACAGATCTTTTTTACAGATGCTCGAACTTTCATGCCGATTTTTGAGCAATACTACAAGCTATTAATTATAGCAATTTTTGTGCTTTTTGGCAAGATGCACAAAGAACTTTATTTTGTTTATTTTTTCCGAAGTCGGTAGGTGATTCTCCCTTTGCTTAAGTCATAGGGAGTTAATTCTACTTTGACGCGATCGCCTGGTAAAATTTTGATATAGTTTCGGCGAATCTTCCCAGAAATATGGGCAAGAACTTTATGTTCGTTATCTAAGTCAACGCGAAACATCGCATTAGGAAGGGACTCTGTTACAGTGCCTTCCATTTCAATTAAATCTTGTTTTGACAATTTAGAAATTCCTCAATTTTATCAGTAACTTTTTCGGGTTAACTAAAATCAAAACTTATTCAGATTTTAGTAATGAACCTTTATATATCTTATCAAACTGTTCCTCTTGACCGATTTAGATCTTGAAGCACTCCTAGTTTGACGCATTCACAATTTCTTGGAGAGATTGATTGACTGCTTCAGGAGAGAGACTACCATCGACAGAGACAAAAGCAGAATTTTCTGCGTAATAAGCAAGTAAAGGTTCAGTTTGTTCTCGATAGACTTGCAAACGTCGCCGAATAGTTTCTTCGTTATCATCTTTGCGTCCCCGTTCGAGTAAACGTGCTACGATTTCTTGATCAAGGACTTCTAAGTTGATAATTTGGTTTGGAGTTTGTTTAAGTTCTTCTAATAGCTGTTCAAGGAAATCTGCTTGTTGGAGATTACGGGGAAACCCATCTAAAATCCAACCATTCTGGGCATCAGCTTCACTCAGACGTTCCTTAATTAAATTAACTAGTAATTCATCGGGAACTAATTCGCCAGCATCAACGAATTTTTGTGCTTTTTCTCCCAAGGGAGTTTTTTGCGCGATCGCGCTTCTTAACATTTCCCCCGTCGAAATATGAGGAATATTAAGATCCGCTGCTAATTGTTCTGCCTGAGTTCCTTTCCCCGCACCAGGTGGTCCGAGGAAAATTATTCTTTTACTCATTCGTTAATTTAATGGATTTCATAGATGGGGAAAGTCAATTTTCCCCGTTTCAAAATGTCCGTTTGCTGCTAATTAACTATTTAACTAACTATTAATTCTGCCTATTTAACCATCCCTTCATAGCGTTGGGAAATTACATAGGTTTGAATCTGTTTAGCGGTATCAATAGCGACCCCGACTAAAATCAGTAAAGAAGTTGCTCCCAAACCCCTAAAGGTTGGGACTCCTGTCGCCCCTTCTACCGCTGTCGGAATAGTCGCAACTATACCGAGGAAAACCGCGCCTAAAAAGGTTAAACGGTTTAAAACTCCTTCAATATAATCACTCGTTGCCTTACCAGGACGAATTCCAGGGATACTTGCCCCCATTTTCTTCAAATTCTGAGATAAATCTACGGGGTTCATAATCAAAGAAGCGTAGAAATAACTGAAGAATAGAATCAAGACCAAGTAAACGATGACATAAAGCCAAGAACCAGGAGAAAGGGCTGTAGAAAGTCCGACCAAGAAAGGTTGGGCTGCTTCAAACAATCCCCCTTCCTGTCCTACTAAAAACTGAGCTAGGGTAGAAGGCAGAACCAAAACCGCAGAAGCAAAAATAATTGGCATTACCCCACTCTGGTTAAGGCGTAGGGGCAAATAACTCTTCCGTTCACGATATAAGCGTTTTCCTACCTGACGACGGGCGGAAATAATTGGAATTTGCCTTGTCCCTTCTTGGACAAAGACAATACCCACAATCATGACCAAGAAAGTGAGTAGCAACAGCACTACTTGAGCAATAGATTCCCGTCCCCCCTGTTGGGCAAACTCAATTGTATTGCCAAGAGTTTGGGGTAAAACTGCAACAATATTGACAAAAATCAACAAAGATGCACCATTCCCAATGCCTCGCTCGGTAATTATTTCAGATATCCACATGACAAACATCGAGCCAGCAGTAATTGCTAACACAGTTTGTATCGAAAACCAAATTCCCCCGTTAATCGCAAAACGCTGTACCCAAAAGGATAGTCCAATGCTTTGCAAAATTGCCCAACCAAGAGCAAAATAACGGGTGATTTGAGAAATTTTACGCCGTCCAGCTTCGCCTTCATTTTTCTGCAAATTTTCGAGAGAAGGAATTGCAGCAGTTAGAAGCTGGATGATAATGGAAGCATTAATGTAGGGTAAAATCCCCAAGGCAAAAATGCCCAGAGTTGAAAGACCTCCTCCCGAAAAGAAATCTAAAAAGCCAATTACAGGGCTATTTTGAATTTCTTGGGCAAAGGCTGCTCTATCAATCCCAGGAATGGGGAGAAATACCCCAAAACGAACTAAAATTAATAAACCTACAGTAATAAGTAAACGTCCACGCAGTCCAGCAGCTTGTGCCATCTGCATGAATGTTTCTTGTGCTGACGGTGTTTTTTCTCGACTGACGACCATAGATGGCTACCTCATATCAGTTATAAGTAATCAGTTATCGCTTATCCAGGGCGTAGCGTCAGGGTCGAGAATCAGAAAAATTCATATTGAATCTTGTTTGTTAAACAAGAATTAATTCAAGACTATTCCGATTCTTCCGTAGCTTTCGCCTTGGTTTTAATGTACTTTTTGGGTCTAGGGGGATTAGTAAGTTCACAATTTCCTCCCGCTGCTGCAATTTTTTCCATTGCAGATTTAGTAAAGGCGGATGCTTTCACGGTTAAAGGAACAGTTAATTCCCCATCACCGAGAATTTTCAGGGGACCATCATTCGTGGTGACAATTCCCTCAGCCATTAATGAGTCTAAAGTGACCTCTGTATTCGCACTCAGCGATCCTAGCTTACCTACATTAATGGTAGTGTAACGCTTAGGATTAATCAGGGTAAAGTGCTTTAACTTTGGTACACGGCGATAGAGAGGCATTTGACCCCCTTCAAACCCAGGGCGAGTTCCGCTACCTGAGCGAGCTTTTTGCCCGCGCATACCTTTACCACAACTTGCCCCTTGTCCAGCTGCTATACCGCGACCTACACGGCGCGATCGCGTTGTTGATCCCTTTTTGGGAATTGCGTCATTAATTCTCATAGATTTTTTCTTTAAATTACAATCACCCAGATCCCAGATAAATTCGCATCTGCTTAGGCGTAAAGTTTTTCAACATCAATATCTCTTTCTTCTGCAACTTCTGCATAAGTCCGAATTCCCTCTAGAGCGTCAATAGCAGCCCTAGCGTTATTCAACGGGCTATTTGAGCCAAGTTGTTTCGCGAGAATATTTTTAATACCTGCCAGTTCTAGTACAGTACGCACTGCACCCCCAGCAATTACACCAGTACCAGTAGAAGCAGGACGCATCATTACTTTAGCTCCTCCTGCAACTCCGAGGGTACGGTGGTTAATGGAACTAGCTTTGTTCAAAGTGATGCCGATCAGTTCTTTTTTAGCTTCAGCAACCCCTTTACGGACTGCGCCAATTACATCGCCAGCTTTACCAACCCCAACTCCCACTTGACCGCGTTCGTTGCCAACAACGACGACAGCACGGAAACTGAGTTTTTTACCACCTTTGACAACTTTACTGACTCGGCGAATTTGGATTACTCGCTCTTGCCAATTCGTTTCTCTTTCTTTATCACGACCTTTGCCACGGTTTTGTTTTGCCATCTCAATTGTCCTCTTTTAAAAGTCTAATCCTGCTTCTCGGGCTGCTTCAGCTAAAGCTTGAATTCGACCGTGATAGAGGTTTCCACCCCGATCAAAGACGACTCGCTCAATACCTTGAGCAGTTGCCCGTTCTGCTATTAATTTACCTACCGCGATCGCAGCATCACAACTAGCCGTTGCTGAAATTTCTCCACGCACATCTGGATCTACTGTTGACGCAGCAACAAGAGTGTGCTGTGTTGTATCATCAATCACCTGAGCATAGATATGCTTGCTAGAGCGGAAGATACAAAGTCGGGGACGATCTGGTGTACCATTAACACTTTTACGAACACGGCGATGACGACGTAGGCGTAATTGTTTTTTAGTTAATTTCATTACTTCTTACCTGCCTTACCAGCTTTACGTCTAACTATTTCTCCGGCATAGCGGATTCCTTTACCTTTGTAGGGTTCGGGCGGACGAACATCGCGGATTTTCGCTGCGGTATTCCCCACAATTTCTTTATTGATGCCAGTTACAATTACTTCAGTATTTTTTTCAACTGCAAGTTGGACACCTTCAGGAGGATTAATTTCCACAGGGTGACTATAACCCACATTGAGAATTAAATTCCGTCCCTGAACTTGGGCGCGATAACCCACCCCTTGGATTTGCAGGCGTTTTTCAAAGCCCTTAGAAACACCATCAACCATGTTCGCCACTAAAGTGCGAGATAAGCCGTGACGTTGACGGGCAATCCTAGATTCATTTATGCGTTTGACAACAACTTCCTGACCTTCTTGTACAACTGTCACCTGGGGGACTAACACGCGCTCAAGTTCCCCTTTGGGTCCTTTGACTTTTACGTGTTGTCCATCAATGGTGATAGTGACTTTATCCGGAATTGTAATCGGACGTTTACCAATTCGAGACATAATATAATTTTCCTAACAGAAGATAAATCACCATTTCATCAGCCTTAAACGTAGAAAAGACTAATGATTTGGTTTTTAGATCACGTAGCAAAGCACTTCTCCGCCAATGCCTTGATTACGGGCATCGCGATCAGTCATGATCCCGTGAGATGTAGAAATAATCGCAATCCCAATTCCACCGAGAACTCGAGGTAATTCTTTTCGATTAGAATAAACTCTCAATCCTGGCTTACTGACTCGTTTGAGAGTCTTAATTACCGGTTGGCGAGTTCTGCCCTTATATTTCAAAGTCAAAACTAAGTGTTTCTCAATTCCCTCGCCTGATTCTTCGTAACCAGAAATAAAGCCTTCATCTTGAAGAACTTTGGCAATGTTGCGGGTCATCTTGGTAGATGGGACTTTGGTACTTGTGTGACGCACCATGCAAGCATTGCGGATGCGAGTTAGCATATCGGCAATAGTGTCGTTAGAGGACATTAGCTCCTAGATTCCCTCCTTAACAATACGGGTATTATCTTTCACGAAAAGGCATCCCCATTTCTTTCAGCAGGGCGCGACCTTCTTCGTCTGTTTTCGCTGTGGTAATAATGGAAATATCCATACCACGAATTTGATCGATGCGGTCATAATCAATTTCGGGGAAAATGATTTGCTCGCGAATACCAAGGCTATAATTTCCGTTTCCATCGAAACTTCTGGGACTAATCCCACGAAAGTCACGAATACGAGGTAGGGAAATACTAATTAGGCGATCTAAAAAGGCGTACATCCGCTCTTTACGCAATGTTACCATGATCCCCACTGGCATACCTTCTCGGATTTTGAAACCAGCAATTGCCTTTTTAGCTCGGGTCACTACTGGTTTTTGCCCAGTAATGCTCGAAATTTCATGGATGGAAGATTCAAGAGCTTTAGCGTTTTGAGACGCTTCTCCTAAACCTCGGTTAACGGTAATTTTAATTACCTTGGGAACTTGATGAATATTTTCGTAACCAAATTCTTCAGTTAATTTGGGAACGATAGTTTCTTCATAAAGGTTTTTCAGTCGTTGTACCATAGTTTTCCTTGTTTCTAATTCCCTGGGCTTGGTCAGGGTCAAATTAGGCTCTGGCGATTATTAATCAATAATTTCGCCAGTTTTCTTGAGCATCCGCACTTTCTTACCCTCTTCCGTGAAGGTGTAGCAAACCCGACTAGCAACGCTTTCTTTATTGGAGTAAAGCATAACGTTAGAACTATGGATCGGAGCTTCAAAGGTCGTTATTTGACCAGATTCACCTTCTTGTTGGGGTTTGACATGCTTGGTTTTAATGTTCACTCCTTTAACAACGACTTGGCTAGATCTGGGAATGGATTTCACAATTTCGCCAACTTTGCCTTTGTCTCGACCAGAGATAACTTGAATAGTATCTCCAGCTTTGACGTGCATTTTTTGATGTTTAGGAGCAACTTTCTTCTTCTGAGCAGCCATTTAAATTACCTCCGGTGCTAAGGACACAATTTTGGTGTAGTTTTTCTCGCGCAACTCTCGCGCCACTGGACCAAACACCCGTGTTCCTCTAGGATTTCCCTCTGGGGTGATAATGACTGCTGCATTATCGTCAAAGCGAATGCTCATGCCACTTTCTCGGCGGGTGCTGTGACGGGTACGGACAATGACTGCTCGCACAACGTCAGATTTTTTCACTGCCATATTAGGAATAGCATCTTTGACGACAGCGACAATTACATCACCGATTATGCCATAGCGCCGTCTGCTCGATCCTAATACCCGTAGGCACATGATTTTGCGAGCACCACTGTTGTCAGCAACTTTTAAATAAGTTTGTTGTTGAATCATCGGTTTTACTTTCCCCCTTAGCTAGTGGCTAGGGACAATGGTTGTGAATTACTAAGTAGTTTCTAAGATTTCTGCAAGTAGCCAGCGTTTGGTGCGACTGAGAGGACGAGTTTCGCGGATGCGAACCCGATCTCCTCTTTTGCAAGAGTTTTCTTCGTCATGCACCTTATAACGCTTGGTGTGAACCATGATTTTTCCGTATTTCGGGTGGGGAGAACGATTTTCGATCGCGACGACAATGGTTTTTTGCATTTTGTCGCTAACGACTATTCCCACCCGTTCTTTTACTGCCATAGTTTTTATTCCTCTTCTGGGGCTGATGCTTGAGTTCCGGTGGCTTCTGGCATAGTCTCATCAGTCGAGACTTTTGATCCTGAAGCCTTTGCAGCAAGCTCACGTTCGCGTTCTACGGTTAGAAGTTGGGCGATCCGATGGCGCAAATGCTTAAATCCATGGGTCTTATCTAACTGGCGAGTAGCTTTTTGCAAACGTAGCTCAAATAACTCTTTTTTCTTAGTGATAATCTCAGCAGCGAGTTCAGTATCACTGAGATTACGTACTTCGTCGATTTTGGGTAAAGGCATGTTACTGCTGCTCCTGTTCACGGGTCACGAATTTGGTCTTAATCGGTAGTTTCTGAGCAGCTAAACGCATTGCTTCGCGAGCAACTTCTTCAGGGATACCAGCGATTTCAAACATGATTCGCCCAGGCTTAACTACGGCTACCCAGTATTCAGGGTTGCCTTTACCTGAACCCATACGAGTTTCAGCAGGACGCATGGTGACTGGCTTATCGGGGAAGACGCGAATCCAAATTTTTCCGCCTCTTTTAACATAACGAGTCATTGCTCGTCTAGCTGCTTCAATTTGGCGTGAGGTAATCCAACTAGGTTCAATTGCTCGCAGAGCAAAATCACCAAAGTTAATGGCACTACCCCGTTGCGCCAAGCCTCTCATACGCCCACGATGTTGTTTGCGAAATTTCGTTCTTCTGGGACTTAACATTTTTCAGTTATCACTTATCAGTTAACAGTTATCATTCAATGCACTGTTCTATTCCGAGCGGTCTTCAAAATTTTGACGACGACGCTGACGGCGAGGTGTACCACCAGGAGCAGGGGTGGGCATTTCCACTTGACCTGGGATGATCTCCCCTTTGAAAATCCAAACTTTGACCCCAAGAATCCCGTAAGTTGTTTGGGCTGTACGGTAAGCATAGTCAATGTCTGCTCTCAAGGTATGGAGAGGCACACGCCCTTCTCTTGTCCACTCTGTGCGGGCAATTTCTGCACCGTTTAAGCGACCACTCACTTGAATTTTGATGCCTTGCACTTCAGCCCGTTGAGCGCGTTGGATGGTTTGGCGCACGACTCGGCGGAAGGAGACTCGGCGTTCTAACTGCTGGGCAATATACTCAGCGATTAGAGCAGCGTCAGCATCGACTTTAGTAACTTCAACGACATTAATGCGAATTTGACGATTGCTACCCAGTTTGCCTTGTAGGGCGGTGCGTAGGGCTTCGATGCCACTACCACCACGTCCGACGACGACTCCAGGACGAGCAGTATTAATTTCGAGGTCAATTTGATCAGCTTTACGCTCGATTTTGACTTCCGAAATACCAGCATTGTTTAAGGTCTGGTCGATATACTGACGAATCTGATAGTCTTCTTGCAGGGTTTCTGGATAGCGTTTGGTGTCGGCATACCAGCGCGATAAATGCTCTTTGGTAATACCGAGACGAAAACCAATTGGATGTATCTTTTGTCCCACGAATCTTTCCTAAAATTTGTGCATTATACTATTTGTTCTCAAATCACCCAGTTTACTCTGCTGTTGCTTGTGGGGCAACTGCAATTGTAATATGGCAAGTCGGTTTACGAATCATGTAAGCCCGTCCCTGCGCTCTTGGGCGGAAACGCCGTAAGGTCGGTCCTTGATCTGCATAGGCTTGGCTAATCACCAAAGTAGCAGGATCAAGTCCTTCATTATTTTCCGCATTAGCTACTGCTGAACGCAGGGCTTTGAGGATCGGCTCACAAGAGCGATAAGGCATGAATTCTAGAATGATCAGGGCTTCTCGATAACTGCGACCACGAACTTGATCTAGCACTCGGCGTACCTTGGTGGGGGACATCCGAATGTAGCGCGCGATCGCTTTAATTTCTGCTGCTGTATCTACTGCCATTGTTCTCTCCTAAATCTCCTTAACGACGACCCGCTTTTTTATCACTTCTGGCGTGTCCCCGAAAGGTGCGGGTAGGGGCGAATTCCCCTAACTTGTGTCCGACCATTTGCTCGTTGATAAACACGGGGACGTGCTGTCTCCCGTTGTGTACCGCGATCGTGTGACCTACCATCTGGGGTAAAACCGTAGAGGCTCTTGACCAGGTTTTAATAACTTGTTTGTCTCCTTTGCTGTTTAGCTTCTCAATTTTCGTGAGTAAGCTATCAGCAACAAAAGGACCTTTTTTTAATGAACGACCCATAACGGTTTGATTTCCTTTCTGACCAATACAATAAAGATTTAGCTTTTGCGCTAATTACGACGGCGGATAATTAGAGAACTGCTACGCTTTTTCTTATTACGGGTTTTCATACCCAAGGTTGGTTTACCCCAAGGAGTCACAGGACCACTTCTACCAATCGGGGCGCGACCTTCACCACCACCATGTGGGTGATCCACAGGGTTCATGACACTGCCTCGAACCTTGGGTCTTCTGCCCAGGTGGCGAGATTTGCCAGCTTTTCCTAAGCTAAGAGTTCTCGCTTCGGTGTTACCAACTTGTCCAATGGTGGCGTAGCATTCTTTACGTACCATCCGCACTTCTTTAGAGGGAAGGCGCAGGGTGACATAGTTACCTTCTTTTGCCACAACTTGGGCTGCTGCTCCTGCTGCACGGACGATCTGCCCACCTTTCCCAGGATTGAGTTCAATATTATGAACTGTTTCCCCTAAAGGAATCTTACCTAGAGGTAAGGCATTGCCAATTTCAAAGGGAGCGTCGTCTCCAGCAATAATAGTTGTACCAACTGTTATTTTTAGAGGAGCAAGAATATAACGTTTTTCCCCATCTTCATATTGCACTAGGGCAATGCGAGCATTGCGGTTTGGATCGTACTCAATGGCGATAACTTGAGCAGGAATATTACGTTTGTCACGGCGGAAATCAATAATCCGATAAAGGCGTTTGTGTCCACCTCCCCGACGGCGACTGGTAATGACACCGCGATTATTACGTCCTTTGACTCGATGGTTATATTGAGTTAAAGATTTTTCGGGTTTGCTTTTAGTTATGTCGGCAAAGTCTGAGATGACGGCTTGGCGCACCCCAGGCGTATATGGTCGAAAAGAGCGAGTACCCATAATTAAATTCTCAATTTTGTCTTGAATATGGCAGTTGATACGAAACAGAAATTTAGATTAATTTCTATACTTCTGGGAATAGGACGATAGAATCGCCTTCAGCTAGAGTAACGACTGCCCGTTTATACCGTGCTTTATAACCAACATGCTTGCCAACCCGACGCTTTTGACGTGGAGGACAACTTGTATTGATTTTTGTGACGGTTACATCAAATAGTTCTTGAATTGCTGCTCTGATATCAAACTTAGTTGCCTTGGGCGCAACATCAAAAACATATTTGTTCTGCTCTAGCAACAGGGTCGCTTTTTCAGTGACAATTGGTTGAATAATCAAGTCTGGTAAGTTGCGAGTTTCTACTCTTGTTACCCGATGTTCTAGTCTAGTCACTGTAAACCTCCTGTATTTTTGCGAGTCCTGCGGATGTGGTTACAATCTTGTCATATTGGAGCAAGTCATAGATATTTAGCTGATGAGCTAAAGTCACTTTGCATTTTGCCAAGTTACGAGCTGAGAGATAAACCATTTCCAGCTTTTCTGGTAGAACAAGCAAAACTTTTTGGTCTTTGCTGATGCCCCAGCGTTCAAAAGCTGCAACCATTTCTTTGGTCTTGGGTTGAGAGATTTGTTCGGTAAAATCTTCAACAACCAGCAGGTCTTCAGTACGACTAATTAATGCTGTGGTTAGAGCCAAACGTCGCTCTTTCCTGTTCATCTTAGTGGTGTAGTCTCTGGGTTTTGGTCCAAAGATAACCCCACCACCACGCCAGAGAGGAGAACGGATTGAACCTGCTCTAGCCCGTCCTGTGCCTTTTTGTTTCCAAGGTTTGCGACCACCACCTCGTACTTCTGCTCTAGTTTTAGTTGAAGCTGTCCCTTGACGGGCGTTGTTCAATTGTCGAACTAAGGCACGATGGACTATGTGACTCGCATTTTCTTCTTTGGCAACTTTGAGTTCTAAGGTGGCTTGTCCTACCTCTTCCCCTTGCCAATTTTTTACTGTACAGTTAGCCATTTTTTATAATTTTTCCTTGAGAAATTTATCCTGCTTACGTTAGTTCCTATCTGCCAACTTTGTTGGTTGGGATAATACTTAGCAATGTTCCAGCTTTACCTGGAACAGCACCTTTGATAAGGAGGATATTTTTTTCGGGGTCAATCTGGACAACTGTAAGTTTACGGACAGTAATTTGCTTTGCTCCGTGCTGTCCTGCCATTTTCTTACCAGGGAAAACACGACCTGGAGTTGTACCTGGTCCGATTGAGCCTGGCGCACGGTGGTTTTTAGAACCGTGAGACATTGGACCCCGTTTAAAGTTGTGCCGTTTTTGATAGCCTGTGAAACCGCGACCTATACTCTTACCTGAGACATCAACCAGTTGTCCTGGTTCAAATAAGCCAGCATTTATCGCTGTACCTAATTCGTATGCAGAAGTATCGTTTAAACGATATTCCTTAAGATGACGCAATGCAGGAGCGCCAGACTTAGCTAAGTGACCAATTTCTGGCTTTGTTATTGCCTTGGTCTTTACTTCTTTGTAGCCGATTTGTACGGCACTATAGCCATCGGTCTGATTTGATTTGATTTGCGTAACTGTGCATGGACCCGCTTGGATTACTGTGACCGGAATGGCGATGCCAGACTCTTGGTCAAAGATTTGCGTCATGCCCAGTTTCGTGCCAAGGATACCTAGAGACACGCTTTTCTTGCCCCTTTAATTAAAATAAACAACATTATGATTGGGCAGAGTGAATCTTTGACAAGCCAGTTTCTCTTGAATATGAGTTCTAGCTTGTCGGTCTGCCACCACAACCCTAATCTTGATTTTCTCAAGGTGAGGAAGTTGTGTTTTTTTGAAAATGCCTACGGTTAGTCTTAACGTTCTATTTTTTAGGACTAGGGACTAACCCTAAGAATCGCCTTTTTTTCAATTTGGACTTGAAGGCTGTATGCCTTTAGTTTCCTCGTTGAGGCGCAGTTAAATTCAATCTACATTAGGTTAAAATTCAACCTAATCCCAATCGCTTAGAAGTGACTTTGGGTCACAATCGATAATTATAGCGTTTTGCTGCGGTGTTGTCAAGATTATTCTTTCATCGTTTGGAGTTGAAGAAAGAATTGATCGTTGTTTCAACGCCCAACTATAATAAGATTCAAAGAAATATTATTATAAAGCGGTATGCCACTAATTACCACAGGCAAGAAGTTTATTCGTGATCTGGAAAATTCGGGAGCTTTGGGAACTTATGCTCCCTTGGAAGGAGGATTTGAGGGGCGTTATCAGCGTCGTTTAAGATCGCGCGGTTATACAACTTACTCGTTGACAGCGAGGGGACTTGGCGATTTAGCTGCTTATTTCACGCGCTTTCATGGAATTCGTCCTCCTCATTTAGGGAAGAAAAATATTGCTCAGAGTGCTGCGGTTGGGGAAGTCTATTTTGCTACTCCTATTGTGACTTATCAGTTGGAGAATTTGCCCCCTGAATCAAAGGGGTTGGTGTTGTGGATTATTGAGGGAATGATCTTATCTCGCCAAGAAATTGCGTATCTTGTTAATTTAACGCAACAAGAACCTCGTTTAAAAGTTGTTTTGGAAATGGGTGGCGATCGCGCTTTTCGTTGGCAACCTTTAGAGAATTTTGTTGTTGCTGCTTAAGATCAGGGTGGATAATTGTATTTTTAGGGGTAGAGGGCTGGTTTCCTTCTTCTAAAATCTGCTCTAACTGTGGCACGAAGAAGGAGACATTAACTTTATCCGAAAGGGTCTTTAAATGTAATTCATGTGGTATCGAGATAGATCGCGATCTCAATGCCGGTGTTAATCTTGAGAATT
>JBBQDV010000019.1:0-24701 GCA_038320005.1 Cyanophyceae cyanobacterium
ACTGCCCCCATCAACAACAATGATTTCTATTGGCAAAGGATGTAGTACACTAAGACAGCGCAAAGTTTTTTCAATTTCCTGAGCTTCATTCAATGTCGGAATAACGATGGAAACGCTCATATTTTCCTAATACGCACAACCTGAAATCAAGATTTTTGCTATAGTTATAATTCCCCAGAAAAGCCCTGCACCTAATAAAAACAGCATTAGAGGTGCTAGAGCAGCAAAGGGAGCTAGGATTGAGGTAAGAAGCAAAACAATTACCAAAATTTGTGAAATTCTTTGATCCATGCGAAAAAGATAAAATTTAGATTAAATTTGTTCCTCCAATCTCTCATATTCCTGAGTTATGAGCCTATTGCTTAGGAAATAGTTTTATTGTAAAGTGAATAGCCTGATGATTTTCATGGCAATAGTTAAATATTTACTCTAAGAGACAGGAAAGAATAATTTCCGATACAGTGTAAAGTTGAACGTCAGGAGTCGGAAGTGCATGGATGAGCTAGGCTTATATGAAGAAAAGCAACCTCTTAATAAGTCTGTGGACGATATTCCCGAAGCGATACGATCTGAAAAAACGCAACAAAATCGTAAATTTACGAGATTTTGGCGACGACCCTTACTAGTGGGGGGAGGAATTGGGCTGATTATACTTACCCTTTTCACTGTTCTTGCTGGGGCTGATCCTTTTAAAGTTGATCGATCAAGTTCAGTGGTAACTGACCCTCCCATTTCTCCTAGTTCAACAATAACTGAAGCTGCAACTGAAAACCTTTTAGGGCATTTGCCTTATCCAGAAGCGGAAGAGTCGGATTTGCAAGCTATTACAACAGATGGACGTATCCGTTTACGCAAAGCTGCTGCGAAGAAGTTTCTGGAGATGAAAGACGCAGGGAGAAAAGAAGGAGTTATTCTTGTTCCCATCTCAGGATTTCGCAGTATTAAAGAACAAGAGTCTTTGTTTTTTGCTGTTGCGAAAGAAAGGGGAGTTGTCCCGACAACAAGGGCGGAAGTAAGTGCGCCTCCAGGTTACAGTGAACACCACACAGGCTATACAATAGATATCGGGGATGGGCGTACCCCTGCAACAAATCTTGATATCAATTTTGAAAAAACTGCTGCTTTTGCTTGGTTAGAAGAAAATGCTGCTTATTATGGGTTTGAGCTTTCTTTTCCTAGAGATAACCCCCAGGAGATTACTTATGAACCTTGGCACTGGCGTTTTGTTGGCGATCGCGATAGCTTAGAAACATTCTACAAGGCTAGAAACCTAGACGAAACTACTAATGACTAACTACAACACCCCGACAAGAGAATGGTGGGTACTCCGTTGGCTAGAACTACTTGATTCCTACCGCTTCAAGAAACGCCTAGAACGGGCGCAAAACTACGCACGGGAGGGAAACATCCTTAGCATTGAGTTTAAAGGCGCACAAGTCCTAGCAAAGGTACAGGGAAGCGAACCCGAACCCTATCAGGTGTCTTTATCCCTTGATCCTTTTAGTAAGGAGGATTGGAACTATGTGATTGAGTTGATGTCACAAAAAGCCAAGTTTTCCGCCTTATTATTAGCGGGAGAAATGCCAGAAGATATTGAAGAAGTCTTTACTAAAAGCGGTTTAAATCTCTTTCCTTTTACTTTGTCAGATATTCGTTCTCGCTGTACTTGTCCTGATAAAGCTAACCCTTGTAAACATATTGGGGCGGTTTATTATCAATTAGCAGATCGTTTTAGTGAAGATCCTTTTGTTTTATTACAACTTCGCGGACGAACTAAAGCAGAAATATTGAAAAAATTGCGTCAACTCCGCGCCCGTAAAACAGGGAAAGCAGCGAATATTGCTAAGTCAAAACGCAAAGCGAAAGCGAAGGGTAAACAAGCAGGATTATCTTTAGAAGCGAGTAAGTTTTGGGAATATAATCACCCTTTAAATTCTTCTTTAGTCGTCATCGCCCCTCCTCCCGAAACCCAAACTCCCCTCGATATTTTAGGAAATATTCCTTTAGCGGGAAGCGATGCTTTAGCTATGCGCCAATATATTGAGCAAGTTTATAATAACGCTAGTCAGCAAGCAATTATTACCGCCCTTAATCGTCAGTAATTTTAAATTTTAAATACAGCAAAAAATATGCAAATCCGTGTTGGTAATGGCTATGATATTCACCGTTTAGGGGAGGGAAGACCTCTAATTATTGGCGGTATTACGATTCCTCATACTCTCGGTTTAATCGGACATAGCGATGCGGATGTTCTCACTCATGCGATTATGGATGCGATGTTGGGGGCGTTAAGTTTGGGGGATATTGGGCATTATTTCCCCCCTACTGATCCGAAATGGGCTGGGGCGGATAGTATTATTTTATTGGAACAGGTTTATCAGTTAACGCGATCGCGCGGATGGGAAATTAGTAATATAGATTCGGTCGTAGTTGCGGAAAAACCGAAACTGAAGCCTTATATTCAATCAATGTGCGATAAACTTGCTAAGAGTTTGCAGTTAAATCCTGATCAAGTTGGGGTTAAAGCGACGACAAATGAGAAGTTAGACGCAGTGGGACAAGAGGCGGGAATTGCTGCTTATGCAGTGGTTTTGTTGACTAAGATCTAGATTATCGAAAAAAGACTAGGGGAGAAGTCAATGATTACTATTGACAGGTTCAACTTCCCCCTTTTCTTGGGCTTCTTGGTTAGAAATTTCGCGGAACTGAATTACATCCTGGCGTGGGTCAGCGCGACTTACTTGTAATTCTAAGCGATCACCTAATGAAACGGCACGGTCAAAGCGGTAAGGTAATTCTAAGCCTAATTCTTCGAGTAAGACTAAACCTAAATTATCGTCCTCACGCAGCCAGCGTAGTAGTAATACTTGCCAAACTTCATCCCCATTACGACGGAGATATTCAAGTCCCCAATAGCGGTTCGTTTGACGTTCAACGAGGACTGCTTCTTTGACTGAGGAGGTGACACTAAAGACAATTTCTTGAATCTCTTCCGCATTAAAAGGTAATTCCTCTCCTCTTAGATAGGCTTTCACCTGAAAATGAGTGAGTAAATCGGTATAACGACGAATGGGAGAGGTGGCTTGGGTATAAGTATCTAAGCCCAAACCTGCATGACGAATGGGGGTGAGGGACATCTCACTGCGAGGCATACAACGGCGGATGGCTGAGGCGCGAACTGGTCCTGGGGGAAGTTGCATCAGTTCTTCTTCGGGGGGAAGTTCAGGCTGGGGTTGTCCACGATAGGGAATCGGTAAGCTATGTTCTTGTCCATAGCGTCCTGTTACTTCTCCCGTGAGAATCATCATTTCTGCCACCATTTGACGCGAAGGTGATTGGTCGAGGAGTTCTATGGTAACTTCACCTTCAAGATTAACTTTTATAGAGGATTCTGGTAAAGAAATATTAATCGCCCCTTGACTTTTACGCCATTCTTCGCGCCGATTTGACCAGGTTGCTAAATCAGCAATTTCTGGTTCTGCGGTTACGCCTAATTCCAGCATTTCATCAACGTCGTCATAGGTGAGGCGATAGGTGGGTTTGATCAAGCTGGCGTGAATACTATACTCTTCTACTTCCCCTGCTTCACTGAGGATGACGCTGAAACTCAAGGCTGGACAAACTTGACCTTGAACTAAACTCATTGGTCCAGTGGCTAACTCAGAGGGGAACATGGAAATCATCCCTGTAGGTAAGTATAAACTGGTGCTACGGCGACGGGCTTCTAGGTCTAGTTCATCATTGGGGCTAACAAGACAGGTGGGGTCAGCAATATGAACCCAGATTTTTTGGCGACCATCTTCAAGGTATTCTAGACTCAAGCCGTCATCAATCTCACGGGTGCTTTCATCATCAACGGTATAGGCTTTGAGATGGGTTAAGTCGAGGCGAATATCTTGATCGGGATCGGGAAAAGCAGATTCCAGACGAGATTGCGCCACTTCGAGTACCTTTCTAGGAAATTGGACGGGATAAGAACTACGACGCAAGAAGAGATTTTCATGGAAATTCCACCATCCTAGTTCTATTAAGAGGTCAAATGCCCCTTGGGGAGTCTGGGGACGTTCTAACATATCGAGGATATCTTGCGCAGGACGGTAGCCTTGTTCTGGTTGTAAAACTAGTCGTTCTAATGCTTCGAGGCGTGATTGATCTGCTTGAGACCAGTCTGCTTTCTTTTCGCTGAGGGCTGTTGTGACTCTAGTGAGAAATTCATGTTTTTCGCGATCGCGCTGTTTTTCGACTTCAATTTGATGCTGAATTTCCCCAACTTGGCTCGCGCTACGGGGTTCATAAACGTCCCCTTTTTGTTTAAAATAAACTTTGTCGGCAGAAAGTAAGCTATGGGCTGCATAACAGGAAGCAGGGGTCTGTTCAGAGAATAATAACTGCGCCATCTGGGCGGGAGTAACAGTCTCTCCTTCTTCGACTAAAATTTCCCAAGCGACTTCTAAACTAGAAGGATCTTGCAAAGGTTTTGCTTCTTCTAGTAGAACCGCAATATCATGGGGTTTATAGTCACTGCCTTTAACTTCGTATTCAATTTGTCGGGGATGAAGGGTATAAGATTGTCCTCTTTGGTCTTGGACAACCCAATTTTTTTTACCTTCTGGACGTTCGACCACACCTAAACGAGGTTCGCCTTGGTGTTTGAATTCAACTAGTTTTCCCTTCTCCACCAATCTAAATAATTATTCGGGTTGACATGATATCAGGGCGACAAAAAAAATCCTGTCGCCTTTTACTTAACCTTCGTTGTTAACATAAGGCATCAATGCTAACTGACGCGCTTGCTTAATCGCAGTTGTAACTTGTCTTTGCTGACGGGCGGTTAAGCCAGTGATGCGACGCGGTAAAATCTTACCCCGTTCTGTGACAAATTTACGTAGTAACTCTGCATCTTTGTAGTCGATGGGGTCGCCTGGTTTAATCGGGGAAAGGCGTTTGCGATAATATGCCATAGTGAATTAAAGAATTTGAATAAATTTAAATTACGGTTTATTTTGTTTCTTTGTGGACGGTATGCTTGTTACAGTGAGTACAAAACTTTTTGATTTCTAGTCGTCCAGTTGTGTTACGACGGTTTTTTGTCGTTGTATAACGAGATACTCCGTTAGAACGTTTGTCCGTATTGGTGCGACATTCGGTACATTCTAGCGTGATGATATTTCTAGCACCTTTTTTACTTGCCATAGGTTCAGAATCCTAATCGGAGAAAATTTAGACACAATTAACTATTTTCTCACACGATAGCGTATTTCTGCAACTATTTTTTGCAGACGGAGGTCAAGAGAGAAGCCTCGGCGGGTTTCAACGATGACTGTTCCAGCGACTCGGTCATGGAGGGCTTGTTGATATTCTTGATCAGAAACTGCAAAACCACAGACAACAAGCAGAGGACAAACGAGGATTAGGGTTGAGAAGGGGTTCACAAAGAACATATCTAGTCCAATCATGGCGATAAGGGCTGAACCACCGACAATTCCTTCCCGTTTGCTTAAGGACATTAAATCAGGAATACGGCGCGATCTCAATTCAATAATTTTTATGTCTAACGCCCATCTTCCTAAGCTTTGTCCTTGGTTTTTCTCTACTGCGATTACGCGCAAAGCCAGCCAAGTCAAGATAAATATTACCCAGCGAATTAAGGAAACGGTAATAAAAGAACAGGTAAACCAAACTGCTGCAAAGTCAATGAGAAATGAGAATGCACGTCTATCTAGAGGGACGATAGGAAGGCGTTGGCGAGGCTGTGGTTTTTCATTATACATGGGAGAGGGAGGTAGGGAGAGGGGGAGAATATGCTGAACCCTGAACTATAGTTAAAGTGGTCTATAAATACTTCTATTGTGGGGAAACAAAATCAAACCCCTTTATTAAAGGTCTTACAAACATTATCTCAAAAGCGAGATAGTGCTTTTTACGCCCCAGGACATAAAAGAGGACAGGGAGTTCCTGCTTCTTTATCTGATCTTATCGGAAAAGCGGTATTTCATGCTGATCTGCCAGAGTTGCCAGAATTAGATAATTTGTTTGCGCCAGAGGGGGTAATAAAATCTGCTCAAGAGTTAGCTGCGGAGGCTTTTGGGGCGGAACAGACCTATTTTTTGGCAAATGGCTCAACTTGTGGAATTATCGCTGCGATTTTGGCGGTGTGTGGGGAAGGGGAGAAGATTATTTTACCTCGCAATAGCCATATTAGCGCGATCGCGGGATTAATTTTGTCTGGGGCAGCACCAATTTTTATTAACCCTGAATATGACCCTAGTTTAGATTTAGTTCTCAGTATTACGCCAGAAGCAGTAGCAGCAGCATTAAAAGAACATCCTGACGCTAAAGGGGTGATGATGGTTTACCCTACTTATCATGGTATCTGTGGCGAAATAAACGCGATCGCGCAAATAACCCACCGCAACAATATCCCCCTAATTGTCGATGAAGCCCACGGCGCACACCTTCATTTTCATCCGAGTTTACCCCCTTCCGCCTTAGCAATGGGAGCAGATATTACTATTCAATCTACCCATAAAACCCTATCTGCATTCTCTCAAGCCTCAATGCTACACCGACAAGGGAAACGAGTTAGTTCAGAAAGAATCAGGAAAGCCCTACAACTCGTGCAATCCACCAGTCCAAATTATCTTCTCCTCGCCTCCCTCGATGCTGCTAGACAACAGATGGCGACACAAGGGCAAGAATTGCTAGAAAAGACATTAAACCTCGTGACAAGCGCAAGAAACCGCCTCAAGGAAATTCCCACAATCACGATTCTCGAATCTCAACAACAACCTGGTTTTGCAAACCTCGACCCCACTCGCTTAACCGTCTATGTCAATCAACTTGGCTTAAGTGGTTTTGCTGCGGACGAAATCTTACATGAACAATTGCAAGTCACTGCGGAATTACCGATGCAGTACCACCTTGCTTTTATTATTAGCTTAGGAAACACTCAAAGGGACATAGACGAATTAGTACAGGGTTTTACTACCTTAGTTCAGAACTATTCTCAACCTCCGATTCCCATTAAGACTATTCCTTTTACCTCCCTTTCTCCTTTGCGTCTCTCGCCTCGAAAAGCTTATTTTGCTGAGACACAAACTATCCCGATAAGTAAAGCAGTAGGACACATTAGTGCAGAAATAATTTGTCCCTATCCACCAGGTATCCCCATCTTAATGCCAGGGGAAGAAATCACTCAATTCGCTCGAGATTATTTACAAGAAATTGTCAGTCTCGGCGGTAAAATTTCAGGCTGTAGCGATATGAGTCTCAATACTATTAAAGTTGTAGATTAGTTACTAGCAGATAACTCTTACTAATTCTATTATTTTCAGAGCATCTAGCAAGGCTGAGATTTCACCCAGAAACAGTATCTTTGTTAGGATTAGTATTCATTTAAAGTTTTGCTTTCCGGTATTGGCTTAAATTTTTAATACATTATGGAATATATCCAAGGACTTATCCCAAATAGCCCGATTATTGGCTTTACGGCTCTTTTACTCGTAACCTTAGTTCTCCCACCTATTTTTGAAAGACTGCATTTACCAGGATTAGTAGGATTATTAGTTGCGGGTATTGTTCTCGGAACTAATGGTTTAGGTGTGCTTGATTCTGATAGCGAAATGATGAAACTGCTTTCAGATATTGGCAAGATTTATCTCATGTTTGTTGCGGGTTTAGAGATTGATTTAGCGGAATTTCGCAAGAACCAAAGTCGTTCTATTGGCTTCGGATTTTTTACTTTTATATTTCCTTTAATCGCTGGAATTACAGTCGGATTATTATTTGGCATGGGCTTAAATAGCTCAGTATTAATTGGTTCTCTCCTTGCTTCTCATACCCTGCTTGGCTATCCTATCGTTAAACGTTTAGGACTTATCAACAACCAAGCCGTGACTGTTAGTATTGGGGCAACTATTTTCACTGATATTTCTGCTTTATTAGTCTTAGCAATTTGTGTTTCAATTAATGCAGGAGATTTCTCTGCTACATCTTTAGCAATACAATTAGGATCTCTTGCTATTTACTCGACAATTGTTTTAGTTGGTTTTGATAAAGCTGGAAAAGAGTATTTTCGCAGGACTGGGGATGAGCAAAGTAATCAGTTTCTTTTTATACTTTTAGCTGTTTTTCTTGCTGCTGTCGGCGCACAAGTAATTAATGTTGATCCGATTGTTGGAGCATTTTTAGCTGGGTTAGCGGTTAATGATGTGGTAGGACATTCTCCCGTTGAAGAAAAGATTGAATTTGTGGGAAGTACCTTATTTATTCCTTTCTTTTTTATCAACATGGGACTATTAATTGATATTCCTAGTTTCGTGTCTTCTTTAAGTACTAAATTCTTATTAACCGCAGCAATTGTGGTTGCATTAATTAGTGGTAAGTTCCTCGCTGCTTTTGCAGCTAAACGTCTTTACGGTTACAACTGGGATGAAACTCTAACGATGTGGTCGCTTTCCTTACCCCAGGTGGCTGCAACTCTTGCTGCTGCTTTAGTAGGTTTAAATGTAGGACTAATTTCCTCTGAAGTTTTTAACGCGATAATTGTCTTAATGTTGGTAACTGCAATTTTAGGTCCTGTCTTAACAGACCGTTTTGCAAGAAAATTGACTATTCCTCAAACAGGTGGGTCAGGATGGGAGTCAACACCGCCTACTGAGTCGCAATTGATGACACCTTTCCCTAGTTTCTCTACTGAGGGTCATCCTTTTACTGTTATTGTGCCTATTTGTAACCCGACAACAGAGCGTTATCTAGTGGAGATGGGGGCTTTACTGGCTCGCCATGAGGGAGGAGTGGTTGCGCCTTTGACGATTACGAAAGCTCATGTTCATATGGATGAACCAAAGTTAGATTTAGCTCTCCAGGAAAGTAAAAGATTACTCGCCAGGGCGATTAAGGTGGGTGAGGAGTTCGATGTTAAGATTGAGCCTCTAACTCGCATTGATGATGATATTGCTCATGGAATTAGCCGTGCTGCGAGGGAGGTAAACGCAACTTTGGTAGTGATGGGCTGGAGTTCAACAACTAGCATCCAAGCGCGTTTGTTTGGAAGTGTAGTTGATAGTGTTTTTTGGTCTTCTCATTGTCCTGTGGCGATGATGCGCTTACTAGATGAACCTGTTAATATTCATCGTATTTTAGTTCCTGTTAAAAATCTTACGCCTCAAAGTTTGCTTCCCGTCAGGTTTGCACAATTATTTGCAGATATTAATCAAGCTGAGGTAACGTTATTATGGGTGCGCGATCGTAAGAATACTAAAAATGATATTTATCACTTTCGGTCTGAGTTAAAACACTTTTTAAGCCAATCTCAATCTGAGATTCGGGTTAAGATCAAAACTATTCGTAGTGATGATGTCGCTGAAGGTATTATTCAGACAGCAAAAAATTATGACCTAGTTTTGTTAAGGTCTATGCGTCGTCGTACGGTCGGGGGTTTAGCAGTAAGTGATGTTGCAACCAAGGTGCTATGTGAGTTAAAAACTTCTGTGGTGTTGTTTGGTGAACCCTATCGAATTTAGAGGACTCAATGTTTCATTGAAACGCGCTTATCTCAACACCCAGAAGAGGACGTAGATTTAAGCTATAAATTATCTGTTTCCACTACTGTTCGATTAACCAATTAAAACTAAAAAATTGGCTTACCAAAGAGCAAGCCAATTTAATTTTTGAGTTAAAAAACTTATTTTATTTTCAATAGCTAATTGCTGGAGTAAGTACCTCAAATTCTGCCTTCATAACGGGTTTCTCGATATTTTTCATAGTATCTTCACCATGACTTTCTGGTTCAACTTCTGCGGATGTTTCAATTACGTCATTTACAGCCAAACGTTCACAAGGTATCGTATCTGAGAGAATCGAACTTGCCATCATGCCTGTGTGAATTTCTAGCATGGCTTCTGGAAGGGCTTCAAACACTAACCGTTGTCCAGGAAAAATAACTCGTTCAAAATACCAATGTTCAATATTAGTAATCCGAGCAATTTGAATTTTACTGGTTACATTAGCATAGCAGCAAAGGATATGACCTCTGTCATTAGGTAGGGGATCAAGTATCTGAGCCATAATAATATTATTTGATGAATATTAACTTTGGTTACATTTCTAAGCTAACACTTCATGATCCCAATAGCTGTAAACAAAAATACAAATTGCAAATTTTCTAGTTCTAGTTCCTATAAATGTATCTCCACGAATAAGATGTAAGCCTTTCCCCTCTAGGGATAATTTTGATTACACAAAAAATATTCAGGGCAGTCCTCGCCGATAATTATTGCTTGAGGAGGAGGTCACAGATACCAGAGGATTATGAGAAAGGAGAATTTATCTTAATGGTAATAGAATCTTGATTATCAATTATCAACCGTAATCAGATCAAGCAAGTATGGCACAATGAAAATCATAATTTCATTTTTGATTTAGCTATACAAGACTGACAAGAGACCCATAATGACAATTACAGCCCCAGCACCTGCAACAAAAACAACTCGTCAACGTGTGGTTTTTCCCTTTACTGCCATTGTTGGTCAGGAAGAGATGAAACTCGCCCTTCTACTGAATGTTATCGATCCCAAAATTGGGGGAGTGATGATTATGGGCGATCGCGGTACGGGAAAATCCACGACAATTCGCGCCCTCGCCGATCTATTACCAGAGATTGATGTAGTTGCAAATGATCCCTTCAACAGTGATCCTGAAGAACCAGAATTAATGAGTGATGCGGTCAGAGACAAGATCGACCAAGGGGAAACCTTACCCATCGCCCAACAAAAAGTGCAAATGGTAGATTTACCATTAGGGGCAACAGAAGACCGAGTTTGTGGCACAATTGATATTGAAAAAGCCCTCTCCGAAGGGGTCAAAGCCTTTGAACCTGGACTTCTCGCCAAAGCCAATCGCGGTATACTTTATGTAGATGAAGTCAATCTTCTTGATGATCACCTTGTCGATGTCCTCTTAGATTCTGCTGCTAGTGGCTGGAACACTGTTGAAAGAGAAGGGATTTCTATTCGTCACCCTGCTCGTTTTGTCCTCGTCGGTTCAGGAAACCCCGAAGAAGGAGAACTCCGCCCCCAACTCTTAGACCGCTTTGGGATGCACGCAGAAATCCGTACTGTCAAGAACCCTGAATTGCGCGTCCAAATTGTTGAACAACGCTCAGATTTTGATAGTCATTCCCAAGAGTTCTGTACCAAATATCAGACAGAACAGGAAGCAATGCAAGAGAAACTGGTTCAAGCCCAACAACTTCTTCCACAAGTCAACCTCGACTATGAACTACGGGTTAAAATTTCTCAGATCTGCTCTCAGTTAGACGTAGATGGCTTACGAGGAGATATTGTCACCAATCGCGCTGCCAAAGCTTTAACCGCTTTAGAAGGGCGTACAGAGGTAACTGTAGATGATATTCGCCGAGTCATGACTCTCTGTTTACGTCATCGTTTGCGTAAAGATCCCTTAGAAGCAATTGACTCTGGCTACAAGGTAGAGAAAGCCTTTGCTGAAGTGTTTGGGATCGAATTGGTAGAGGAAGCCTAATATCATCACCATGATTAATCCCACCGATAAATCGGAGGACTTTTTACCGATGAGTGAGCAAAATGGCAACAAAGGAGAAGAACCTTTAATTGAACTGAAAGGAATTTCTAAATCCTTTGGGGATAAGACTATTTTAGATGCGGTAGATCTGACGGTTTATCGGGGGGATGCGCTGGTCGTTATTGGTCCGTCAGGAACGGGAAAGTCAACTATTCTTAGAATTGCAGCGGGTTTATTAGCCCCTGATACTGGAGAAGTTTATGTTAAAGGACGCAAACGCGAGGGGTTAATTGAAGATTTTCAAGATCCAATTACCCTGAGTATGGTCTTTCAGCAATCTGCTTTATTTGACTCCCTAACTGTTGATCAAAATGTGGGATTTTTCCTCTATCAGAACTCCCACTTATCCCAGGCGGAAATTCGCCAATTAGTGGAAGAAAAGTTAGAGATGGTCGGATTACCTGGTACTGCGGATCTCTATCCCTCAGAGTTATCAGGGGGGATGCAACGACGGGTTAGTTTTGCACGCGCAGTTATGACCAACCCCGAAGACCAAGAAGAAGATCCAGGGGTGATTCTCTATGATGAACCCACCGCTGGACTTGATCCCATCGCCTCAACGGTAATTGAAGACTTAGTTCGCCATTTACAGCGAGATCCTAAAATGAAAACGAGTGGAACTTATGTGATGGTGAGTCATCAAGATAGTACCATTCGTCGCACCGCAGACCGCGTGTTATTTTTATATGACGGGAAGATTCAGTGGCAAGGTAGGGTAGAAGAGGTTGATACAACAGATAATCCTTTAGTAAGACAATTTTTTAGTGCTAGTACGGAAGGTCCGATTCAGGCGGTGAAGTAGAGAAGGGGGGGATATTTATGACGCGATCGCGCATGGTTCGAGAAGGCACAGTTGGCTTATTTATTCTAGGAGGCATAGTAACCTTTATCGGACTAGGCTTATGGGTTAGTAACGCAGTTTTTGGACGAGACACTTACAGCTTTACTGTCGTCTTTCAGGATGCAAGTGGTATACAAGCTGGCGGAGGCGTTCGTTACCGTGGTTTGCGCGTTGGACAGATTACTAGCCTCGAAGGTGGGATAGACGGAGTTGAAGCCAGGGTGCAAATTAATGATGCGGATCTACACATTCCTGCTCAATCGAGGATCGCAGCCAATCAAGCTGGACTAATTGCGGAAACAGTAATTGATATTACGCCAATCCAAAATGTCTCCGCAATATCTGATATCGCTTCCCCAGTTCGGGACAATTGTGATTCCCAAGTCATAATTTGTGATGGAGATGTGGTGCGAGGGGATATGGGGATTACCTTTAACCAACTGATTGAAAGTACCCTAACTTTAGCCGATGTTTATGGCGATCCAGCTTTTGTCGAAAGCCTCAAGCTTACCCTTGATCAAACAGGTATAGCAGCCCAAGAGTTTGCACAACTGAGTAGAGATCTTTCTACCCTCTCTCGGCGTTTAGACACAGAAGCCCAAGGCTTTTCTCAAGTTACAGAAGCAGTAACAGATACCTCCGCAGAAATTAGCCAAGCGACTAACCGACTGACGCGCACTGCGGAAACGACGGCTAATCAAATTACCCAATTGAGTACCTCAGCGGAAAATACCACCAGGGATTTCAGCCAACTAGCGAATAATCTCAATACGTTAGTGGTCGAAAACCGCTCAACTCTAGTGGGGACACTGGACAATCTCAATACCACCAGTGGACAGTTGAGCGAAATTATCACCCTCGTTACCCCCACCCTACAGGAAGTTAATACCACCTTCACCGCCCTTGATACTCAAGAATTGGTGCGAAACCTAGAAACTCTCACCGCTAATGCTGCGGAAGCTTCAGCGAATCTTCGTGATGTTTCAATTGCTCTCAACGATCCCACTAACTTAGTCCTTCTTCAACAAACTTTAGATTCAGCGCGAGTCACCTTTGCGAACACCCAGAAAATAACCTCTGACCTCGATGAATTGACTGGAGATCCTAAATTTCGCCAAAACCTTTTGCGTTTAGTTAATGGCTTGAGTGGCTTAGTATCTTCGACCGAATCTTTAGAACAACAGATTCATAATGCTAGAGTTTTAGAACCCATGAATGAAATGATCAAAGACCCCGATACAGCTTTTTCTTTTTCTGATCAGCCTTTAGTGTTAAAACCGAAATCCCGTTTAAAAGTTCCTGAAGGAAGAAGAGAATAAACACAAATTAGTCTGATTCAGTTTGAACTGTGAAACCCAACTTAGTGGGTTGTTGATAAATCTTTTTCAGCGTATTTAGATCACGGGGGGAAATATTAGGAGAATCCCTGACTTGGGAAAAATACATCACATCGGTTTCTTCAAGGCTATGACCCCAAATTCCTAAACCATGACCAATTTCATGGCGTGCGGTTGCTAAAGTTCTAGTCGCACTTTGGTCTGGACTTAGGGTAATGGTGAAGCGATGGGAAAGAATTGGGATTGATTGAGATTGATCGAGATAAAAGTTATAGCGAATTTCCGCAGTACGGGCGCGAGGGAGGTCAAATAATCCTGTTTGAGGATCAATAGTCGGTTTAACAGGAGGAGGTAGCCTTAATATCGCAATATCTGCTTCTTCCTCTTCCATGACGACTTCTAAGGGGAAATATTCAGCCCAATCTTGAACTGCTTGCTTAACTTGATTGACCCATTGCTGTAATCGCTGCTGCTGGGCGGAAGGATAGTCAACTTCGGCTGAGGTTTCAATGTATACTTTTACGGGAAAATGTGACCAAATTAAATAACCTACCTGGGTGGGTTCAACTTGCTCGAAATAATCTCCCTCTTGATGTTCCCATGCTGCGATAAAAGTGGGGAGAGGATGAGTTTCTAAGGGTGGTAAACGAGACTCTACAGGCTGTGCAGTGACACTTTGGAGGGAAAAACAAATTATTCCCAATAAAAGTAGCCATCGCCAACTAAATCGCCAGCGACGCTGATATTTTCGACTGTAAGCTGATCTTATAACCAACCTGCACTTAAAACGATAGTTAAACCAATAAAAACAACACTGAGAGTCCAGGTAATTCGATTTAGGGTCTTCTCAGCACTTTTAGCCGAGGTAAATAGTTGGGCTTGTCCCCCAATTCCCCCAATACCATCACCTTTAGGACTATGTAACAACACTAAAACAATAAGGAAGAATGCGGATGCTGACCAGATAAATTGCAGCAGTTGTGTGATCTGCATGGATAATATTACTCTTAAATAAATTTAATCATTCGCTGTTAGCAAGTCTCTTTTCAGGGACGCTAACAGCTTTTATGGTAACACTCTAGAGAGAAACGCGGATTGGCGTGCGATTCTGTTTAACATCGTACTCTGCACTGACGATCATGGAGCGACCTGTCATTTCTGGCGGTTGGGGAAGTTTGAGTAATTCAAGGATGGTGGGGGCGATATCTGATAAACGTCCGTCTTCTCGTAAGTTAACTTCTCCCCCATGTCCAGGAACTTGTCGACCTTCTCCTTCAATAAAGATAAAGGGAACTGGGTTAGTAGTGTGTGCTGTCCAGGGATTACCTTCGTCATCTCGCATCATTTCAGCATTACCGTGGTCTGCTGTAATTAAAACAGTTCCTCCTGTCTTGATTGCATCTTTGAGCAATTTACCCAGACAACGATCTGTTTCGCTAATGGCTACTGCTGCTGCTTCTATGTTACCTGTATGACCCACCATATCAGGGTTAGCGTAGTTGATAACAATAAGGGAATAGATGCTTTTTCTGATTGCTCGACATACGACATCGGTAACAGGATCAGCAGACATTTTGGGAGCGCGATCGTAGGTTGCTACCATGGGACTGGAAACCATTTCGCGGTCTTCCCCTGCCAAGGGTTCTTCTGCGCCACCATTAAAGAAGTAGGTAACATGGGGATACTTCTCTGTTTCTGCGGTACGAAACTGTTTTAAGCCATGATTAGCGATAATTTCACCAAGAATATTGGTGAGGTCTAGGGGTTCAAAGGCGACTTTTACGGGTAAAGCAGGATCGTATTGGGTGAAAGTGACAAAATTAAGGGGTTTAATTAGTTCCCGTTCAAAGCCATCAAAATCAGAATTTAGAAAGGCGTAGCAGAGTTGTCTAGCGCGGTCAGGACGGAAGTTAAAGAAGATTACCCCATCTCCTGGTTCAATTGCGCCTTCTGCGAGACGGAGGGGTTCAATAAACTCATCGGTGATGTCTTGAGCGTAGGAGTCTTTTAAGACTTGGATGGCGGAACGTTGATCTATTTCTCCAGATCCAGTCATGACTCGATAGGCTTTTTCAATGCGATCCCAACGCCGATCGCGATCCATGGCATAATATCGACCACTAAGGGTAGCAATATGACCGACACCAATTTTATCTAAATGTTCTTGCAATTGCGCGATCGCGTTTACCCCATCTTTCGGGCGAGTATCCCGACCATCGGTAATTGGATGCACACAAATTTGCTCAACTCCATGAAACTTAGCTAAATCTAGCAGTCCCAGTAAATGATTGAGGTGAGAATGAACCCCCCCATTGGAACAAAGACCAATTAAATGTAACTTTTTCCCAGATGTACGAATATCATGACAAACTTGAACTAAAGCTGGATTTTCCAAAATCGAGCCATCTTCCACTGCATCAGTAATGCGAACCAACTCTTGAGGAACAATTCGTCCTGCGCCAATATTCAAGTGACCCACCTCAGAATTCCCCATTTGACCATCTGGAAGTCCGACATTTTTACCAGAGGTGTGAATCAGGGTATGAGGATAAGCCTCCCAGAGACTATCCATTACTGGAGTGTGGGCTGCTGCAACCGCATTTCCTTCTGTTGCTTCGCGATAGCCCCAGCCATCTAAAATGACTAGCACCACGGGAGATACAGGTGCTTGGCTCATAGTTATCATCCTATAGAAACTTGATCACATCATTGATAATAACTTATATCATATTTTCTGGCTCTGAACGACAATTTTTTGGGTTCAAGGAGCTATTCAAACTAAAGATCCACCACAACTAGAGCCACTTCCCGCAGTACAGCCATAGCAATAAGGACGAGTTTGTATCTTATTAATAACATGAATATCCCCAATCTGTAATAGTTTAGTGACGGTTAGCTTCTCCCCATTAGGTAACTTAGCAGGGATGTTTTCCATCTGGTTAAAGTCGCAGTCAAAAATATTACCCAGGTAATCGACAGAAAGTTCGTTGCGACACATCACACTACTAACTGTATTTTCGTTATAGCTCTTTTCGAGAAAATGTAAGTAAGAGGAATGCAGATTACGCCTTTGTAAATACTGCTTAGTTCTGCCAATAGGTAGATTTGTAATCGTCAGTAGCTCGTTAAATTGAATATTAAAATTTTCCTCTAGAAATTGTCTGTAATCTTCTTCTAGAGCTTTTTGCTGTGGTGGAAGAGAAAAATTTGTATTCTTAGGTAAAGGGGGATTGTAAACTAAATCTAATTTCAAATTAGGTTCACTACCATAGCCATATTTATTTAACTGCTGAATTGCCTTTACTGACTCTTTATAAACGCCAAAACCTCTTTGTTGATCAACATTATTTTCTAAATAACAAGGTAGAGAAGCGACTATTCTAACTTGCTGATTCGCGCAATATTCTGGTAAATCTTCATAACCTGAAACAAAATAAATCGTCAAATTAGACCGAACAATTACTTCTTTTCCTGCGGATTTAGCAGCTTCAGTAATTTCTCTAAAACCATAGTTCATTTCTGGCGCACCCCCAGTCAAGTCAACCGTCTCAATTTGGGGGAAACGTTGAATAACTTTAATTAATTGCTGACAAACTTCGGGAGATAATTCCTCAGTGCGATTCGGTCCAGCTTCAACATGACAATGGGTACAAGCGAGGTTACAACGCTTACCTAAATTTATTTGTAAAACTTTAATTTTGCTTTTTGTTAAAGGGTTGCCAATTTTTTGCTCGAATGGGATAATTTTTGTTTCTTTCTGAGTAATTGAGGTTAAAACCATGAATTATTTTGTGATAAATTGGGGACTAACTCTTAAGGGAATGGGCTAAGTTCAAATAGCCATATTTATAATTACTATGCCATCATTTTCTGAGATTTCGCTGATAAGAGACTGAAAAGTTTTTAAAAACTAGCGCGTAATCCGCAAAATCCTATCCCCATCAGGAGGACAATTACCCCTTCCATCACAGTTGCTAGTAGTGACATATAATTCGCCATCCCTTCCCATAACCACATCTCGCAAACGTCCATAGTCATCCTGTAAATACACCTCATGTTGCTCTAGTTCCCCTGTAGGGGTTAGGGAAACGCGCTGTAGGTGGCGAGAACCCAAAGTCCCTATTAGCAAGTCTTCTTGCCATTCAGGGATAGCATTACCAGTATAAATTGCTGCGCCTCCTGGCGGAACAGCATCGACCCAAGTGAGAATCGGTGTCACCATATTTTCTTGGGAATCACAACCGTAAATTTCTGACCAACCTAAATTATCTCCTGCTTCGGCTACACTAACTTCATCAAGCCCTCGGAGTCCTAATTCACCACTTGGTCCATGATCTGTGACAATGAAAACAGAGTCATTTAACCAGTCAAACCCTTGAGAGTTGCGGATACCAGAAAGATAAACTGGATTGTTAGGAAAGGGATTATCTGCTGGAACATCTCCATCGGGGGTAACGCGCAGTATTTTACCAGCTAAATTATCTAAATCTTGCGAACTATCAGGATTACGAGCATCCCCTGTGCCAATATAGAGCATACCATCAGGACCAAAGCGAATCCGACCGCCATTATGGAATTGAGCAACGGGAATGTTATCTACAATTATCTCGTCTGCTGTAGCACTTTGTCTATCTTCTGCTAGTTGCAATCGTTCAACCCGATTGGTTAATGTTCCCCCTTCATCGGTGGTGTAGTAGAGGTAAAAGAGTTGATTGTTGGCAAAATCTGGATGTAACGCTATTCCTAGTAAGCCCCCTTCACCCCTTTCTGTAGCTGGAATTGTGACCACAGGTTCTGCTTGGAGTTGTTCGTTCTGGACTAAACGGACTTGTCCGCCTCTTTCGGTGACGAGGATATCATTGTTGGGTAAAAATGCCATTCCCCAGGGAACATCTAATCCTGAAACCACTTCCTCAACTCGAATCTCAACTTGTCCTTGAGAACCAAAGCCAGATTCAACTAAGGTACAAGCATCAGCCTCATTAGCAACTGTTTGAGTCGGGGATTCTGTTGTATTCTGAACATCTGTGACTTCAGCGCAAGCGGTAATTCCAACTAAACATAAGCTGAGAAAAAGTCCTGGGGTTTTCAGTGAGAAATAAGACATGGATTAATTAGTAGTTACTTGACTCTCGCTGTCTTGGTACTTAGCTAGTTTAGTGAAAAGTTACTGTTTTTGTCATCACCCAATGGGGGATAAGTCGCGCCTTAAATACGCCTAAACCCTGAAGAGTTCGGCTACAATTACAAAGCCTGTCTACGCAGGCTAAGATGACTTAAGCTCATTCTAAGTTTGGAATTGCTGAGATAATTAGGGTAGGTTTAAGCTGTTATTCATTTAGTTTTTTGTTCTGACCTCCATCTATCAAAGGGTCTAGGCGACAAAAATACCAATTTAAATACTTGTCAGCTTAGCTCAACTAAATAACGTTTGAAATCTACTCCCTGACGATCTACGACTTCAGTATCGTAGAGGTGAAAACCAGACTTTTGGAACAAAGCAACGCTAAATTCACTGGCTTCTGCATATAAACGTTTAATGTTATTGCTTTTAGCATGGTCTAAGAGTGTCTGTATAAGGGTAGCACCGATTCCTTGGCGAACGCGATCGCGCCTTACATAAGCTGAAGCAATATGACCATCTGACTCAATCCCGAAAAAAGCTAAAATTCCCGTTGTATCAACTGCAAGGAATGTAGTGGGTTTTAAAATGAAGTCGCGAAACCCTTCTTCTGTTGCGAAAAATGCCCAAGCTTCGGTTTGAATTGGGGAGTATTTTTGAGGCGCAATTTCTAACACCGTTTGCTGATATAGTTTTGCTAGTTCTGGAAGATCTGATTCTTGAGCAATGCAAATTTTCATAAATACCATGTCCTAACCTAAAACCACTGCTTGTGTTTATCTATGGTGCTATAATACCTAGCCAAGACGATAAATCCACATTACCCTAAAGGCTAGAATAATTAAATATGGATGGATTCAGCTTAGATTTAGAAGAAACTAGAGTCATGTATAGTTTGGAGTATCATTTGGTACTAGCGGATATAGATAGTGAAAATGACTTTGGTATAAGGTCACTGAAGCAAAAATGGTTACAGCAGTGGAAAGAGTCAATAGAAAATTTTCTCGAACAGCAAATCTCTCAAACTTCAGATTCTACTGCTGAATACTCCTTAATTACTGAATTAAGTATCTTAGACAAAAAGTTAGAAGTAGTCAGGACAAAATTAAAAATCAAAAGAATTGCAATTTTACTACAAGTAATTTTGTTTAAATTATATTACCCTTTGGGGAAAGATGAGGATAATACATTCAAGGATTTAAAAGTAGCAAATAAAGATGATTCATTGTTTCACTTAAAATCATATGCCCAAAAACTTAGTCTATCAACATCTTGTGTTGAACGCTTTAAGAAGAACTATAGAGAAGCTAAAGATCAACTTAAAGGTGGGTCTAATAACTTTTGGGGTGCGTTTATTGGTGCAGTAATTTTCGCAATAGCAGCAGCATTCTTTACACCTGCAATAGCAATGCTTCTTGCACCTTTAATAGTACCAGGACTTTCAGGAGCAGCAGCAGTTTCAGCCGTTCTCGCTTTTCTAGGAGGTGGAGCTATAGCCATAGGTGGGCTTGGTATGGCAGGTGGTTTTACTGCTTTAGTAGCTGGTGGAGCTATTCTTGGTGTTAGTGCTGGCGCAACAGTGGGTTTATTGTTTACTCAATCTTCTCATCTTGCTTTAGAACAAGCAGCTGAATTGGTAGTAATTTTCAAAGAAATTGTTTTTGTTGAGCGTGATAAAATGCTTGCAAAAGAAATACTAAAACAACAAAGACAAGCTATAAGTTCTATAGAAGAGAGGTTAGATGAATTGTTAACTAATTCAAATACTGAGCAGAAGGAAATCGAAAACTTAAAGAAGTCAATCAGCTATATCAATAAAGCATTAGAGATAAATAGAGGTTTTCTTGAAAAATATAATTAAAGAGTTATGCTTGGACTCTACCAAAGAATTGCTTCAAATTAAGACTTTCCATTCCTCAAAAAAGGAGACATTGCAACTTTTATAAGTTTCATGTAAAACAGTTCATCATAAGTTTACTAGCTAACCGTCAGATTTTAAAGCCCAAGCAAGAAAGCGTTCCGTCTGATATAAAGCAAGCTGATTACTAACCCCAGGAAAAACCGCATCAAAAGCGTGTTCCGCCCAAGGAATCTTTAGATAAATAGCAAGATTGCCATTAGCTATCAGCTTCTCGTGGAGTTTTTGCCCAAATATCGCTTGTACTAAGTGATCTCGACCTGCATAAATCAGTAAGGAAGGGGGAAGATCTGGTTTAATATGATTCCAAGGAGAAGCTTGCTTATATCGTTCTGGGAATTCTTCTGGTGTACCGCCTAAAAAGTTGCGGAGGACGGCTTGAATATCAATAGGATCAGGAGAAGGTAGATCGTAATAACCGCTTGTTAGATTAACAGGGGAATAGTAATTGACTACAGCGCGAAAGTTAATTGCATTAGGCTGATAACCCGCCAACATCGCTAGATGACCCCCTGCGGAACGCCCCATAATCGCCATGCGTTCGAGATCAACTTCCAACTCATCTGCATGATTTTGGATATATTTAAGAGCCGTCTGGACATCCTCAAGCTGCGTTGGAAATTGATATTTAGGAGCATGACGATAATCTATTGCGATCACTGTATAATCTTGGTTTGCCATATAACGGCTAAAGGCTTCATCGTTGCTAGGTGTACCCTGTCGCCAAGCCCCACCATAAATCATCACAATAGTTGCATATTTACCATTGTTTAAGGGTCGGTAAAGATTCAGTTTTAGTTCTACTCCATCGGGATTTGCAAAGATAAGATCCCTTTCAATACGAACTTCTGGGAGGGGGATACCGCGAAAAATATCTGTAAGGATGAATGGACGCGATCGCATTTTAGCTTGTACTGTTTCTGGTACTCCCTTGAGATAATTCGTTCCCAGGCTAGTTTCCATTTCAGTAGCAAACTGCGCTTGGACGATTTGGAATTGAACTAGGGGTAAGGTACTCACACAAAGAGCAATTAAGCTACTAACGAGGATAGTATTATGTAGCCAACCTTGGGGAATAAAAGAAACCGTTAGCAAAATCGCGATAAAGTTGAACGCAATCAGCCAAGGACTAATCTCTGGCGCAACAACCCCCAAAGGGAGGAGAAACATAGTAGGTGCAGGAATAATAATCCAAAGACTTAAGAAAATTCCCACTATAGCGAATGATAAAATAATAAACTGCAAAGTTATAACAATCTCCGATAAATTTATAGATAGATCACGACATAATAATGAAACATCTTAATGGCAAAGTCGCATTAGTCACAGGAGCAACAAGAGGTCTGGGTAAAGGCATTGCGATTGGTTTAGGGGAAGCTGGAGCAACTGTATATATTACGGGGCGTACTCTCGATCAGTCTGATGTTACCGATAATAACATTGCAGGGACTCTCGAAGATACTAAACTCGCGGTGGAAGCAGCAGGGGGAATCTGTATTCCCGTTCAAGTAGATCATAGTGATGATGAACAAGTCCGTTCACTATTTGAGCGCATTGACACCGAACAAAGCGGACAACTAGATATATTGGTTAATAATGTTTTCTCAGGGGTGCGTGTCTTAAAAGAGGCTTATAGTGAGCCTTTTTGGAAGTTTGAGCCTAACCTCTGGGATGCGGTCAATAATGTTGGTCTTCGTAGCCACTATGTTTGTAGTATTTTCGCTGCGCGATTGATGAGTAAACAATCTCAGGGACTAATTTTTAATATTTCCTCCTGGGGTGGGATGTTTTATATTTTCGGTCCTGCCTATGGTGCAGGTAAGTCTGCTTGCGATCGCCTGACTGCGGATATGGCGGTAGAGTTAAAGCAAGATAATATTACCTCTATGGCAATTTACCCAGGAATTGTTGGTACAGAGTTGATGTCTAGCTTTTTTGAAGAAGCTTCTAGTGAGGAAACTCCTGAAAATCTGACTGGGTTTGGTTCGCGTGAAAATTGGGAAACGCCTCTGCTGACTGGACGCGCGATCGCGATTTTAGCTTCTGAACCCAATCCGATCAACTTTACTGGTAAGGTGCGAGTTGTTGCGGAAGTTGCGAAAAAGTATAATTTAGTAGATCAAGATGGTACTTTACCCCCTTCTTTACGTTCTCTACGCTTTTTAATCCCCGTTGCTATCCCTGCGCTGAAAAATTATGCTAACTTAATTCCTGATCTCAAAATCCCCTGGATATTCATACTTTGGATTACACGCTTGCAAAATCTCGGTTAAAAATAAAAGCGAGGGTGGATTCTCGGATGTAGTTTTTCTATAACTCGTTTTCCTCCTTTAAGATGCTGTTCCACAATTTGGGTTACGTCTTCAGGTTGAACTAAACAGTACCAAGTCTCTTCGGGAAGGATTCGCACCGTTGGACCAGAACTACATTGTCCTTGACATTCTACCGCTTTAACCGTGGTATTTTCAGGAAGATTAGCCGACTCGAAAGCAGCCAAAACTTCCGCAGAACCCCTTTCAATACAGGTACAGTTTTGACAAACTAAAACTTGTTGGGTTTGAACGCGATCGCGATCAGTAATTACCATACTTAACTTACTTATCTTCCACTTCACAAGCCCCAATACTAACCCATTCCCCAGAACCGTCTTCAAAATGTTCTTTTTTCCACACTGGCGCGTTATGTTTCAAAGTATCAATCGCATAGCGACAAGCAGCAAAAGCCTCGCCCCGATGAGGACAACCCACCGCCACTAATATACTTATTTCCCCAATCCTCAATCTACCAATACGGTGATGAATAATAATCCGTTGCGTATCTGACCACTGCTGACGAATCTGAGCAGCAATTTGGCGAAATACTTCTAAAGCCATCGGTTCATAAGCCTGATATTCCAAAGACTTAACAGGTTTCCCCTCAGTCTGATTTCGCACCGTTCCACTCATAGTAACTACTGCACCATTAGCAGGATCACTAGCGAGGCTATAAACTTCATCTATAGATAAAGGTGCGATGGTAATAGTAAAACTATCGTTGGGATGGGGTTGAGTGAGAACGGAAGCAACTTGAAGGTCAGAAGCCATTTAGATTAGGTAGATATTGCAAAACTATTCTTATTTTATTCGGATTTAGCGATTCTTTGTAGAATGACAATAGCGTATTCCTATCAAATCTCAAAGGAGTCTGCGAGATGGTACAAAGCCCTACTAAAAATCTTACTCTAGATAAGTTTCTAAAGTTACCAGAAACAGAACCCGCCAGCGAGTACATTGACGGGAATATTTTCCAAAAACCAATGCCTCGAGGAGAACATAGCGCGATTCAGACAGAATTAGCCCCTGCAATTAATTTAGTTGTAAAGTCCAAACAGATTGCAAGGGCTTTCACCGAATTACGCTGTACCTTTGGTGGACGCTCAACCGTACCTGATATTGCAGTATTTCTCTGGAATAGAATCCCACGCAAGGAGAATGGTAGTATTGCTAATGTCTTTGCTATTGCTCCAGATTGGACAATTGAGATTCTATCTCCAGACCAAAGCCAAACTAAAGTTACAAAAAATATTTTACACTGCCTTAAACATGGCACTCAAATGGGCTGGCTTATTGATCCAGATGAGCTATCTGTGTTTGTGTACCTACCAGATCAACCAACTACCGTCTATGATATACCTGGAAAAACGTTACCAACGCCAGAGTTTGTTCAAGATTTTAACCTGACAGTGCAAGATTTATTTAACTGGCTGATGGCATAAAAAGCAATATTTTTGAAGCTTATCGCGATTTATCAATAGATAATCGATTAAATCCCGATAAAATGCTTATATGGGAAGATATATGGAGAATTTCCCTACAATATGTAGTTAGGTGGTTCTGATACTCC
>JBBQDV010000020.1:0-24644 GCA_038320005.1 Cyanophyceae cyanobacterium
GCTATTTCTCAAGTCAATCGTCCTTTCCGAGAACGTAATACCCTTTATCAACCTATACCAGAAAAGGTCTTTCTTTAAAGCGATCGCGTCGGCAGATTACAAGATGATGTATGCTGCGGTTTTCTCTGTTTGGCTGATGCATTATAAGTTCTGGCGTTCTTCAGGAGTCAGGGTCACGATATATTTTTTGCGCAGCATGATGTGAAAGAATGCAGTAATCTAAAAGAAATTAACTTTACGATCGCGATTATCATCTTTCTTCCCGTCTGTGTCGTCAATCAATCTTTAGTTAGACTACTCGCTTAATTAGGAAATCGGTGCATGACAAAAGCCAGCCAAAAACCGAAAATTTTAGTAGTTGATGATGAACCAGACAACTTAGATTTGCTGTATCGTACTTTTCGTCGTGACTATAAGGTGCTGCGGGCAGAAAGTGGACCAGAAGCACTTCAGATTCTTGCGGATGAAGATGGTGTAGCGATCATTATTTCTGATCAACGGATGCCGAAGATGAGTGGGACAGAGTTTTTGAGCTTAACCGCAGTCCAATATCCAGATGTGATTCGGATTATCTTAACGGGTTATACCGATGTTGAAGATTTAGTTGAAGCAATTAACAGTGGTAAGGTCTTCAAATATCTGACGAAGCCTTGGAATGCAGAGGAGTTGAAGGAAGTTGTCCGCCAAGCCATGGAAACTCACAATGTCCTGAAAATTCGTACCGATGAGTTAAGTCGTTCTTTACGCCGAGAGTCTCTACTAAATACAGTTACAAATACGATTCGGAATGCTCAGTTTGGAAGTGAAGGAAAGTCACCACTACAAGATGTTCTCCAAACGATTGTGAATACGGTAGGTCAAATGCTGGCGGTTGATCTGTGTTTATTGCGCCCTGTGGAAGCTGGAGAGCTAGTAGAATCGGAATGGTTTATTTATCACCAAAAAGACCTAATTAATTTACCCTCTCCAGAAATTTTAAAGCAGACGGTTTGGGTCGTATCTGATGTTGAAACGATTAACGATATCGCGACAGCGGATAATTTAGGCAGCGATGATCCCGATATTTGCTCCTGCCTTGAGTCCGCTCGCATTGCTGATATTCAGTCCAGTCTTATTGTGCCTTTAATATTTCAGCAAGATCTAGTTGCGGTTTTAGGGTTGCATTATTGTGGACAGTCTCGCCCTTGGGAAGGGGATGAAATTCAACTGGCGGTGATGGTAGCAGCTCAAGCAGCGTTAGCTATTTCTCAAGCCCGTGCTTATGAAAAGGTTCAGGCTTTAGCACAAAGAGAAAGCCTTGTTAATACTATTACGACAGCAATTCGTGCTAGTTTAGATCCGCAAGATATTTTTGCTGCAATTACACAACAACTCGGACAAGCTTTGGAGGTGGATGGTTGCGCGCTTTCTCTCTGGACAGAAGAGGATGAGTTTGTCCGTTGCGTTGGCTTATATGATGGTGAATATTCTCAGGTGATTAGTCAAGCCCCGATAGAGAGTAATACACCGAGGGCTTCACTCACAGTACACAAGCAAAGTAAGGAGTTACCCCAATCGAATGTTCCTATTTCTGGAAATCCAGTATTGCAGAAGTTGTTAGAGACAAAGCAGCCTGTTGTTTTAGGAGATATGGAAGATCGTCCGGAAATGCAGGGGTATGATTTACCGTTACGGCTGGTGAATAGAGCTTTGCTAGTTGTGCCTTTATTGGTAGATGGTAAGATTATTGGTAGTATTTCCCTACGTCAAAATTTTCGTTCCCGTTGTTGGCAAGAGCGAGATGTGGAATTGGCTCATGTGGTGGCTTCTCAAGCTGCGATCGCGGTACAACAATCCCGTTTATATCAAAAGACTCGTCAGCAAACTGAACGGCTTTTGGAGGTAGACCGTCAGAAAACAGAATTTTTTCAGAATATTTCCCATGAGTTTCGCACGCCCCTAACCTTAATGATTGGTCCGTTAGATAGTGCGGTTAGTCAAAATCAGCCCCTCTCTGTAGATCAAAGCGCGATCGCGCTGCGCAATTCCCGTCGCCTGCTGCGTTTAGTTAACCAACTCCTCGATCTACAACGTTTAGATGCTGGTAGGATGCAGCCTAGTTTCTCTCCCTGTGACTTAGGGCAATTTATTGAAGAAATTGTCGGTGCATTTCGTCCCTATTGCGAAAAGAAAGGACTTCATCTCGAAACCCAAATTAGCCCCTCTGCCAATATTTACCTTGATCTGGAAAAATTTGATAAGGTACTCTACAACTTACTCTCCAATGCCATGAAATTTACTGAACCTGGGGGAAAGATTCGGATCAATGTCGAATCCACAGAGGATCATGTCCAAATTCAAGTTAAGGATAGCGGAATTGGCATTTCCCCATCCCAAATTCCCTATTTATTTGATCGCTTTCGCCAAGCAGAAGGTTCAGTCAATCGCTCCTATGAAGGAAGTGGTCTGGGCTTATCCTTAGTTAAGGAATTAGTCGAAATTCACGGGGGACGAATTAAGGTTGAATCAGTAAAACAAGTAGCGATTATCGTCCCAGAAGGAGAAAATAATAGTAGCTCAACAGTAAATGAACATGGTACAACCTTCACCATTTGGTTACAGCGGGGTACTACCCACTTACCAGCAGATATGGTCTTAGAAGTACCAACAGAAATCCAGTTAAATCGGGCTGCGGTGGAATTAGCAGATTTAGAATCTGAGTTTCAAGAGGATACTGGGATGATTTTCGATCAGCTAGAAACCTCCGTAGAACTAGAAAATGATGCCAAACCGCAGATTCTGGTTGTGGATGATAACCCCGATGTCAGAGAGTATGTTACCAATATTTTAAGGCAGAAAGGATATCGTCTCTGTACCGCCCGTAATGGGGAAGAAGGTTATAATGTCGCCCTGGCGCGTCGTCCCCGTCTGATTATTAGTGACCTGATGATGCCCAAAGTGTCAGGTTTAGATATGATTGCTAAGATTCGTCAGCATGAGGAAACAAAAGGGACTCCAGTAATCTTACTTACCGCTAAAGCAGATGAAGAAAGTCGCATTGAAGGGGCAGAAATTGGCGCAGATGCCTATTTATCCAAACCCTTTAACGATCGCGAATTACTCGCAGAAGTCCGTAATCTCCTAGCTCTAAAAGCGAATGAAGATAGGGTCAAAGAACTTAACCATTACCTCACCGAATCAGTTCTAAAGCGGTTCTTACCTCCAGGAATGGTCGCCAAAGCAGCCCAAGGGGACATGACCCTAGATCTCAATCCTGAACCCCGTTTAGTGACAATTCTCTTTAGTGATATTGTCGGTTTCACACCTCTCGCGGAAAAGCTAAAATCTCGTAAAGTTGCAGAACTCCTCAATGAATACCTCGAAACCATGACTCAAGCTATTTTCGAGAATGGGGGAACAGTGGATAAATTTATGGGAGACGCGATCGTTGCCCTCTTCGGTGCGCCAGAAGAACTATCTCCCAAAGAACAGGCAAAGCGGGCTGTTGCTTCAGCAAGGACTATGTACCGCTATTTAGACCAACTCAATCAAAAATGGCAAGCAAGAGGGCTAATCGGAGGTGAGAGCAACATCTCACCAGTTCAATTTCGCTGTGGTATTCATCAAGGAGAAGCAGTGGTTGGAATGTTTGGTAGTTCCTATCGTTCCGACTATACAGCCATTGGACCCCCCGTTAACATTGCTGCTCGTCTGCAAGAAGTAACTTATCCTAATAGTATTCTTGTTTCCGCTCAGGTTGCTGAATATCTAGAAGCATCAGATATTATTCGAGGGAGTTCAATAAGTCTTAAAGGTATTGATGAACCTGTTGTTACCTACGAAATAAAAACTTAAATCGCGACAGAAGCTTTGATTTCTAGATATACGGGTTCACCAGGAACAGGGCTAATTACTTTAGTTACGAGGTTTTCTTGGCGCAACTGAGATTGAAATTCCTCAACCGTCCCCTCCCCTTTTAAAATCGAGAGCAATACGCCATCAAAGTCCACATCTCCCCCCGCAGCAGTGGGCAAGATAAATTGGGGTTGCAGAGACTTTACCGCTTCTAATGCTGTCTTATGTCCCTGGATAACCGCCCCAAGGAAGGGAATTTTGAGTGTAACTAAAGGTGTAATTACCACATCAATAGGGGCAGATTCTTTAATGTCTGCGGAGTGATAGCCATGAGGTTCATAATATAAACTCACCCCAGAGGTTAAATCTCTAATTAAATAGCCGTTTTCCGTAAGCATTGGACCAATAGGAGAACCTGGGACTGCTTTTATTACTATTGTCTCATCAAGGATATAGCTTTCCCCGTGAGCTAATGATCTCACTTGGGTATAACCCAATTCCTTGACAACCTTCGCAGCATTAGGAGATCCCACCACAGGTAAATCATGGTCTAACGCTTTCAGGGTGGGAGGATGAGCATGATCTTCCAAACCTTGAGAAAGGAGAATCAAATCTATATTCTCAGGGATAGGACGTTGAGATTTTTTCTGGGCTTTAAACAACCAAGGAAGATTACCAAATACTAAATCCCCTACCAGCCAAGGATCTAAGAGGATGCGCTTTTGGGCGATTTCCAGCAGCCAAGAATTACTATCGAGATAAGTGAGTTGCATAGCATTTTTGATTTAATTTCTACCTTCATTGTAATTAATCTTTACGATATGTTTACGCAGCAACCACCAACAGCCTAAAGTCTTCCGCTAATAAGACAAAGTTCGTCTGCGCGGATTACAGAAACATTAGAGTTTTTGCTTCTTGAATGCGTAAATACCATTTGCTGATAATCTTGACTTGTGCGAACACAATTTACTGGTAACTATCTATGTCCACAAAAGATATTATTTTCGCAATTATGCTTGTGTTTCTTCCCGTCTCTTTTGTCGGGGAGTATCTTCATTGGGGTGCGCCTATTATCTTTATCTCCGCTGCTTTAGGAATTATCCCTTTAGCTGCATATCTAGGAATGGCGACAGAGGAAATTGCAGTTGTTGTTGGTCCTAATTTAGGAGGACTAATGAATGCGACTTTTGGAAACGCCACAGAATTAATTATTGCTTTTATCGCCCTCAAAGCTGGCTTAATTGAGGTAGTGAAAGCAACCATCACAGGTTCAATTATTAGTAACCTCTTACTTGTAATGGGATTTTCAATGTTCTTGGGAGGATTGAAGTATAAGGAACAGAAATTCCAATCTACTGCTGCGGGGATGAATGCTTCCACCATGAATTTAGCAGTGATTGCGATTTTATTACCAACAGCGGTGCAATATACCTCAACAGGTATCGCACAACCGATTATTGAAAAACTCTCCGTTGCTGTCGCAGTAGTACTAATTTTGGTCTATGGCTTAACCCTACTCTTTTCGATGAAAACCCACGCTTATCTATATGATGTGGGTCTAGCTGAAAATGAAACAGAAGATAGTGAAGGGGAAATAGAAGCGGGAGAAACACCAAACCTTTGGTTATGGGTTGGGGTTTTATTTGTCGTTACTATTGCTGTGGCATTAGAATCAGAGTTACTGGTCAGTTCTTTAGAAGAAGCAACGAATAAGCTAGGACTCACTGCTTTATTTACGGGGGTTATTATCCTCCCCATTATTGGTAATGCTGCGGAACACGCTACAGCAGTAACGGTGGCGATGAAGAATAAGATGGATTTATCTGTATCCGTCGCAGTGGGTTCAAGTCTCCAAATTGCTTTATTTGTCGGACCTGTTTTAGTTATTTTAGGCTGGTTTATTGGTCAGCCAATGGATTTAAATTTTAACCCCTTTGAATTAGTCGCGGTAGCGGTATCGGTACTAATTGCTAATTCGGTTATTTCTGATGGTAAGTCTAACTGGTTAGAAGGAATTCTTCTTCTCGCAACTTACGCGATTTTGGGATTAGCTTTCTTCTTCCATCCCGTTGTCGAAGGTTTGGCTATTGGTTTTTTACCTTAAGACTTGAGTCTAGTTGATATGTCTCCCGTTTAGAAAATGGGGGATTTCTTTTTTTGTAGGGGGTGGAAGATGCGCGATTATCGCAATTAATAGAAAATTACTAATTTATACTTGATTTATACAGCCCAGTAATGGCGTTCTGTCGGGGGCAAAAGCCTAGATAAGAGTCTATATGGGAATCCCTCGCCTTTGGCGACGGGAGGTTCAATGAGGATATAACTTCGCCGTGTTCTGCAAAAACGAAATGTTGATCCCGATTTCCTAAGCTTCTATCCTTCCACTTTAGCCAATAATGTCCTTCCTCATAACCAGAATCTAAGATGGGATATATTTCCAGGTTGAATCTCAATAACTGTTGCTGGTACTAATGTTGATAATTGTTCAGTAGAGGGTTTTAATAGACACTTTTAGTACAACTACTACGTAATTATCTCGCGATCGCGCTCAAAATACTAGCGTTTTCTCGAAAAACTTATGTATTGACCATGACTATTAACTAGATAAGGAACGACATTGAACTTCTCAAACATTTAATTTTACCCAAAATCTCAGGAAAAATTTATTTGTTTCTAACCTTAGCAGCGATTCAAGTCGGCTATATTACGAACTGGGCTCTTGAATAAATAGAAGTTAAAGCAATTTTTGTATGAAACAACTCAGAACCTCAGCATTTATTGCTATAGGTGTCACAGCTTGCTTAGGGTTACAATCTTGTGTAGAACCACCTCAAGTAACCACTCAATCGACAAATGGATTACAGGGAAGGCTAGTTATAACTGGTTCTAGTACGGTAGCACCGTTAGTGGGAGAAATAGGAAAAAGGTTTGAATCAGAACATCCTTCTGTGCGAATAGATGTACAAACGGGGGGGTCATCTCGCGGTATTGCTGATGTTCGTACAGGCGTTGCTGATATTGGGATGGTGTCTCGCGCCATCAAAGAGGAAGAAGATTTATACGCTTTTGCGATTGCCCGTGATGGCATTGGCATTATTGTACATGAAGATAATTCTGTGAACTCTTTGTCAGATCAACAAGTTACTGATATTTATACAGGTAAAATTGATAACTGGCAAGAGATTAATGGCAAAAATGCCCCAATTACGGTGGTAAATAAAGCGGAGGGACGTTCTACTTTAGAAGTGTTTCTTGATTATTTACAAATCCAAAATAGCGAGATTAAAGCATCTGTTGTAATTGGGGATAATCAGCAGGGTATTCAAACAGTAGCAGGTAATCCCGATTCTATTGGTTATGTCTCAATTGGTACGGCTGAATTTAGCCGCAATAGTGGTATTTCGATCAAGTTACTACCTTTGAATAATATTGCTGCTACTACTGAGAATGTGCAAAATGAAACTTTTCCCCTTTCCCGTCCCCTGAATTTAGTTACCAAAGCCCAACCACAGGAATTAACTCAAGCCTTTATCGAGTTTACGCAGTCAGAGGAAGTTCATGATATTGTTCAAAAACAAGAGTTTGTCCCCATTGCAGATTGATCTCCTTTTCCTGTGGATATTGCGAGGATTGGCTTTAATTACAGGGATGATCGTAATCTTAATAATTGCGTTCTTATTGCTAGAAGCATTGCCCATATTACAACAAGTTGGATGGTTACGTTTTTTTCGTGATCCATCTTGGCATCCCGTTCAAGGCTTTTATAACCTAATGCCGATGCTGTGGGGAAGTATATTTGTGACACTTGGTTCATTACTATTGGCTACACCCATAGGTATTGGTTCGGCAATATTTTGTTGCTATTATGCGCCTCCTTTGATTGCTGGCTTTTATCGCCAGTTAATTAATTTACTAGCAGGAATCCCTTCTGTTGTTTACGGGTTCTGGGGTTTAGTGGTGCTTGTTCCTTTGATTAGCCAGAGACAACCGCCAGGAACTAGCCTTTTAGCTGGAATCTTAATCTTGAGTGTCATGATCTTACCAACGATCGCGCTAACCGCAGAGGCAAGTTTTGCGAAAGTTCCCCAGGAGTATCTACAGAATGCATCCGCTTTAGGGCTATCTCCCTGGTCAGCTATTCGTGGGGTCGTTTTACCAACGGCTAAAGCCGGTTTATTTACGGGCTTGATTTTGGCAACAGGAAGGGCTATAGGCGAAACAATGGCAGTTTTAATGGTGTGTGGTAATGTTGTCCAGACACCCACTAGCTTATTTGACCCGATTCGGACTCTGACTGCCAATATTGCTTTAGAGATGGCTTATGCGACGGGAAACCACCGTTCATCACTATTTGTTAGCGGTTTATTGCTGATGGGAGTGGTCACTCTTTTAGTAATCGTTGCGGAAGGGTTGAGTAGGAGGAATATTTATGGGTAAGCAGTTTAACTTTCCTAGCTTTATTTTTTGGTTAATCGCGTTATTTGTTACCGCTATTTTCTGCTGGATTTTAGGGGATATTATCTGGCATGGTATAGGACAATTATCTTGGCAATTTTTGACTACTGAACCTCAAAATGCTGGACGTGAGGGGGGAATTGCGCCAATTCTTGTTTCAACTTGCCTCATTCTGTTAGTTTGTCTTACTTTTTCTCTGCCCCTTGCTGTTGGTACTGCGGTATTATTAGCAGAATTTACCACTACGGAAAGTCTGTTTGGGCGTTCTGTCCGTCGTAGTTTAGATGTATTAGCTGGAGTGCCATCTATTGTCTTTGGTTTATTTGGGAATGCGATTTTCTCAATTAAGTTAGGCTTGGGATTTTCGATTTTATCCGGTGGCTTAACTTTAGCTTGTATGGTTTTACCGATATTAATTCGTTCTACAGAAGTATCATTTCGGGCTGTTCCAGCAGATTATCGTTTGGGGGCAGCAGCTTTGGGTTTATCTCGCACTACTACTTTCTGGAAACTGCTTTTACCCGCAGCAACGCCAGGGTTATTGGTGGGATTGGTACTGGGAATTGGTCGCGCGATCGCGGAAACAGCAGCATTAATTTTCACAAGTGGGTATGTAGATCGGATGCCAAATTCATTACTAGATTCTGGGCGATCCCTATCAATTCATATTTTTGATTTATCTATGAATATTGCAGGAGGAAATCCTAACGCCTATGGAACAGCTTTGGTTTTATTAATATTACTTTTATTGCTCAATGGTTTAGCAACTTTTACCGCCCAGTTTTGGTTAGGAAGGAAATTTATAGTTTCATGAAAAAAGCTCAACTTTTACAGAAATATCAGACAACTTTGCCCTCAATTCAAACGGAAAGGCTGACTTTATATTATGGGAAAAAGGCTGCGTTTAGCGAAATCAACATAGAGATTCAAGCAGGTAAGATTACCGCCCTAGTCGGACCTTCTGGTTGTGGTAAGAGCAGTTTTTTAAGTAGTTTAAATCGCTTAACTGATTTAATTCCGAACACAAAACTATCGGGAAGTATTCGCTTAGATGCTTTAGAAATTCTCAATAATTCTGTGGACGCGATCGCGCTACGTCGGCGTGTGGGTACAATATTCCAAAAGCCTAGTCCTTTCCCCTTTTCAATCTGGAAAAATCTCGCATTTCCCCTCCAAGAACACGGAATCAAAAACCGTGAACAACTTGATTGGCTCATTGAAAGTACACTAGAAAAAGTAGGATTATGGCAAGAAGTAAAAGATCGCCTAAACTCCTCCGCCCTATCATTATCAGGAGGACAAAAACAGCGTTTGTGTATTGCCCGTGCTTTAGTTTTGCAACCAGAAGTATTATTATTTGATGAACCCTGTAGCGCCCTTGATCCGATTTCTAGTGGGGTAGTTGAAGATTTAATTGCTAGTCTAAAAGGCAGTTATACCGTCGTTATTGTTACCCATAACCTTGCCCAAGCTAGACGAATTGGCGATTATGTTGGCTTATTTTGGGTAGAAGAAAACGTGGGAAGATTAATCGAGTACGGTACAGTTGAACAAGTTTTTACTGCACCCCAACATCCTTTAACAGCTGCCTATATTAATGGTATTCGTGGCTAATTTTAAACTTTCTAACATACAATTGAATAGCTAAATAGAAACAACCTAATACTAACAAAAAGATCTTATGAGTTATCTTGAAACAACCGCTAATTTTTACGCCGAAGTTGCTGAAACACCAGAAGTTGGTTTATGTTGCGTCCAAAGCAGCCCCCTCCAATTACCTGGGCTAAATATTCCCTCCCAGATGCAGGAGATGAACTATGGCTGCGGAACAACAGTTCAACCCACCGAACTAGCTAATAACCCCACTGTTCTCTATGTCGGTGTTGGGGGAGGCTTAGAAGCCCTACAATTTGCTTATTTCTCCCGTCGTAAGGGTTCAGTAATTGCTGTTGAACCAGTAGCAGCGATGAGGGAAGCAGCGACTCGTAATCTAGAACTTGCTGCTAGGACAAATGACTGGTTAGAACCAGATTTTATCGAAATTCGCGCTGGAGATGCTTTTGCTTTACCTGTTCCCGATGCTTCTGTTGAGGTGGTAGCACAAAACTGTTTATTTAACATCTTTAAACCAGAAGATTTACATCTTGCTTTACAAGAAACCTATCGAGTTTTAAAACCAAATGGGCGTTTACTGATGAGTGATCCTATTGCGACTCGTCCCATTCCTGAACATTTGCAAAACGATGAACGACTAAGGGCTATGTGTCTATCAGGAGCAATGACCTATGAACAGTATATCAAACATTTGGTTAATGTTGGTTTTGGACAAGTGGAAATTCGAGCGCGTCGTCCTTACCGGATTCTCAATCGCCAAAAATATAATTTAAAAGAACATTTACTTTTAGATAGTCTTGATTCTGTTGCTTATAAAGTGCCAATTGCGGAAGATGGGGCTTGTATCTTTACGGGTAAAACAGCTATCTATACAGGAGTAGAAGCCTTTTTTGATGACCAAGCTGGACATATTTTGCAACCAGGAGTACCTGCTGCTATCTGTGATAAGACTGCTGCGAACTTAGCTGCATTACCTTCAGAAGAAATCCTGATTACGGATTCAACTTGGCATTATAACGGTGGTGGCTGTTGCTAATCATGAAAAAGATTTAGGGAACTCCAGCCCCCGAACTAGAGGTAAAAATCCTAGATGGTAGAGTTTGGAAACTTTCTGAACAGAAGCCCGAAAACTTTACCTTAATTATCTTTTATCGGGGTTGGTTTTGTCCGATTTGTGACAATTATTTAGTAGAACTTGAATGTGTTCTAGATGATTTTACTAAACTGGGAGTGAACGCGATCGCGATTAGTGGCGATAGTCAAGAATCCGCCCAAAAATCAACCCAAGAATGGGGCATTAAAAACCTAACTATTGGTTATGAAGGTAGCATAGATCTATTTCTAGATGGAATAAATAAAGATTGTAGCGAACTTTAAAAATAGACAACGAGGGTATTTTTACAATGAAATTAAGAACCAAAGTATTACTTAGTAGCATTCCTCTCACTGGCTTATTTTTTAGCTTATTAATAGCTCAAGCTGGCGGATTAGATGATTTCAAACTACAAAACTTCTCTCTAACGAAATATCTTCATGATCAAACTAAGGCATTAGATGATCTCCAGAAGCAAAATATCGACCCTGCCAGAAATACGCGCATTAATTTAGCAGAATTACTAGATGGAGGCGTACCGAAAGACGGGATTCCTAGTATTGATAATCCTCGCTTTGATACTGCCGAAAATACACCCTTTGACCAAGACGAATTAGTTATTGGCGTAGTTATCAATGGCGAAGCTAAAGCTTATCCGTTTGGGATTTTGAATTGGCACGAAATTGTCAACGATACCGTTGGTGGAAATAATGTTAGTGTTACCTACTGTCCATTATGTGATACTGGAATTGTTTTTGATCGAGGTGATACAACTTATGGGGTATCTGGTAAATTGTATCAAAGCTGCTTAGTAATGTTTGATCGAGAGGATGATACTCTTTATTCCCAACCTTGGGGTCTTGGAATTGTTGGTCTAGAAAAGAATAAGTCTTTAGACAGATTACCTGGAATGAAGACAACTTTGGGTGCGTGGTTAAAAGAACATCCTGACAGCGAAATCCTTTCAACTGATACAGGTCATAGCCGAGATTACTTAAGATATCCCTACGGTAGTTACGAAACTAACGAGAACATTATCTTTCCAGTTCGCAATCAAGACCAGCGTGAACTGCATCCAAAAGAGATTGTTAGCTATATATGGGAGTCAGATAATCAAACACCTGAAAATAGTTTCTCTGGTTTTAGCTATCAATTTCCCCATCAGGAACTTGAAAAACTAGGGACAAAAGTTGTAGATTTTAATGGTCGTGAAATTAAAGCGATTTGGAATGAAGAACTGAAAACTGTAGTTGTTGAAGAACTAGAAGGTGAAACAATCCCAAGCTCAACAGCATTTGCTTTCGTCTATCCGGCATTTTTTACCCAATAAATAAAGCAAAAAGTCACCAGGATAGGTAAATCAATCGATTTTAAACTTTATTAAATTACTATGACCCAATTTCGTGGCACAAAATCAGCCTTTGGTCAACCTGGCATCGAACCCCGTTGGACTCACAGCAATAAAGATGGCATAGGAACTGCCTACTCAGCCTCAAGTAGGGTCTGGTTCACTCTTTGGAACGGTATTCTCACCGAAGCCTACTATCCCACCGTCGATAAACCGCAACTAAGGGACTTACAGTATCTTATCAGTGACGGGAAAAGCTTTTTCCATGAAGAAAAGCGACATTTAGATACAGAAATAAAACGCTTAGAAAATGATGCTTTAGGCTATCGCATTATCAACTCCGACCCCGAAGGACGCTATGAAATCGTCAAACAGATCATTAGCGATCCCCATTTACCCTGTATCTTGCAGCAAACCAAACTAAATCGCAAAAATGGCTTTTCTGAACCTCTCCACCTCTATATCCTCTGTGCGCCTCATCTAGAGGCAGGAGGTTGGGAAAATAACGCCTACGTTATCGAAGTAGCAGGACTAGAAATATTAGTTGCAGAGAAAAAAGGAACTTGGTTAGCTGTAGCAGCAACTATCCCCTTTACGCACCTTTCCTGCGGTTATGTGGGCAAAAGTGACGGTTGGCAAGACTTAGCGGATAACTTCAAGCTAGATTGGGAATTTGACTGTGCTAAAGATGGTAATGTTGCCCTCACAGGAGAACTAGACTTAAGCAAAACCGAAGAATTTACCACTGTTCTTGCCTTTGGGGACTGCCTACATGGAGCAATCATAGCACTATTACAATCTTTAGATATTCCCTTTGCAGACCATCAGCAACGGTATAAAAAACAATGGCAGCGTCCCTCTTGTGGAATTGTACCATTAGTAGAATTTTCTCAAGATCAGGGTAACTTACTCTCTAGTAGCTTTGATGTCCTTCTCGCCCACGAAGACAAATCCTATACAGGGGCGTTAATTGCCTCACTTTCCATTCCTTGGGGAGAAGTAAAAGATGGGGCTGATCCTGGAGGCTATCACCTTGTTTGGGTCAGGGATATGGTGAATAGTGCCATAGGTTTACTCGCTGCGGGTAATACCGAAACACCCCGACGCGCCCTTACCTATTTAGCAGCTAGTCAGCAAGCAGATGGGGGTTTTCCGCAAAACTTTTGGCTGAGTGGTAAACCCTTTTGGACAGGGATACAACTCGACCAAGTTGCCTATCCCATATTACTAGCTTGGCGTTTAGAGCAAGAAAAAGCCTTCCGCAATTTTGACCCCTACCCAATGGTAATAGGCGCAGCGAGTTACTTAATTCGTCATGGACCTGCAACCGAGCAAGAACGGTGGGAAGAAGCGAGTGGTTATTCTCCCTCGACTTTAGCCTCTAATATTGCTGCCCTGATTTGTGCTGCTTGTATGGTGAGAGATAGAGGTCATGGAGAAACCGCAAAATTTATTGAAGAATATGCAGACTTTCTCGAATGTCATATTGAAGAGTGGACAGTGACGACGGAGGGTAACTTAGTCCCTGATATCCCCCGCCACTATATCCGCATAAATCCTAGTGACCCTCAAAATCCCACCCCGAATGAAGATCCCAATACGGGGGAATATTATATTGTTAATCGTCCTCCCGAAGGACTTCATAAGTTTGCAGGAAAAAATATTATCTCACCTGACTTTCTGGAGTTAGTTCGTTATGGCATTCGTAGTCCTCATGATCCCATAATTGTTGATTCTCTCAAAGTAGTAGATGCGGTGCTAAAAGTTGATACCCCAATGGGGGCTTGTTGGCATCGTTACAATTATGATGGCTATGGACAACGAGATGATGGTAGTTCTTGGGATGGTTGGGGAACAGGACGGGCTTGGGCTTTACTGACAGGGGAACGGGGACATTATGAACTTGCTGCGGGAAATGATCCCACGCCTTATATTAAAGCAATGGAAGGTTTTGCAAGTAAAACAGGACTATTACCAGAACAGATTTGGGATACGGAAGATATCCCCGAAGCCCATATGTTTTTGGGTAAACCCACAGGTTCAGCTATGCCTCTGATGTGGGCGCACGCAGAATATATTAAACTATTAAAATCTACTCAGGAAGGCAAGATTTTTGATCAAGTTCCCGAAGTTGCGGAACGTTATTTAGGAAGTCGTTGTAGTTGTCAAGCTTTAGAAATTTGGAAGCCGAATCGCCAAGTCGGTAATGTTAAAAGAGGTTACACGCTGAGGATTCAAGCCCCCACTTCTTTTAAGCTACGTTGGACACAAGATAATTGGGATACATGGCAAGATAACCAGTCTATCTCAACGGAATTGGGGATTGAGTATTTGGATTTAAAGACGGAAGATGATCAAGAATCCCCTTTCAGTTTTACCTTCTTTTGGACTGAGTTTGACCATTGGGAAGGTAAAAATTACGAGGTGGCTATAAACGGAAAAAGCCCACGACCTGAGCCGTAGGCTAGACTAAATCTTAGTACACTTCGCTTACTTCATTGCGCTTTCATAGACCGCAACATACTCTTTCGCTGATTCAGTCCAGCTAAAGTTTTTCTCCATACCGCGTTTTTGCAGTTCTGCCCACTTATCTTTAAAATTAAAGCCTTCTGAAGCCCGTACCATGCAAGTATAGAGGTCTAAAGGCTCATAACGGTCAAAACAGTAGCCTGTACCAGTATTATTATTGGGGTCATGGTGCGAAACCGTATCCACCAGTCCGCCAGTATTGCGGACAATAGGAACACAACCGTAACGCATCGCCATCATCTGACTAATACCACAGGGTTCAAAGCGAGAAGGCATCAAGAAAGCGTCACTTCCCGCATAGATACGACGAGAGAGAGTATCACTATAAAGCAATTGTACCGACATCCGATTACCGTAACGAGAGGCTAACTGCCACATCTGGGTTTCATAGTAGCGATCGCCTGTTCCAAGTAGAACAAACTGAGCATCATTGTACGCCATATAACGGTCAAGGATTTGAATAACTAAGTCCAGACCCTTTTGTTCGACTAAACGAGTCACCATCCCGATGAGAAAGGTACTACCGTTAACTTGTAAACCAACTTCTTCTTGTAAAGCAATCTTATTCTTGCGTCTTTCTTCGAGGCTACTGGTCGAAAATTTCTGCTCTAAATATTTATCAGTTTTAGGATTGTACATATCAACATCAATGCCGTTGACAATACCAGTTATTTTCTCACTAATAAAGGAGAGTAACCCCTCAATAGTTTCGCCATATTCCACCGTTTTAATTTGATCAGCATAAGTTGGGGAAACAGTAGTAACGCGATCGGCAAATTGCACCGCAGCAGCCATAGTATTATGCCCTTGCATATACCAGGGACACCAAGTAATCTTATCCAAATACCAAGTCCAAGGACCTTGATAAGCAAGGTTATGAATTGTGAACACCGTGCTAATATCAGGGGATTGGTGCATCCAAACTGGAATCATCCCTGTATGCCAATCGTGACAGTGGATAACTTCGGGTTTCCAGTAGTTCCAGGCGAATTCTGCTGCACCATTCGCGAATAAAGTAAATCGCCAGTCTTCATCATCTCCACCATAGACGCTACGAGGGGAAAAGGCTGGATGCCCAAATAAGTAGAGAGGTACATCTGTGCCAGGTAGTTGGGTTTCATGAACGGTGAAGTTCTGGAACATTGCCGAACCTGACCAAACTGGTTCACTGGGAATCTTGATTTTATCGGGAAGAAAGCCATAATAAGGCATAAATATTCGGACATCATGCCCCATTGCCCGTAACACTTGGGGTAATGACCCAACTACATCTCCCATTCCCCCAACTTTAGCAAGAGGGGCTGCTTCGGCTGCAACAAATAATATTCGCATCTTTAAATTATTCTTAAATACATTTACTGATTTTACTGGAAATAGTAGCAATAAATTTGAACAACCTACGCTGAATCGGAAATTGTGGCGTAGGCTGCAAGTTGTGTTTTTAAATCGCCAAATTACTCATATAACCAGGAATCCATCGCGGCTTCCCAGCTAACTAGTTCCTCTTTTTCAAACCAGAGAGCAATTTCTTTCTCAGCATTTTCTACCGCATCTGAACCATGAATAAGGTTACGACCAATGGTAATACCATAATCACCACGAATTGTGCCTGGGTTAGCTGTTTGGGGGTTAGTTGCGCCAATTATTAAGCGAGAGGAGGCGACAACTCCTTCTCCTTCCCAAACCATTCCGACAACAGGAGAAGAAGTGATGAATTTTACTAAGCCTCCGAAGAAGGGTTTATCTTTGTGGATTTCGTAATGCTTTTCAGCAAGTTCTTGACTCACGTTCAGCATCTTCAGTCCAGCTAGTTTAAATCCTTTCTTTTCAAAGCGTTGAATTACTTCGCCCACGAGGTTGCGTTGTACACCATCGGGTTTAATCATGATAAATGTGCGTTCCAAGGTAATCTCCTTTATGTTTGTTAATCTATCCCAAAAGACAGATTAGCGTATTCAAGGCGATTTCGTCGCCTTTTTTTTGAAGATATTCTTGCTTGTTCTGCAAAAGTTCAGTCAGGAGTGCTTTCTTCTTGTCTGATCGGTAATTCAATTATAAACTCCGCCCCTTCTCCTGATTTAGAGAAGCAGTCTAGCTTACCCTGATGGCGTTCAACAATCACCTGATAGCTAATAGATAAGCCTAAACCTGTGCCTTTTCTCGATAGTTTAGTGGTAAAGAAAGGATTAAAAATTTTATCCTTGATATCTCTTGCTATACCAGTACCGTTATCAGCAAAACGGAGGATGACAGTATTGCTATTGCTGAGGCGAGTAGAAATTTCTAGCCAGAGAGGAGAATCTTTATTTTGGGATTGACTAATTTCGAGAGCATCAATGGCATTATTAACAATGTTCATGAAAACCTGGTTGATTTCCATTGGATAGCATTCAATGCGGGGTAAATCACTATAGTCTTTAATGATTTTAATTTCTTGACCTGGATTTTTTGATTTCAGACGGTGTTGCAAAATCACTAGAGTGCTATCAATCCCTTCATGTAAATCTACTGATTTGATCCCCGACTCATCAAGGCGAGAGAAATTACGTAAACTGAGAACAATAGATTGAATGCGTTCAGTTCCTAGCTGCATTGATTTAAAGAGTTCAGGTAGGTCTTTTTGCAGATAATCAAGTTCGATGTTTTCGATAGCTTGAGTGATTTCCAAGTGGGGATTTGGATTATGTTGCTGATAAAGAGAGATAATTTGGAGAAGATCTTGCGTATAGTCTTGAGCATGATCGAGATTTCCACGAATAAAGCTGAGAGGATTATTGACCTCATGGGCAATACCTGCTACTAATTGACCCAAGCTAGACATTCTTTCTGCTTGGACTAGCTGAGTTTGGGCTGTGGTTAATTGTTTCAGGGTTTCTTTGAGTTGGGCTGCTTTGGCTTGAGCCACTGCGGTGGCGGTACAACTATCTTGGTAGAGTTTAGCTTGATAAAGATCGATCGCGAGTTCTTCACTTTCTTCTTCTTTTTGGTACTGACTAACTACCGCATCTAAAGATTCGAGGAGTTCTTTTTCTGAGGCTTTGAGCAGATGTTGCAATTGAGGATGACTATGGATAAGATCATGATTTGGAGTAAGAGCAACCTTCCTCGCAGCTTGCAAATATTCCTGCACCCGACAATCAAGTTCTACTGGAGATTGAAAATACATCTTCTCAATCGTTGCCGATAATTGTCCAGATAAATTTAAACTCTCATCCCCCTTCACCAAACCATTATGAGACTTTTCCATCAAGGCGATCATTGCTAACAATTCTTGACGGAGTTCCTTTTGTAAACTAATATCTTGAGCATGGACTAATCTCAAAGCCATTAGAGCCAAGCGTTGTGAGAGCATTCGCTGCCGTCCGCTGATATTAATCGCAGCCCCATTAACTTTGCGCTGATTCGTCTGGGCATCGAGATCGAAATAGGCTTGTAAAACTAGGATTGGCAACAACTTCAACCCCATTCGCATCAACATAGGACAAGAAAAATTGAGGGATCTATCAATCCAATTATAATTCTCCTTGGGCTGATAAGAATAATGGGGATTTGCCTTTAACAATTGCTCTCGCCTCATTTGAGAAACCATGAGTTAGTTATGCGACGGTTTATTTCTGTATGATGACCTATTTTCCAAAATAAGATTGTGCATTAGACTACTATAATCCTTAGAGAACGCGCTAGAATCGCAACAGCAAGTAATTTAACTAAACTTATAAAATTATGTTTTTAGAAGAACTATCCCCACTATGTAAAGAGCTTTTCCAAAACCCCTTTGTTTTTACTGGCGGATTTGTTTCTGGTGCATTACGCCTAAGCTATAGAGAAGAGCCTCTCAAAAATTGGTTAGAAAAACAGACTAGTTTTAAAAGTTCTGTTACCGTCACCGTAGAGGAAAATTCTAATGGTGATAATCCCCGTCAAATTATGATCGATTAAGAAAAAACACTTAGAAAATCAGTGTCCTCTAAGGCTAGACTGAGCTAAATTTAACCCAAATTTATAAGCATTTTCAGGAATGGCTGCTTATGATGAAAGAAAGTAAAGAGTGTTTTCTAGACTTTAATCAGCAGTTATTTTGCTTTGAAACTCAGAATCACTCGTAATAGAGGAAAAGATTTATGGTCAACATTGAGCGAGAATATGCTCTAGATCGCGATTGCACGACCCTATCTCGTCATGTCTTACAACAACTTGAGAGCTTTTCTCCTGATGCTCAAGATTTAAGCGCGATTATGAATCGCCTCGCATTGGCAGGAAAATTGGTGGCTCGTCGCCTCTCTCGGGCAGGTTTAATGGCAGGAGCATTAGGTTTTACAGGAGAAACCAATGTCCAGGGAGAAGCTGTCAAGAGAATGGACGAATTTGCCAATGATGTTTTCATTTCTGCTTTTAAGCAGAGTGGCTTAGTCTGTCGTCTTGCTTCTGAGGAAATGGAAGAAGTTTATCATATTCCTGAAAACTGTCCTGTCGGGCGATATACGCTGCTTTATGACCCCATTGACGGTTCATCTAACGTTGATATTAATCTGAACGTTGGTTCTATCTTCTCAATTCGTCAGCAAGAAGGAGAAGACTTAAACGGTAAGGGAGACGATTTGCTTCAAAATGGGGATAAGCAAATTGCAGCGGGATATATTCTCTATGGACCAAGTACGGTATTAGTTTATTCTATTGGTCATGGTGTACATTCTTTCATTCTTGATCCTAGTTTAGGGGAGTTCATCCTCTCGGAAGAAAATATCCAAATCCCTGAGCATGGTCTTGTGTATAGCGTCAATGAAGGGAATTTCTGGCAGTGGGATGAGGCGATTCGTGATTATGATCGCTATGTTCACCGCAATGAAAACTATAGTGCGCGGTATAGTGGGGCATTGGTGGGAGACTTCCATCGTATCCTTTTACAAGGTGGTGTTTTTCTCTATCCTGGGACTGCAAAAAATCCCGATGGGAAGCTACGACTACTTTATGAGAGCGCACCTTTGGCTTATTTAGCGGAACAAGCAGGAGGACTGGCGACAACGGGAACACAAAGGATTCTTGATGTTGTACCAGATAAGATCCATGCTCGCACACCACTCGTAATCGGAAGTAAGGAAGATGTCAAGCTGGTTCATTCGTTCATTGAAGACCGAGCAAGAAGAAATGTAGAAGAGAAAACCAGTGTCAACTCTTAGTCCTAGAGGCTGATGTAAAAGGAGCTATTTACTTCTAAGACGAAGATATAAAGCTTAAAAAATTTACGGAGTAAGATTTATGACAACTACAACTAATCCAATTTTTGAAATTGAGAAGCAATACGGTCAAAGTATTTGGATGGATAATCTCAGCCGAGATTTGATCGAATCTGGTGAACTTAAACAGATGATTGAGGAGAAAGGGGTTTGTGGTATTACTTCAAATCCATCTATTTTTGAGAAAGCAATCATGGGCAATGAAGTCTATGATGCTGATATTGAAGCGGGAATCAAAGCGGGAAAATCCGTTACAGAAATCTATGAATCTTTGATCTTTAAGGATATTCGTGACGCTTGCGATATATTTAAACCTGTTTATGATGCGACTAATGGCTTAGATGGCTATGTCAGTATCGAAGTTCCTCCCAATATTGCTTTAGAGACAGAGAAAAGTTTGTCTGAGGCTCGTCGCTACTTTAAGGAAATTGGTCGTCCCAATGTGATGATTAAGATTCCTGGGACTGAACAAGGTTTACCCGCAGCGGAACAAGCGATTTCTGAGGGGATCAATGTTAATATTACTCTCTTGTTTGCGGTAGACAGCTATATTAATACAGCTTGGGCTTATATTCGGGGTCTAGAAAAAAGAGCGGAAGCAGGAGAAGATATTAGTAATATTGCTTCTGTGGCGAGTTTTTTCCTTAGTCGCATTGATGTCAAAATTGATGATCTTGTTGACGATAAGCTCAAACAAGGTATGGATCGGATGGAGAAAGAAGCGAAACTGCAAACAATTAAGGGTAAGATCGCGATCGCGAATGCCAAAGTTGCTTACCAAGAATACAAGAAAATCATTACCAGTGACCGTTGGAAAGCCCTATCAGGAAAAGGTGCAAAAGTTCAACGTCTTCTCTGGGCGAGTACCAGTACCAAAAACCCCGACTATAGTGATGTCATGTATGTCGATCAATTAGTGGGTAACGATACCGTTAACACCCTTCCTCCTGATACCATTGATGCTTGTCTTGACCACTGTTCTCCAGATAGTCGCATCGAAACTGAGATCGATAAAGCCTATCACCTTCTAGAAAGCCTCAAAGACCCCGATATTGACATTGACCTCAATCAGGTTATGACGGAACTTTTGGATGAGGGAATAGACAAATTCATTAAGCCCTATGAATCCCTGATATCCTCTTTAGAAGAAAAAGTCAAGAAATTAGCAGCAGTCTAACAATTTTGTTTCCCAATTAATCCTAGAATAGCAACTACAGGTAAAAGGTAAGAGTGATGATCATAAATTCTCTTGCCTTTTGTCTATCCAACACGCTCATAAAAGACATAGGAAGACTGTAACAATGGTAACATTCCTCGAAAATCCACTTCGAGTCGGACTACAACAAGAACGAACTCCTGAACCCTTGATTATGGTGATCTTTGGTGCATCAGGAGATCTAACCCAGCGTAAATTAGTCCCTTCTCTCTACCAACTAAAACAGGAGCGACGCTTACCTCCTGAACTTACCATTGTTGGGGTTGCTCGTCGGGAATGGAGCGATGAACACTTCCGTGAGCAGATGCGGATTGGGATTGAAGAATTTTCGGGGGGAATTGGCTCAGAAGAAATTTGGGAAAACTTTGCTGAGGGTTTATTCTACTGTTCTGGTAATATTGATGATCCAGAAAGCTATGAAAAGTTAAAGAGCTTGTTAGCAGAACTGGATGGAAAACGAGGCACAAGGGGGAATCGCGTCTTTTACCTAGCGGTAGCTCCTAAATTCTTCCCCCCAGCGATCAAGGAACTCGGTAAAGCCAAAATGCTAGATGATTCTAGTAAAACCCGTATTGTTATTGAAAAGCCCTTTGGGAAAGATCTCGGTTCTGCTCAAGTTCTCAATCGTACCGTACAAAAGGTTTGTAAAGAAGAGCAAATCTATCGTATCGACCACTATTTAGGCAAAGAAACCGTTCAAAATTTACTGGTCTTCCGCTTTGGGAATACTATCTTTGAACCGTTGTGGAATCGCCAGTTTGTAGATCATGTCCAGATTACCGTCGGCGAAACCGTTGGTGTCGAAGAAAGAGCGGGATATTATGAAACCTCTGGGGCTTTAAGGGATATGGTGCAAAATCACCTGATGCAGTTGATGTGTCTTACAGCAATGGAAGCCCCTAATTCCTTAGATGCGGATAGTATTCGTAGTGAAAAAGTAAAAGTTCTCCAATCAACTCACCTAGCGGATTTAACTAACTTAGAAAAATCTGCCATTCGTGGTCAGTATTCTGGCGGATGGATGAAAGGAAAGCCTGTTCCAGGCTATCGTGAGGAGGAGGGAGTAGATCCTAACTCGATTACGCCAACTTTTGTGGCGATGAAATTATTAGTAGATAATTGGCGTTGGAAGGGAGTTCCTTTTTACTTGCGGACTGGTAAGCGTTTACCCAAGAAGGTAACGGAAATTACGATTCAGTTTCGGGAAGTTCCCTTGCTAATTTTCCAATCTGCTGCGCAACAGATTACCCCTAATGTGCTGACAATGAGGATTCAGCCCGATGAAGGAATTGCCTTAAAATTTGAAGCGAAAAGACCAGGACCAGAACTAAGAACTCGCTCAGTTAATATGGACTTTAGCTATGGATCTTCTTTTGGGATGGCGACAGCAGATGCTTATAACCGTCTCTTACTTGACTGTATGCTTGGGGATCAAACCCTATTTACGCGAGGCGATGAAGTTGAAGAAGCATGGCGGATTGTCTCTCCTGCTTTGTCTGCTTGGGAACAACCGAGTGATCCTGACCTCATCCCTGAGTATGAAGCTGGAATTTGGCAACCAAAAGAAGCGGAATTGTTGATTAACAGCGATGGTCGCAGTTGGCGCAGAATTTAAAACCATTACATTAACGGTTACTGGTTAACAGTTAATTCTTAGATAGTTATTAAAATCATTGGTATTCACTCGTTGTTCACCTAATTCTGAACTTTAATTATGATCAAATCTCTCCCTCTTGTTTCTTTACAAGCTCCCACGGATGTCTCCCTTGAAGATATTGAGAGCCAACTTCAACAGATATGGCACAATTACAATTCTGGGGAAGAAGGTTTAATGGCTTCCCGTGCTACGACGTTTACTTTTGTAGTCTATGAGCCAGAAGAGACGCAACAATTGCTCGCAGCCTTGGGTTTTTATTTTGGACCGATTGATGGTATTGCTGGACCGCGTACTTTAGCAGCGGTTAAATCTGCGCAGAAAAAATATGGGCTTGAAGCGACAGGAAAAGCGAATGAGAAGATCCTTAATAGACTGCGACAAGAATATCAAGCAGGAAAGGAGAATGGTGCTGCTACTTCCGATGGTGAATGGACTCCTTTACCCTATGCTCTTGATATAGAAGGCAGTGGGGTGGCTGACGCGATCGCGTCAGCAAATCCTTGTCGGATCATTACTCTCTGCCCCCTTGCAGGTGCTGATAACGGTGTTACGGCTCAGGTTTCAGCCTACTGTCCCATTAACAAACAAAAGAAAAATCAAAGTTCTCTGGTTTGTTGTGAATACATCACCCTGAAAGGCACAACAGAAGCCCTAGAACGAATTGGGGGCATGATTTCTGCCCTGATGATTTCAGAACTTCCCAAATTCATCTGGTGGAAAACAACCCCTGATCCCGAATATGGCTTATTTCAACGCTTAGTTAGTGATTGTGATAGCCTCATTCTTGACTCTAGTAACTTTGATGATCCTGAATCGGACTTAGTGCGAGTTACAGAGTTTATCCATAAACAAACTCCTGTCGCTGACCTTAACTGGAGACGCTTATCTTCTTGGCAAGAGTTAACCGCAGAAGCCTTTGATCCCCCAGAACGTCGTCATTTGATTGGAGAAATAGATCGGGTGACAATTGACTATCAAAAAGGCAATACGGCGCAAGCTTTGATGTTTCTCGGTTGGTTAGCAGGTCGTTTGCAATGGCGACCCCTGACCTATGAATATGAAGGAGGAGACTATGATATTCGCCGAGTCCACTTTATCCGTGATGAAGATCAACGGGAGATAGAGGCGGAACTTGCGGGAATCCCAACGGCGGATTGGGCAGAAGTTTCTGGAGATTTAATTAGTCTGCGTCTAACTTCAACTAATCTTGATGCTGATTGTTGTACGGTGCTATGTTCTGAAACTACAGGTTGTATGCGGATGGAAGCAGGAGGTGGTGCGCAGTCTTGTCGCATTCAGCAAGTAACGCCTCTGTTTGACCAAGAAACAGAACAACTTCTCGGTAAGCAACTAGAACACTGGGGTCGAGATCTCCTCTATGAACAAAGCATGGTTCTAACTGCTGAGATTATTGAGAAAAAGAAAAGTTAAGCTAGGATTTATTAGCTTGAAAGCTTAAAGACAAAGGGTATTAGCTTTTTGTCTTTCTTTTTGCCCACATTATCTTTGTGAACTACCGAACGGTGAATCAAAGATTACACCGTCGGCTTCCTACCCAACAGACCGCGAGACAGTAGATTTCTTTCGTCCTCTACTATTGCGTCTTACGTCTGGGCGATAGGCTTTGCCCCGTGTCCCACAGGTCAAAATTCGTAGTCCCTCGT